>NZ_JBSXNZ010000053.1:0-80996 GCF_056857895.1 Marinobacter sp. B-21
CTCAACCCACTGCGTGGGTTTCGGTCGAACCTCTTATCGGTTCCAATCCTCCCAGCTATACAAAGCAAAACGCCTCAATCTGTGGGGTACACAGACTGAGGCGCTTTGGTCTTGATATGGCGCGGCTGGGAGGATTCGAACCTCCGACCGCCTGGTTCGTAGCCAGGTACTCTATCCAGCTGAGCTACAGCCGCTTAAAACGGATGGCAAGGTTGATCGATGGCGCGGCTGGGAGGATTCGAACCTCCGACCGCCTGGTTCGTAGCCAGGTACTCTATCCAGCTGAGCTACAGCCGCACATTGATCACTTGCTGTGGTTGAATACTACATCAACCTGTCTCTCTTTTCCCGTGAGGGAAATGGCGGAGAGGGAGGGATTCGAACCCTCGGTACGATTGCTCGTACGGTTCCTTAGCAGGGAACTGGTTTCAGCCACTCACCCACCTCTCCTTGAGAACGGGGCGTATACTACCATAATTTTTCTGATTTCATAGGGTTGACACGAGTTTTTTCAGCCTCGATATCCCCGAAAATCAAAAAAGCCGTTCAGGCTTCCCATGAACGGCTTTTCGTCTCTCAGCTGTTGCCGGGTTCCGGCTCTTCGGAGCCTTTTTCCGACTGAATTCGCTGATAGATTTCTTCGCGATGTACCGCAACTTCCTTCGGGGCATTGACGCCAATGCGCACCTGATTGCCCTTCACTCCCAGAACGGTGACGGTGATATCGTCGCCGACCATCAGAGTTTCGCCTACGCGGCGAGTTAGAATCAACATATCCCTTACTCCCTATCCAGAGCTACCTGTTCCGACAAATGGTTTTATCTACTTTTTACTTTTATAGTGAGATCACTGACTGGACAACAGACGCATATTCCCTTATACGGGGCAGCGATGTCATAGGCTCAGTTAATGAATCTCTTTTTTATACAGCCCCGCAGACCGACCTGTTACCTGCGTTACCGGGCCTCGTCTACCCCGGGCTTGTCGAGTTCGAATGCACTGTGAAGGGCACGAACCGCAAGCTCAAGATATTTCTCATCGATCACCACGGAAATCTTGATTTCCGACGTGGAGATCATCTGTATGTTGATACCTTCATTGGACAACGCTTCAAACATTTGAGTTGCAACACCGGCGTGGGAGCGCATACCAACACCCACAATGCTGACTTTCGCAATTTTGCTGTCCCCGCCTACTTCTCGAGCACCCAACTGATCGGCAACGCCCTGGAGTACTTCCCTGGCACGCTTAAAATCATTTCGGTGCACCGTAAAGGTAAACGCAGTTCTGTTATCCTCACCCACGTTCTGGACAATCATGTCCACTTCAATATTGGCATCGCTTATGGGCTTGAGAATCCGCAGAGCGCTGCCCGGAGTATCGGGCACACCGGATATTGTCAGTTTGGCTTCGTCACGGTTAAAAGCAATGCCGGAAACAACCGGTTGTTCCATGGCGTTTTCATCCTCAAGAGTAATCAGGGTGCCTTCCCCTTCCTGGAAGCTGGAAAGAACCCGTAATGGAACGTTGTATTTGCCTGCGAATTCCACAGAACGAATCTGGAGAACCTTGGAGCCAAGGCTCGCCATTTCGATCATTTCTTCAAAGGTAATACGCTCAAGACGCCGGGCGCTGTCCACCACACGGGGATCGGTGGTATACACGCCATCCACGTCTGTGTAGATCTGGCACTCATCAGCCTTTAGCGCTGCCGCCAGAGCCACTGCGGTGGTATCGGAACCGCCGCGGCCCAGCGTTGTAATATTTCCATTTTCATCAATGCCCTGGAAACCGGCCACGACAACCACCCGACCCGCATCAAGGTCTTCCCGCATACGCTGCTCGTCGATCTGCTTGATCCGGGCCTTGGTATGGGTGCTGTCTGTGACAATCCGTACCTGGGAGCCGGTGTATGAGCGCGCTTCACAACCACGCTTTTGTAGTGCCATGGACAAAAGCGCAATCGTAACCTGCTCACCCGTGGACACGAGCACGTCCATTTCACGGGGAGTCGGCTCCTCCATGATGTTGTTGGCAAGGGCAATGAGTCGGTTGGTTTCACCGCTCATGGCGGAAACCACGACAACAACATCATGACCTTCCTTGCGGAAACGGCACACCTTCTCGGCAACCGCTTCGATACGCTCGGTGGTCCCCACCGAGGTGCCACCGAATTTCTGAACCAACAGAGCCATTATCTTCCAATATCCGAAACGGGGACTCACAGCGGAACAATGCCCCGCCACTCACAATAAACGGGCGGGATTATAAACCCCAGCCCGCCCTTTAAAAAAGTTGCTTAAGCGATATTTTTTTCGACCCAGGCCGGAATGCCCGCCAGTGCCTCAGCCAGCCTGGAGGGATCATTGCCTCCACCCTGGGCCATATCGGGGCGACCGCCACCCTTGCCATCCACCTGAGCCGCAAGGTGCTTCATCAGGTCCCCGGCCTTGATCTTGCCGGTGGCAGATTTGGTGACACCGGCAACCAGGGTCACCTTGCCACCCTCAACACTGGCGAGGACAACAACGCCCTCACCCAGCTTGTTCTTGAGCTGATCAGCGGTTTCCATCAGCGCTTTGCGATCCGCACCTTCCATTTCCGAAGCCACCACCTTGAGGCCGGCAACCTCCACAGCCGAACCAGCCAGGTCACTGCCCGCGGAGCTGGCCAGTTTAGCCTTCAGGACATCAATGTCTTTCTCAAGCTGACGGTTGCGGTCGATGGTCTGCTGAACTTTTTCGACGACGGATTCCCGCGTGCCCTTTACCAAGCGGGCAGTTTCCCGCAGGGTGCGCTCGGTTTCATCAACCCAGTCCAGCGCCCCCATGCCGGTCACCGCCTCGATCCGGCGCACCCCGGAGGAGATACCGCTTTCCGAGGTGATCCTGAACAGGCCAATATCACCGGTCCGGCCCACGTGAGTGCCGCCGCACAGTTCCACGGAGTAGTTGTCGGTACCCATGCTCAGCACCCGGACCACATCGCCGTATTTCTCTCCGAAAAGCGCCATGGCGCCCTTTTCCTGGGCCTTTTCCATATCGGTAATTTCGGTCTGTACCGGGCTGTTTTCCAGAATCTGCTCATTCACCTGGCGCTCAATTTCCCGCAACTGCCCGGGCGTTACCGCCTCGAAATGCGAGAAATCAAAACGCAGTTTGTCCGGATCCACCAGCGAGCCCTTCTGGGTCACGTGCTCGCCCAGAATCCTGCGCAAGGCAGCATGCAAAAGGTGCGTAGCGGAATGGTTGCGCTTGGTGCGCTCACGGCGGGCATGGTCAATGCGCGCGTCCACTTCCAGCCCGGGGAACAACTCCCCTTCAATCAGAGTACCGAGATGCAGATGGTTATTCCCTTCCTTGCGGGTGTCCGTTACCTTGAACCGGCCGCCGCTCCAGGTCAGCAGCCCGGTGTCGCCTACCTGGCCACCGGATTCGGCATAAAAGGGGGTACGCTCAAGCACCACGACCGCTTCATCACCGGCTTCAGCGGTCTTTTCTTCGCCATTCACGATAACCGCACGAATTTTTTCGTGGCCGTCGATGCGCTCATACCCGGTGAATTCGGTTTTGCCCTCAATCTGCAGGCCGGCGGCGTTGTAGTCGATACCGAACTTGCTGGCTGCCCGGGCGCGCTCTCGCTGGCCTTCCATAGCTTTCTCGTAGCCCTCGTAATCCAGTGTCAGGCCGCGCTCACGGGCGATGTCGTTGGTCAGGTCAACCGGGAAGCCAAAGGTGTCGTACAGGGTAAAGATCGTTTCGCCCGGAATTTCCGTGCCCTTGAGCTCGGCGATGTCCTGCTCGAGCAGTCGCAGGCCTTTGTCCAGAGTCTTGGCAAACTGTTCCTCTTCCTGCAGCAGCACCTTCTCAATCTGTTTGCGGCTGCTTACCAGCTGCGGAAACGCAGCGCCCATCAGTTCACACAGCGCACCGGTCAGCTTGTAGAAGAACGGCCCGGTTGCCCCCAGCTTGTTGCCGTGGCGGGCTGCGCGACGAATGATCCGGCGCAGGACGAACCCACGGCCCTCGTTTGAGGGCATAACACCATCGGCAATCAGGAAGGCGCAGGAGCGGATGTGGTCGGCAACCACACGCAGGGACGCCTCCGTGGCTGCCGCGCCACCAAGAACCTTCGAAGCAGCCGTGAGCAGATCCTGGAACAGGTCTATCTCATAGTTGCTGTGAACGCCCTGAAGCACAGCGGTAATCCGCTCCAGTCCCATGCCGGTATCGACGGATGGCTTGGGCAGCTTCAGCATCTCACCGTCGGCAGTACGGTTGTACTGCATGAACACCACATTCCAGATTTCAATGTAGCGATCACCGTCCTCCTCCGGGGAACCGGGAGGCCCGCCAGCGACATCCGGGCCATGATCGTAGAAGATTTCGGTACAGGGGCCGCAGGGGCCGGTGTCGCCCATCTGCCAGAAGTTGTCAGACGCATAGCGGCCGCCCTTGTTGTCGCCGATACGGACGATGCGCTCTGCCGGGACACCGATTTCCTTGTTCCAGATGTCAAAGGCTTCGTCGTCTTCAGCGTAAACGGTCACCCAGAGCTTGTCCTGAGGCAGATTCAGCCATTCCTCACCGGTGAGGAATGTCCAGGCGTAGTTGATCGCTTCGCGCTTAAAGTAGTCACCGAAGCTGAAGTTGCCCAGCATTTCAAAGAAGGTATGGTGGCGAGCAGTGTAACCCACGTTCTCCAGGTCATTGTGTTTGCCACCGGCGCGGACGCATTTCTGGGAGGATGTTGCCCGGGTATAGTCGCGCTCTTCACGGCCAAGGAACAGGTCCTTGAACTGGTTCATTCCCGCATTAGTAAACAGCAACGTGGGATCGTCCGCGGGTACCAGCGAACTGCTTGGAACAATTGTGTGACCTTGCTGCCTGAAATAATCGAGGAACGCCTGTCGCAACTCAGCGGTTTTCATAGCCCTTTGATACCTTTCCAGAAACCCGCCGGGAATGCCGCCGGGTCCGCGATTGAATACGAATGCTTACATGCTTGTGCAAATCCGCTACTCTAGCACACGCCGAGAACAGGAAAAACGTGAAACATCACAGGAGATTCCATGCCCCGACGCTTCCACGACGCCGAGGAACTATCCCCCCCGGCCACCGCCCTGAAACGGGCCCTGGCGATTATTTACGACGGTTTGATCAGCATTGCCGTGCTATTGGTAGTCACCTGGGCCTACACCATGGTTGCCGGATGGGTCACTGGCTGGGACCGCTACGAGCAGATGGCCGAGGCAGGCCAGCTTTCCGGTGACCCCGGCTTGACCTTCGTGCTGTTCCTGGTGCTGTACCTGTTTTTTGCCTACTTCTGGACACGCGTCGGGCAAACCCTGGGGATGCAGGTGTGGCGAGTCCGCATCGAGAACCTGGACGGCACTTCCGTAAGCTGGACCCAGGCGCTGATCCGCTATGTGACGGCCGCGGCGGTCATCTTCCTGGCCCTGCTCGCAAGCCACTACCTGGGCGCAGCAACACTATTCCTTTCAGTTCCGGCTATGATCGCCCTGTTTTACCCTATCAACGGCCTTTCCGTTACAGACCGGCTGTCCGGCAGCTTGGTTATCTCCTTACCCAAGGAATCCGGAAAGAAGCAGTCTGCGAACAGATGAAAACCGGCCGTGTAACCGGGCTGATCATCCGGCCCGGCGCATCAGGATTGCGCCCACCACTGCATTGACCGCAATGGGCACCAGCACCGCCAGCATCGGGTTAAACCCGTAGAGCAGGCTCATGGGCCCCAGCAGGTCCTGCATGTATTTGAACAGAAGCCCCACCAGCAGCCCCGTGAACACCCGGAAACCCATGGTGACAGAGCGCAGGGGGCCAAAGATGAAGGATATGGCAACCAGTACCATGACGGCCGTGCCCAGCGGCATCAGTGCTTTTTTCCAGAAGGCAAGCCAGTATCGCGAGGCATTCAGGCGCTGCTCCCCGAGATATCTGGCGTAGGTGTACAGGCCCGTCATGGAGAGATTTTCTGGTTTAACAATCAGAACGCTCAGTACACCTGGGGACAAACCTGTCTCCCATCTCAGGGTCTGGCTTTCAGAGCGAGCAGTTCTATTGCCCTCAAAATTCGTGGTGCGGACATTCTCCAGCAGCCAGTAGTCGCCCTGGAAAATTGCCCGTTCGGCAAAGCTGGCCGAGATCAACAGACGATCGTCGTCGAAGCGGAACCGGGAGACACCGTGCAGTACGCCGTTCGGCTGGACTGCGTTCAGGTGGATATAGACATCTCCCTCCTTGTGCCAGACGCCAGACGCCGAAGCCACATTTCTTCCCGCGCCGAGGGCCACGGCCTTGTCGCTCTGGGCCACGCGTTCCGCCGGAGGTGCAACATACTCGCCGATCACAAGCCCCAGCAAGACCACTACGAGCGCCGGCTTCATGGCCGACCAGACAATACGCCTGAGCGACACCCCGGCGGCGCGAATGACCGTGAGTTCCGAGGAACTGGCCATGGAGCCGAGGCCAATCAGGCAGCCCATGAAAGCGCCGAGCGGAAGGTAATCGTAGATCCGGCGCGGCACAGTCAGGAGAATATGCCAGAGCACCTGAAGCGTCTGGTAGTCGTTGCGGGTATTTTCCAGCTCGGCAATGAACGCAAACACCAGATCCAGCGACAGCACAACAACCATCACCAGAAAAATGGCGCCGCCAACCGTGCGCATTACATAGCCGTCAACCCTGCGCATGCACGCCTCCCTCCCTGGCTATACGCCGCCGGTGCAGCCAGCCAGGACCGAACTGGAGCCAGAGACCCAGGGCCGTGAACAACCCATGCACCCAGAGCATGCCGACCCACTCGGGCACCTTGCCCGCAGCCAGCCAGTCCCGGGCCACAATAAGCAGGCCGAGGTAGGTGATGTAAACCAGCATCGCCGGCAACAGATGAAAAAAGCGGCCCTGCCGGGGGTTGACCCGGCTCAGGCTCACCGCCAGCAAGGCAACGACCGGAACAATCAATGGCAGGGAAAGACGCCAGTGAAGCAGTGCCCGGTCTCCGGGATTGTCTGACTGCATCAGGCTCAGGGTGCTGATCCCTTTCTCAAGTTCCTGGGCCCCGGTTTTGCCGCTCTCGATCCTCAGGCCATAGGCTTCAAAATCAATCAGCTTGTAATCGAGTTGGCCAGCGACGCCCTCGAACCTGCCTCCCTCTTCGAGTATGAGAAAGCGACTGCCGGTTTCCGAATCTATCAGCTGCGAACCTGTTTCGGCGGTGATAATGGTCAGGCCATTACCATCCTGCGCATATTCGGCAATGAAAACGCCCCGCAACTGACGCTTGTCCTCGCTGAGACTTTCGGTATAGGTCACCCGCCCGCCTGAGGCAAAATCCTGGAACCGCCCGGGCGCCAGCATTTCAAACTCCGTGGCCTTGCGCTGCTCGTTGATAATGTCTTCAACCTGCTTCATTCCCCACGGCGAAACATAGAGGCTCATGGCCCCGACAATGATCATTACCGGAAAGCTGCCAATCAGAGTCTTACCAAGCAATGCCTTATTGCTCACACCGCAGGCATGGAGCACCGTCATCTCGCTTTCGAGATACATTCGCCCGTAGGCCAGCAGAATCCCGATGAACAGCCCCAGTGGCAGTATCAGCTCAAGAAAACCGGGGAATCGATACGCCATGATTTCAAACAGCACCCCGGCCGAAATGCTCCCTTCAGCTGCGCTGTCGAGGTACTTCAGGAAACGGCCACTCATAAACACCAGCAACAGGATGCCCGAAACGGCAACCATGCTGATCATGGCCTGGCGTATGAGGTAACGGAAAATGATGCTCAAATCGCTCTCTCTGGCCGTATCCGGTGAAACGTGGAGGATGCTGGGAACAGCGCGTATTCTATGTAACCTTGATGCCGAATGACAGAGCAGCGGCATTACACCGGCATGAAGGGCCGGCCAGGCCGGCAAGCGGGACCAACCGCTTGATAATATCCTTGCCAGCCCCAATGCTAAACTGGATAACATTCAAGCACGATTGCCCGCCTCTGGCGGACGTCTCCCGAACAATCAACAGGAGTTGCCATGAATTTCAGCCTGAGCAATAAAGCCATCAACAGCACCAAAGCAGACTGCCTCGTTGTCGGCTTGCCCGAAAAAGGCACCTGGCCGCAATCCACCAACCAGGCAGACGAGGCGCTGGGCGGGCTGATCAAAAAACTCCAGAAAGCCGGCGACCTTACCGGCAAGAACGCCACCACGGCGGCCATTCCGCTGACAGATCAGCCCTGGGGTCGTCTGCTGGTGGTTGGCACGGGTAACGATAGTGATCGAACGCCGGTGAATTACCGCAAGGCCCTGATCGCCATGATGACAGCCCTGAAGGATGGTCCCTCGAAAAGCATCGCCGTCGCCCTCGCAGACACCCCCGTAACCGGCGAAGACGCGGTAAGCTCCGAAGCCGCCCGCCTCAGCCTTATCGGCCGCACCCTGGAAGATCAGCTTTACACCTTCAGCGACTTCAAGAGTGAAAAGCCGGCAGCCCGCAAACTGAATAAAGTAGCGGTAGTTGCCTCGAGTGCTGCCAAAGACCTGAAAGATGCGTTCAATCTCGGCCTCGCCACCGGCCGCGGCATGAACCTCACCCGCGACCTGGGCAACACCCCACCCAACATCTGCCACCCGGAATGGCTGGCTCAGCAGGCGAAGAAGCTGGCGGAGGACCATGACTGCATCAAGACCGACGTGCTTGATGAAAAGCAGATGGAAAAGATGGGCATGAACACCATCCTGGCCGTGGGCAAAGGCAGCACCCAGCCCCCGAGACTGATCGTGATGGAATACCGTGGCGGTAAGGCCAAGGACAAGCCTCATGTCCTGGTGGGCAAAGGCATCACCTTCGACACCGGCGGCATCAGCCTCAAACCCGGTGAAGGCATGGATGAAATGAAATACGACATGGGCGGCTCCGCCAGCGTATTCGGCGCCATGCAGGTCCTGGCCGAAACCCGGCCCAAGATCAACGTAGTGGGCGTGATCGCCGCAGCGGAGAACATGCCGGACGGCGGCGCCTCGCGCCCGGGCGACATCGTCACCACCCTCTCCGGCATGACCGTTGAAATCCTCAACACCGACGCCGAAGGCCGCCTGGTACTGTGTGACGCCCTCACCTACGTGAAGAAATTCGACCCGGCCGCAGTCATTGATCTGGCCACCCTCACCGGTGCCTGCATCATCGCCCTGGGCAACCACGCCACCGGCCTGCTTGCCAATAACGACGACCTGGCCAACGAACTGCTGGCTGCCGGCGAACGCGCCGGTGACCGCGCCTGGCGCCTGCCCCTGTGGGACGAATACCAGAGCCAGCTCGACAGCAACTTCGCCGACATGGCCAACATCGGGGGCCGCCCCGCCGGCACCATCACTGCCGCCTGCTTCCTGTCCCGGTTCACCAAGGATTACCGCTGGGCCCATCTGGACATCGCCGGCACCGCCTGGCACTCCGGCAAAGCCAAAGGCTCCTCGGGCCGCCCGGTACCCCTGCTGGTCGACTACCTGATGTCCCATGCAGGAAAGTAACCCGGCCACTATCCACGGGCAAGGCAGCCCGGAGACCGGCAGCCCCGCTGCCGGCCCCTCCGGCCAGGAAGACCGGAACCAACGCTACTGGTTTCACATTCTCGCCCAGAACTCCCCCGCCGCCCGCAACCTCCACGCCGCCAGACTCGTGGACAAAGCCTGGCGGCAGGGTGACCGCGTGTGCATCGTCTGCGATACCGCCAGGCACGCCGAAGAACTGGACGACCTGCTGTGGAGCTTCAGCCCTGATGCATTCATCCCCCACAGCGTCGTTCCCGACTCCGCCACCACCTGTCCGGACCCCGTCGGTATCTTGCTCTGCCCGCCTGTTGCCGAGGACTGGGACACGGTGATCATACTTTCTGCAACATTGCCGCCTGATGCTGACCGGTTTAAACGGCTTGCTCTGGTTGCCCATAACGATCCGAACGTTCTCAATCAGGCGCGGTCGCATTTCAAGCAGTTGAGGACTCTGGGGATTGAGCCCCGGGTGCATGATCAGAGGAAACGGGGGTAGGTTTTTGTCGGATTACGCTTCGCTGATCCGACCTGCGTTTTCCACAGCCCGTTACTCCTGCGAACTGCACGAGTTCGGACCGGCGGGGTTGGGGGCCACTTTCCAAAACTGTTGAGGGCCATGGACGGCCCGAAACAAGCGCACATGGATGTGCTCGTAGCGTGTTTTGGAAAGTGGTCCCCAACCTCGCCTCGCACACAACTAGCAGGCTACTGACAGAACCCACCTCCAAGGTTCGCCGCATCACCGGCGACCATGTATAATCGGGCGTCTCAATTTTCCCTTGTGAATCAACCAACGGTCACTGCAGAACCCCATGGAAAAAACCTACCAGCCAGAAAACATCGAGCGCCAGTGGTACGAAAACTGGGAATCCAAAGGGTACTTCCGCCCCAGCGGTGAAGGCCAGTCCTACAGCATTGCCATCCCGCCGCCCAACGTCACCGGCAGCCTGCACATGGGCCACGCGTTCCAGCACACCATCATGGACACCCTCACCCGCTTCAAACGCATGCAGGGCCGAAACGCACTCTGGACCGTTGGCACCGACCATGCCGGCATCGCTACCCAAATGGTGGTTGAACGCAAACTGGCCGCCGAAGAAGACAAAACCCGCCACGACCTGGGCCGGGACGAGTTCATCAAACGGATCTGGGACTGGAAAGAACACTCCGGCGGTACCATCACCCGCCAGATTCGCCGCCTCGGCAACTCCGTCGACTGGGACAACGAACGCTTCACCATGGACGACGGGTTCTACAAGGCCGTGCAGGAAGTGTTTATCCGCCTGTACGACGAAGGCCTGGTATACCGCGGCAAGCGGCTGGTGAACTGGGACCCGAAATTGCACACCGCCATTTCGGACCTCGAAGTGGAAAACAAGGAAGAAAAGGGCTTTTTCTGGCACCTGCGCTACCCGCTGGCTGATGGCGCCAAGACCCAGGACGGCAAAGACTACCTGGTCGTCGCCACCACACGCCCGGAAACCATGCTGGGCGATACCGCCGTTGCCGTTCATCCGGACGACGAGCGCTACCAGCACCTGATTGGCAAGCACGTGATGCTGCCGCTGGTGAACCGGCGGATTCCGATCGTGGCCGATCATCATGCCGATCCGGAAAAGGGCTCCGGTTGCGTGAAAATCACCCCGGCCCATGACTTCAACGACTATGCCGTGGGCAAGCGCAACAACCTGCCGATGATTAACGTCATGACCCAGGACGCCAACATCCGGGACGTGGCCGAGGTGTTCAATGCAGACGGCACCGAAAACACCGAACTCGACGGCATCATGCCGGGCGCCTACGCTGGTTTGACTCGCGAAGCGGCGCGCAAGCAAATTGTTGCCGATATGGAAGCCGAGGGGCTGGTCGAGAACATCGAGGATCACGTCCTCAGCGTTCCACGCGGTGACCGGTCGGGCCTGATTATCGAGCCCATGCTCACCGACCAGTGGTTTGCCGATGCCAAGACCCTGGCCAAGCCGGCCATTGAAGCGGTGGAAGACGGTCGTATCCAGTTCGTACCCAAGCAGTACGAAAACATGTACTTCGCCTGGATGCGCGATATCCAGGATTGGTGTATCTCGCGCCAGCTCTGGTGGGGCCACCGCATTCCGGCCTGGTACGACGCCGACGGCAATATCTACGTGGGCCGCAGCGAAGATGAAGTGCGCCAGAAGCACAAATTGGACGCCAATGTCGCCCTCGAGCAGGATGAAGACGTTCTTGATACGTGGTTCAGCTCTGCCCTGTGGACGTTCGGCACCCTGGGCTGGCCAGAGATCACCGAGCGCCTGAAAACGTTCCATCCGACCGACGTGCTGGTCACCGGTTTCGACATCATCTTCTTCTGGGTTGCCCGGATGATCATGATGACCATGCACTTCATGAAGAACGAAGACGGCACACCCCAGGTGCCCTTTCATACCGTGTATGTCACCGGCCTGATCCGGGACGAGCACGGCGACAAGATGTCCAAGTCCAAGGGCAACGTGATCGATCCGCTGGACATGATCGACGGCATCAGCCTGGATGACCTGCTGGAGAAGCGCACCGGCAACCTGATGCAGCCCAAGCTGGCCGAGAAGATCGGCAAACGCACCCAGAAGGAATTCCCGGAGGGTATTGCCGCTCATGGCACTGACGCCCTGCGCTTCACCCTGGCGGCCATGGCCACCACCGGCCGTGACATCAACTGGGACATGAAGCGCCTGGAGGGCTACCGCAACTTCTGCAACAAGCTGTGGAACGCCGCCCGTTACGTGCTGATGAACACCGAAGGCGAAGACTGCGGCGTCAACGACGAGCCGGTGGAGCTGTCACTGGCTGACCGCTGGATCATCAGCGAACTGCAGAGTTGTGAGCAGGATGTGATCCGCCACCTGGACCAGTACCGTTTCGACCTCGCAGCCTACGCGTTGTACGAGTTTATCTGGAACGAATACTGCGACTGGTTCCTGGAGCTGTCCAAGCCGGTTCTGAACGATGAGAATGCCAGTGCTGAAGCCAAGCGTGGCACCCGCCGCACCCTGGTCCGGGTGCTGGAAGCGGTCCTGCGCCTGGCCCACCCGATGATGCCGTTCATCACCGAGGAAATCTGGCAGCGCATTGCGCCCCTGGCCGGCAAAAGTGGCGACAGCATCATGCTGCAAGCCTTCCCCCAGCCGGATGCCACCAAGCAGGATGCTGCTGTTACCGCTGACATTGAATGGCTCAAAGGGGTCATCGTGGCCGTGCGGAACATCCGTGGTGAGATGAATATCTCCCCGGCGAAAAAGATTCCGGTCCTGCTGCGGAGCAAAGACGCCGAAGACCAGCGACGTATGAACGACAACCGCCAGTTCCTGAGCTCCCTGGCAAAGCTCGAGAGCCTGGACTGGTTTGAAGGCGAAAAAGCCCCGATGTCTGCCACCCAGCTTGTTGGCGAAATGGAAGTGCTGGTCCCCATGGCCGGCCTGATCGACAAGGATGCAGAGCTCAAGCGCCTGGACAAGGAGCTGGAGCGCCTGCAGAAAGAAATTGGCCGCCTGGAAGGCAAGCTGGGTAACGAGAAGTTTACCGCCAAGGCACCGGCCGAAGTTGTTGAAAAGGAGCAGGAAAAGCTCCGTGACGCCCAGAGCAGCCAGGCCCGCCTGAGCCAGCAGCGGGCCGACATCGAGGCCATGTAACCGACATGATCGCCATTCTGGGCGCAGGTTCCCTGGGGCGGCTGTGGGCCGCCTCATTGAATCCCGGCCGGGCTGCGTTCATTGCCCGGCCTGCTGAACCGCCCAGGGCGGCCATCCGCTATCGGTTCCGGCCTTTCAATGGGCCGGAATCGATCATCGAGGTTCCCTGGCTCAGGGCCGGTGACAACCCCGAACTGATTCTGGTCACCACCAAGGCCGGCGACACCTTCGGGGCGATTGCCGGAGTAATCGACCGGTTCCCCCAAAGTTCCCCAATCATTCTTTTCCAGAACGGCCTCGGCAGCCAGCAAACGGTGACTGCCCACTGGCCGTACCGCCCCATCCTGGCAGCCAGTACCACCGAAGGCGCCAACCGGCCGGAGCCGGATCTGCTGGTCCACGCCGGCACCGGTGACACCTGGATCGGGCCAATGACCGAATCCGCTGGCAGCTACCTCAACAAGGCAGTGGCGTTACTGAGCGCCGGCGGCCTGACGATTCATCCCGAGCAGACTATTCGCCAGCGGCTCTGGCAGAAGCTTATTATCAATGCCGGCATCAATCCCTACACCGCCATCCTGGACTGCCCCAACGGCGATATCCTTGCCTCTTCCCTCTATCGGGACACCATCCGCGGTCTGTGCCGCGAACTATCAGATCTGATGCGAGCAAGCGGACAGGGCGAGGAAACGCCGGAAGCCCTTCGTCACAGGATAGAAACGGTTGCCCGCAAGACTGCCCGCAACACCTCGTCCATGCGTGCTGATGTTCTCAAGGGCCGCACCACGGAGATAAACTTCATCAACGGCTATCTGGCGAGGCTGGGAAAAGACTTCGGCATCCGGACACCAGTGAACCAAATGCTGACCGAGCAGGTACAACAGCTGTCGTCACATTAACAGGCGCAGACTGATGAGCAATCGCCTTTTGTCAGCACAAACGTCGTGCCGGTCAGACCTTGAAGGCCTCCACCAGCCGCTGAAGCGAAGCCGTCCGTTCCGACATTTCCCTCGAGGACCCCAGCGTCTCCTCCGCGTTTGCGGCGGTCTTTTTGCCCAGTTCGCCAATTTCCTCTACGTTCGAATTGACGTTCTTCGCGACGGCGGACTGCTCCTCCGCAGCCTGTGCGATCTGGTGGCTCATATCCACAATGACCGCAATACCATTGGCAATCCGATCCAGCGCCTGCGTCACCTCACCGGATTTCTGCACCGTCGCTTCGGTAACATCCCGGCTGTTGGTCATGGCGGACACAGCGTCCTTAACACCGCTCTGCAGCCTTGAGATCATCCCTTCAATCTCTTCGGTCGACTTGTGAGTGCGCTGTGACAATGACCGGACTTCATCGGCAACCACGGCAAACCCGCGCCCCTGCTCGCCCGCCCTGGCGGCTTCAATCGCCGCATTCAGGGCCAGCAGATTGGTCTGTTCCGCAATGGCCTTGATTTCCACCAACACCTGGCTGATATTGTCGCTGTCTTTACTGACCCTGTTGATCACCTCCACCGCGCCCGAGATTTCGGCAGCCAGCTTATTAATGGTTGCCACAGTATCGGCAACCACACCACGACCGGTTTCGGTATCCCGTTCGGCATTGCCGGCACTGTCGGCGACCCTGTGGGCACTTTCGGTGACCTCGTTCACGGCTTCAACCATCTGGTTCATGGCCTCATTAATCTGGCCGCTCTCATCCATCTGGCGAGCCACGGCCTCACTGTTGGCCGCTGCAGTGTCGTTAACCCGGGTCGCCTGCTGATCCACATCGGCCGTGGTACGACTGACAGACCGTATCAGTTCGGCGATCCGGTCCGTCATGTTGTTGAACTCCGCTGTCAGTTCGCCCAGTTCGTCCCGGTTATGCAACATGATGTGGGTGGTCATATCGCCGGCGGCAACGCCCCTTGCGGCCTCACTGAAACGGTTGATGGCGGTACGAACCGACATGAAGAAACCGATGTAGAGGTAAACAACCACCAGCAGAATGGCAACCAGTGCAATGATGATCAGGCGACGCTGACTCATCTCACTATCGAGCCGTGACCGCAGGTTGGCATTCACCACCTCAAACGCGGCGGCTTTTACCCGATCGTAGTGAGCCAGCTGTTCTGACATCAACTCATCGTATTCCTGCCAGGGCATTTCCAGGCGCATGGGTGTGATAACATTCTGGTCCAGCTGGTCCCGAACAATCATCAGGCTTTCGTCAACCCTGCGAATTGCCCCACCCGACTTCTCCACCAGAGCGGGCGACGACTCAGTGACGACAGACAGCGCCGGAGTAAGGAGCGAGCTGCGATTGGTCAGCTGGTCATAGATTTCATTCAGGGTTTCACTCAGGGCGTAGCCTACCTGCCCATCGACCAGCGCAAAGATACCGTAGGATTTTGCCCGTCCGATAACGGTGCGAGCCGCCGGAAGTGAATCACGAACCAGGCCAAGGATCAGCAGATTTTCCCGCGAAGCCCCGTGCCCGAGGCCGGAAATCTCAATGGTCGCCGGCAACAGGGCCTGGGCCTTCTGGACGAACTCCTGATAATACTTGAATTGCGGATCGAAACTGCCCAGGTAGTTATCGTCGGCGCGCAGAGCCTGCCAGTCCTGCCGGAGTGTCTCGACCTGTCCGGTCCAGGAGCCGGAAGCATCAAAGGAACGCTCCTCTGCAGTCAGCGCCTCCAACCTCGCCTCAACTTCACTGGCCGCTTCCTCTGACGCGGCCATAATGGCCCCGTCATCCTTGATCACAGCCGGAGAACGATAATCCCGGTAATCCATTGCCGCATCGACCAGCCGGTCAACCTGCTCCAGTTGCTCAAGCCCCTCGACGCCACGGGTCATGGCCTGAACCGAGCGGTTAAGCTCGGAGATAACCAACCATGACAGTCCACTGATCGGTAACAGAAACAGGATGCTGATGAGGCTGAATTTGTAGACCATCGGCAGCCGGTTCATAAGGGCAATGGCAGGATTGATAAGGTGCTTCACGGTGACCCTCTTGCTGGCGATTAACTACTGAACAATTGTTCTTTTCTTATATTGTCGCCTAAAGTCTTAAAAACTTGAGCATTATTTGTTGTTAAACTGTAACTTCGCAGGAGTTCTGCTCAGACAACGCCGGAAATCACCAGCAAGGCGAGCGTGCAGATCCACACGAGCATACTTCTGTTCAGTAAATCCCTTATCGCGCTCAGGCTTCGCCCCCCGAAAGCTGTCCACTCATCCGGATGAATCCGGGAAAAACGGGCAGGATCCAGAGCATATCCGGTTAACGCCCCGTTGGCGGAAATCATTAGGACCTCACCGGCTTTTCTCGTCACGCCGGTAAGGGTCTGGCGGGTTTCGCGCAACCAGCCGGCAAGGTCTCCGGCAATTCCGAATGTCAGTGACAACAGCCTTGCCGGAATCCAGCCCGCCCATTCCGATAGCCTTTCGAATCTGGGGCGAGCCGGCGCCTGGGGCCACTGATCTGCGAGCGCAGCCAGCCCCCGGGCCAGAACCGCCACGCCGATTCCCCCGACTGCGTACCAGAAAGCCACCAGGAAGAAACGCTGGAACACCGTTAACATCAGCGTCCTGGACAGGGAAAGATGCATTGCCTCCGGAGACAATGCAGCGCCACGCTCTTCCGCCGGCAAATGATCCTTCACATGGTGCCATGCCGATTGCATGTCTCCCCGTTGCCATGCTTCTGCATAAGGCCGGAGCACCTGCCGCCAGCCGGGTGTTCCCATGATGACCACCAGAACCAGGAACTCCAGCGGGTAAGTCGCCACCGGCCAGCCCGAGGCCACCAGCAGATACTCGGCCACTCCCAGCAACAAGGCCGGAAGCAGAACCAGCGCCAACCCGGTTGCAATTTCCGTTTCGTGGCCCGCCCTGGCACGACTGCCCAGATGAAACCACCGGCGCCAGACGTCATCACCGGAAAGCAGATCCAGGGAATCCAGACGTCTGCGCACCATGTAGGCAAGAAGAAAGACAATCAGCACCATCTAGACGCTCTCCCTCGCTGCTCGTATTTGCTTAAGGGTTGCCCGGAAGTGCTGCCAGTCAAACGCCGGTCCCGGGTCGCTTTTGCGGCCCGGCGCAATATCGCTATGGCCGGCAATGCGACCGGCAGTGATGTCGGGCCAGGCCAGCATGATGAGATCGGCGACACGTGCAAGCTGATGATATTGCCCGGAGGTATAAGGGACGTCATCGGCGCCCTCCAGCTCAATCCCGATGGAGAAGTCGTTACATTCTTCCTGCCCGTCAAAACTCGATCTGCCCGCATGCCAGGCGCGATCAAGCAGGCTGACGAACTGGACAACGGCTCCATCGCGACGAATCAGCAGATGAGCCGAGACCTGAATGCCTTCAATGGTCCGGAAATACGGGTGGGCCGAGTGATCGAGACAATTGCAGAAGAAGTTTTCAATTTCCGGGCCGCCGAAACGCCCTGGAGGAAGGCTTATATTGTGGACAACCAGCAGGGAAATGGCAGCGCCATCAGGGCGGGGCCCGAAGTTTGGCGAGGGACACCAGCGGGCGAAGGGAATCTTCCCGGTTTCACGGAGCGTACTTCGGTCGGAACCGGAATCGGAAAGGCTCGCGGACAAAACGTCTGAATCGGGCAAAATAATTCCAAAAGTTTCAGAGGATTACACTCCCTGATTGAATCACAAACTTGCCCCGGTTGCTACGAGTCAGTCTCTACGGCTGTTCCGCAGGTTATCAATAATTGACTCCAGTGCCCGATCGAAGATCAGGCCATCGTCCAGCATGGTGATTCGGCCCGCCTCCATGTCTGCGGCCAGGGCCTGGCGCTGGTATTCGGCAACCTTGGCACCGCTTCTGTTAACGAATATATACTTCCCGGTTGCCTTGATAAAAGCGGCGAGTTTACACCGGACCCGCGTTTCATCGCGGATGAGTTCAATCCAGGACCCCACCCGAAGGCCGTCCGCTGTTTCCTGCCACTGCGGCGATACCGAACCCGTCACCCCGGTGCGCTCAGGCTGTTCGGCAGCTTCGCCCCCGGCAACCTCAACAGATGATGCAGCAGGCCCTGCAACCGGCTCGTCGTCCCGGGATTCCTCCGGACTCTCAGGGCCAGCCGACGCGTAGTCCTCCGGGCGTTCCGGTTCAGACTGAACCAGATTACCAGCCGGCAACTCGGAAGGGGGCCCTTCCCGTGACGGTGCGGTCACAAGCTTCTGGAATACATCCACATGGGCCAGTTCCAGATCACGGATGGCGGCATCGGTGGCAAACGGATCCCAGGAAATTTCCTGCAGAGCTTTGCGCAGGTCATCAACAATGGCCGGAATGGCCCGCAACAACTCGCTGCGGGTTGAATCGCTGACCGGGCGCGGATCCACACTCCAGACCAGCTGTTCCGTCAGCTTGCGGGCATGCCGCCAGCGGTCACTGCCCTCACCCTCCCGAAGCGCAACCCACTGCAGATACCGGACCCAGGCCTCGTTGAGCAAGCCGGTGACCGGCTCCGGAATAGCATGCTTTTCAGTCAGCTCCTGCACCAGCCCTTCTGCCGCCTCCGAAGCACGCTCCTGACGGGCCCGCCCCTCTTCCGCATCCCGAAGGCGCTGCTCCACGAGTTCCCGGCGACGGCGGTCCAGATCCATGAAGTAACTGAAATCCTTCAGCAACTCCTCGAACAGGGCTACGTTGTCGGTGAATTCGTTCAGAACGCGGTCGACTACAGCTTCTATCTTTTCCCGAAGGGGGTCACGCTGGCCGGTTTTTTTCTCGGCCCAGCCGATCGCGGACAAAGCCATCTCATTGAGCAGCTTACGAACCGGATGACCGCCCCGATTGAAAAAGTTCTTGTCACTCAGGGCGACTTTCAGCACCGGAATCTGCAGGCGCCCGATCAATGCCTTCATGACCGGATGCAGCTGCCGATCTTCCAGAATAAAATCGAACAACATGGACACCAGATTGATTACATCACCGTCCACCTGCCCCGGCTTCAGGCTCTGGCCATCTCCAGCCCGGAGAATGGGTTGTAGCTGCTCATTAAGGGGCATGACGACACCGTCACCCCACTGCCGGCTGTTGGACTGCGCTTCCGTCAGGCGTGCCATAAGGCGATCAGTATCGATGCAGCCTTCACCACCGTGGCCTCGGCCACCGGATGCGGCGTCACCCTGATGCAACAGTGCGCTGAGCTCGGAGAAGGTCGCCCGGGACCATGGCCCACCATAACTCTCACCGGCGGGGGCGCCCGGCGAGACATCAGCACCGGAGGGTGCCCCCGTGCCACCACCTGCGGGCCGTTGACCGGGCCGGGTTGACCCTCTTCCGACCGGCGGACGCTTCATCTCCGGCAACACCCCCTCATTGATCAGCGTCCGGTTCGCCTCCTGATAGAAGTCGCCCAGTGTGTCGGCAAGCAGGCGGTCAAACAGCTTGAGGACCACCAGCTTGGCCCGTATGTCTATGTCAAGATCGGCACAGGCTTCAGCCACCCCGCCACAGATAACTTCCGGGCTCAGGGGCATCTGCGCGTCTTTCAGGTTAATACCCGGTACCAAATGGCCGACCCGCACAGTCAACAGGCGGATCTGTTCTGGGTAACGATTCCGGAGCTTGTTAATCAGGTTATCGATGGCAACCTGCTGCTCCAGCTGTGAATGGTCTACCAGACTGAGCGAATCCTGGTCGATGTCTTCCAGAGAGCCGGTCGCCTGTTGGGGCAGGAACTTTCCGATTTCGTTGAACGCCTGGCTGACATACTGGAGCATCGACACCACCATGGCCTTGCGGCGCAGTCTGAGCTCACGCATGGCATCAAAATAGGCTGTCTGGTCGAGGTTAGTACCTGCCCGGTCGGCAAGTTCGAACAGGGCATCGTCGGCGCGATCAAAAAATCTGGCAAGAACAGATTTCAGTGACTGACCCGAGGCGTCACGCAGGTGAACCAGCGCAGCCGGCAAGGAAAACCGGCCAGGCGGTTTCTGGCCTGAAAAGCTGACAACCTTGTTATCGTGCGCCATGAAGCTGCTCCGGGTCTTGATCGGCCAATATCTGAACTTCTTTCCACCTCACATGATACGAGCTGCCTGCGTCAGGTTGTGTCAGAATTTGTCACCTTTTGTGTAGACCTGACCTGCATCACACTTTAGCAGCCCAACATTAAGAGTAGCAGGCAGGCGGCGAGCGTTTGGCGATTCCCCGAGTGCCCTATAGAATGACCAGCCTCAACATTGTTCCATCCCAAACGACCGGACGCTCTTCCCTATGATCACCGCAGAAATCCTCCGCCAGGCCAGAATCGAAAATGTTGCCCAGAGTCTGCGGGAAGATATTGGAGACGGCGATATCACGGCCAAGCTTATACCGCCGGAAAAGCGTGCCAGCGGCCGGGTTATTACCCGGGAAGCCGCCACCATCGCCGGTCGTCAGTGGGTTGAAGAGGTTTTCCGGCAGGTTGATCCTTCGGTGACGCTTAGCTGGCAGGTTACCGATGGCGAAACCGCGTCACCCGATCAGGTACTTTTCACCATGGAAGGCCCCGCAAGAAGCTTGCTCACCTCGGAACGGTCGGCCCTTAACTGGTTACAGACCCTCTCTGGCGTCGCCACCGCCTGCGCCGGATATGCGGCCAGGGTGGCCCATACTGGCGTTCGCCTGCTTGATACCCGGAAAACCCTGCCCGGGCTGCGCCTGGCCCAGAAATACGCGGTTACCTGTGGTGGCTGTTACAACCATCGCATCGGCCTGTGGGATGCGTTTCTGATCAAGGAAAACCACATTGCCGCGTGCGGCTCCATAGCCGATGCCATTCTGGCGGCTCACCGGATCGCACCGGGCAAACCCGTTGAAGTGGAAACCGAAAACCTTGACGAACTGGACCAGGCCCTGAATGCAGGGGCAGACATCATCATGCTGGACGAATTTTCGCTGGAAGACATGCGCACGGCGGTCGCCAGGACCGCTGGCAGGGCAAAACTTGAGGCCTCTGGCGGGATTAACTCAACCACCCTGGTCCCGATCGCGGAAACCGGCGTGGATTTCATCTCGATTGGCGCACTGACCAAAGACATCAGGGCCGTGGATCTGTCCATGAGGCTGGACTGATCAGCCTCCGGACAGCAAACGGTCGATTTCCTCCAGCTCCCTGACCAGCGCGCTCCCGGGCTCTGGCCGGCCACGAAAATGCTCCTCAGCCATGGGCGCCATGCCGGAAACCGCCGGCAGCGGGTGGTCGTTCTCAATAATCACCTTCATTCTGGCCACAAACACAAACTGCAGCCACTGGTGGAACTCCAGGGTATCGATGCAAAACGGCTTGGTGCTCTGAAAAGCCTGTTCAGGCGGCAACTCCGACTCCCAAAGCCCGAGTTGCCGTAATTCCATCTCAATGTTCAACAGGCTGTCTGCAACCTGCCTGATCGGATGATCGGGTTTGGTCATATCAGTCTCACTTCAGTCAATCAGTGGCTCCAGCTCCACTGTTTCGCCATGCAGAACCCGAAACAGGTCCTCGTACTGGCGTGTCAGAGGGTGCTTGGGCGCCATATGAATCAGGGGCTGCCGGCTCTGATGGGACTCTTTCATTTTCACGGAGCTCGATAGCCTCACCGGCAACACGGGCAAGCCTTCTTCGATGAGCTCCCTGACCAGCTGTCTCGGCAAACTGGCCCGGGGCTGGAACTGATTGGCGATAATTCCCTCAACAACCAGGTCTTCGTTGTGGTCTTCCTGAAGATCACGGATCTCATTGAGAATGTTGTACAGAGCCTGACGGGAAAAATCGTCACAATCGAACGGGATCAGGCAGCGCTGGGCCGCAATGAGTGCCGACCGGGTGTAAAAGTTGAGCGCAGGCGCCGTATCGATGTAGATGGCGTCAAAGGTTTCCTCCAGCTTTTTAAGGGCTTCGCGCAGCTTGTAGATCTTGTGCTTGGCCTCCAGCTTGCGCTCAAGGAAGTCCAGCTCCGGACTGGACGGCATCACAAACAGGTTTTTGAACGGTGTTGCGTGAACGAATTCGTCCGGGCGGCGATTGAATACTGTAAATGCGACGGTCTGTTCAAGCAGATCAGCGGCAGTGTCCTTGAGCTCACTGGCCGGCTTTCCCAGCAAATAATGGGTGGAGTTCCCCTGGGGGTCCAGGTCCACAACCAATGTTCGTTTTCCCCGAGCTGCACTGATAGCGGCAAGATTGCAGGTAATACTGGACTTGCCGACACCGCCTTTCTGGTTGAATACCACCCGTCTCATTTCGTCTCTCCCCTAATAAGCACGTATCGTTCTTTATGATGCCACTATAGCTTCGCGGGCTTTCACCACCCCATGACCGTTTTCACAAACGGGATCGTGAGTCTTCGCTGCGCCTGAAGTGAATTTTCATCCAGTATATCCAGAATGCCCAGCAAATCCCCAAGCCGCCTGGGAGCCCGGCGCATAATGTAGCCGGCGACGTCATCCGCCATCACCAGACCGCGTTTTTCCGCCCGCGCCATCAGAATCTTCAGTCGATCGTCGTCCCGGTAGATCCCCAGCTGGATGGTCAGGCCGTGGCTCAGCCGCGATACCAAGTCTGGCAATTCGAACGGCAGGTTGGCGGGCAGGTCCGACAAACCCACCACCAACAGTCCGCCCTGGTCCTGTATCCGGTTATACAAATGGAAGATGGCTTCTTCCCACAACCGGTCACCCGCAATGCGATCCAGGTCATCCAGACAAATGATGTCCTGGGCCTCAAGGCCGGAAAGTGCCCCGGGGCCAAAGGGGTGCAGCTCGGCAATACTGATGCAGACCGCAGCCTTGCCACGGTTTTCGCTGCGATGGCAAACCGCCTGCAGGAGGTGACTTTTCCCGGTATCGGAATCTCCGCACAGAACAACCACGGGAACCCTGGCGGGCCGATGACACACCGCCTCCAGACGTTTCGCGGCATCCGTGTTGCGATCACCGTGGAAGTTATCAAAGCGCGCATCGTCACGCAGCTTGACGCCAAGTACCAGCTGGGATGCACTCATGACCGTTTGGCCCTCCAGGCCCGCAAACCCCAGACACAAAGGTAATGAACACCACTGAACACCGCCGAGGCGGCGACCAGCACGATGCCGGCATCCACCACCCAGGTCGGCATGGACAAATCGGCCAGCAGCACAATGATCGCCAGTGCCACCAGAATCTGAACGAAGGTATTCACCTTACCAGGGATACTCGGCTCCATATCGTAGCGGCCAACGCTGTAATGGTATGCCAGCGCGCCTGCCACGATCAGCAGGTCCCGCCCCAGAACCACCATGAACAGCCAGACCGGCAGAACGGAGGTCAGTGTAAGCATAAGGTAGGCGGTGATCAGTAGGGCCTTGTCGGCAAGTGGATCGGCAATTGCTCCGAGCCTGGTGCGCCAGTTAAAGTGCCGCGCCAGGAACCCGTCAATTGCATCCGTGCCAGCCGCCAGAAAAAAAATCACCAGTGCCCACCGGTAATCTCCGGCCAGCAACGCGCCTGCAAAGGGAGCTATCAGAAGAATGCGCAGAAACGTCAGGGCATTGGGAATCCAGCGCCAGCTGTGCAAATTCAAAAGACTCCCTCCGGTAACGTCTTACTCTCCGCCATCGCTCCCGATGACAGAAGACGGTTGCCAACGATAATACAGAACCTGGTACAGGGATTCGAACGCCTGCCTGGCATCCTCTTCATCAACGGGCACCGGCTGGTAGGTAAACAGGGACGGGCTTTCTGATTCTCCTGACGATAACGGCGACCCTGCGCCTGCCGGTTGCTCAGTGGCGCTTTCCTGGGCGGTTTCCGTTTCTGGCGCGGCCGACGGCTGACTTGTTACCGACGGAACTTCCGCCGGAACAGACGGGTTTTCCGTTCCCAGGGAGACGAATCTCGGATCGAGGGCAATATATTCCCTGAGCTGATCCAGCTCACCGGAAAAAGCGACTCTCAGAGTCAGTTGGTCTTCCCGTACCCGGTGTGCACCCACACTGACCACCGGCGTCAGCCCCCCGAGAACCTGATTGACCCTGGCATAGTCCTCCAGCGAAGTCACACCACGCAACACAATATCCACTTGCGGGGACTCGCCAACCTCTGCAGCGTCAACGGCATAGCGACTGGCGTACAGCTCGGCCCAGCGATTAATCATCGCCTCGGCCAGAGCGTCGGGGGTCGGGCCGGTTACCGATTCCTCGCCCGAATTCATCGACATGCCATCAAAAACCCAACCGGCACGCCACTGCTCACCACTGCGGCTGACCCGCACCAACGCCAGCACATCGTGCTCCAGATCACCCGATGCGGCCTTCACCCGGCCAACAAACTGACCCCAGATATCTGACAAAAGTTCCCGATCGGTGGTGAAACTTGCTGGAGGCAGCGCCACCGGCAGCCCCCGCTTTCTCGCTGCCGCGTCAAAGGCGGCCTGCCAGGTTCCGCTGGTTTCCTGCACGCGCAGGGTAGCCCCCAGCGTATCATCGGTTATCAGTGTACGGGAGCCACGCTCCTCGGCCGCAATCCATGCAAGCGTCAGTGGGCGGTTGGCGCCCCACACCGGCGCGTTGACTGACGCCAGGGCCCGGTTTACACCTACCGCGCCGAAAGACATGTCCAGGACGCTCTGACCGGAGTCGTCCCGGACTACCTGATAAGATAGCAGCAAGGACTCAGCGTCAGACAGCAGCGCTTCGACGCCTTCCAGGGACAGCACGTCCCTGGTGCCCGAGACACGCACCAGAACCTGGCTCAAACCATCTGAATACCCTTCAGCAAGCTGGCCCGGGGAAGATCCGCCCACGGGCACCCTGGCAGAATACAGGCCGGATACCGTTACCGCGGCTGCCGGGCCGGAAACCCCGCCCAGCAGAAACGTGAACAACACAAACACCCACGCTGCCGATACTGATGTATGTGCCGGCTTTTGTCCTGATACTGACATGAAACACCCTGCAGTTCGCATGAATGGCGCATAGGATACACCATGGTCCAGAGTGTGAGTAGCGGCGCCGGGTTTCAGAAAAGCAATATACATTTGGAGCACCACACTGCACCTGTTAAAATCCGCCACCTGACCCACTGGCCAACGGTTAAGTACACCATGAGCGAACAGAAGCCCTCCCTGACCTACCGTGATGCCGGCGTTGATATAGACGCCGGCAATGAACTCGTCAGCCGCATCAAGGACACCGCAGCGCGCACCCGCCGCCCGGAAGTTCTGGGCGGCCTCGGCGGCTTCGGCGCCATGGTCTCGATTCCTGCCGGCTACAATGAGCCGGTTCTGGTTTCCGGAACCGACGGGGTGGGCACCAAACTCAGACTGGCGATGCAACTGAACAAGCACGACAGCATTGGCATCGATCTGGTCGCCATGTGCGTGAACGATCTGGTTGTCGGCGGTGCCGAACCCCTGTTTTTCCTGGATTACTACGCCACCGGCAGACTCAACGTCGATGTTGCCGCCCAGGTGGTTGGCGGAATCGGTGAAGGCTGCGAACAGGCCGGCTGTGCGCTGGTGGGCGGCGAGACTGCCGAGATGCCGGGCATGTACGAGGGCGACGACTACGACCTGGCGGGCTTCTGTGTCGGCGTTGCCGAGCGCAGTGAAATCATCGACGGCAGCCGGGTTCAGTCCGGCGATAGCCTGCTCGCACTGGGATCATCCGGCCCCCACTCGAATGGCTATTCGCTGATCCGGAAAATCCTGGAAGTGAGCAGCGCCGACCTGAATCAGCCCATGGGCGAGACCACCCTGGCCAACGCCCTGATGGCACCCACCCGGATTTACGTGAAAAATCTTCTTCAACTCATTCGTGAAGTGGACGTGCGTGCACTGTCCCATATCACCGGCGGCGGACTGCCAGAGAACATTCCCCGGGTACTGCCAAGGGGCAGCGTGGCCGCAATCGATACCGCGAGCTGGACGCTGCCTCCGGTATTCCAGTGGCTCAAGGACAATGGCGGTGTGGCCAGCGAGGAGATGTACCGTACCTTTAACTGCGGCATCGGCATGATCGTCTGCGTACCTGCCAACCAGAAGGAGCTGGCTCTGGATACCCTCAAAGCACTGGGCGAACATGCCTGGCAGGTCGGTATCATCGAAAGTGCGGACAGCGAAGACGCAGAGGCATCCGTTCGCTACGCACCCGGACTTCTGTCGGCATGAAGGCAGATCAGACCCCATTACCGAGAATCCTGGTGTTAGCCTCCGGCAGCGGCACCAACCTGCAGGCACTGATCGACGCGAGCCGTGAACGGGAATTTCCCGGGCAGATTGTTGCGGTCGGCTGTAACCAGCCGGGGGCCTTCGCCCTGGAGCGTGCAGCCCAGGCCAACATTGAAGCCTTCGTGGTAAACCACAAGGATTTCGGCTCCCGTGAGGAGTTTGATGCTTCCCTTATGGCGGAGATTCTCCGCCATAACCCGGATCTGATCGTGCTGGCAGGTTTCATGCGGATCCTGACCACCGGTTTCGTCCGCACCTTCCGGGGCAAGATGCTGAACATCCACCCTTCTCTGCTGCCGAAGTACACCGGTCTGAAGACCCATCAACGAGCGCTGGAAGCCGGCGACAAAGTTCATGGGGTCTCCATCCACTTCGTGACAGAGGAACTGGACGGCGGGCCGGTCATCGCCCAGGCAGAGGTGTCGATCGCACCCGACGATACCCCGGAGTCCCTGGCGGAGAAAGTTCAGGAAAAGGAACACGTTCTTTACCCCATCGTAGTCCGCTGGTTCTGCGAGGGCCGGGTTCAGTTGGGCAGCGATTACGTGATGTTTGACGGAGAGCCCCTGAACGCGCCCATGCGCCTGCCCGATAACTGATCCATCGCCTGAACGAATTGTCATCTCCGTATCTCACCCGGGCAGCTACACTGTCGCCATCGATGACGGTATTTGTTCGGGTTTAGCTATATGCACTCACTACTAACCTCCAAACTCCGGGGCGCAGCATTGTCGCTCTGCCTCGGCATTCTGGCAGGCTCCGTCCAGGCGGAGTCGGACACGGGGCTTACACCCTTTGAAGCCAGCTACACAGCGGCCATGGAAAAAGGCATCTCCCTCAGTGGCACCGCAAAACGGACTCTGACATCTCAGGGCAACGATATCTGGCTCTACCGAACCGATGTTGATTCCTTTATTGCCAGCATTGATGAATCCCTGATCCTCAGATGGGAAAACGGTCGGGTCGTGCCGATGAGGTACCGCTACCACCTTTCCGGGTTTCTGATAAAGGATCGGAAGCATTCCATCGATTTCGACTGGTCGACAGGTGTGGCCACCGGAGAGTACAAGGGCAAGCGCTTTGAAATCGAACTGGAGGAAGGGGTCCTGGATCCGCTCGGCTACCAGCTCCAGTTGCATCAGGATATCCGCAACGGCGAACGTGATATGACCTACAAGGTCATTAATGGCCGGTCAGTTGATGAGGAGCGTTTTGCCGTCATAAACGGCGAGGCTACAAGCACCGGTGGCGACGGAACAGCCTTTCTGAAAGCGGAAAAGGTTCGGGAGGACTCGAAGCGCCAGACCCTGATGTGGTTCTCGCCCGAGCAGGATTTCCTTCTCGTGCGGCTGCGACAGGTGGAACCAGACGGCAGCAGCTACGAGCTGAAACTGGAAGCGGCGGATTTCGGGCCCTAAACCTCGCGCCCAGCCTCACGCCAGACGGCTTTGACTTCATCCGCGATGATCCTCAGACCCTCGGCAACCCGCTCATCGTCCTGGGAGTAGGTCACACGCAGGCACTCGTGCCGGTGTTTCCAGCCGTCCTCCGGCAGCCCCGGAAAGAAATAATGGCCGGAAACAACCAGCACACCACGGGCTTTCAGTCGCTGGTACAACTCAAGGCTGGTGATCGGCAGATCCGGGAACCACAACCAGAGAAACATCGCGCCCTCCGGCTTGTGGAGATACCAGCGGCAACTGTCCTCCCCCATGGCGTCCCGAAAAACTGCTACCGCCTTCTGCATTTTCGCCTTGTAGAATGGGCATACCACCTCGCGGCTCAGCGAGAGGATCTCGCCGGACCTGACCAGCGGATCCGCCAGCATGGCTCCGAAACTACCCGTGGCCAGGTTCACGATGGCGTTAATGCCCGAGAGCGCCTTGATGATCGGCTCAGCCGCAATCACAATACCCGTACGCGCCGCTGGCAGACCCAATTTCGACAGACTCAGGCAGAGGATAATCTGCTCGTTCCAGGTGGGCGTTGCGTCGACAAAAAGCAGGCTGGGAAACGGCGTGCCATAGGCTCCGTCAACGATCAGGGGCACGTCGTGGTCACGCGCCAGCTGCTCAAGACGCGCAAGCTCGTCGTCGGTCACCACATTGCCGGTCGGATTGGTGGGCCGCGACACACAGATAGCGCCCGTCTCGCCGGTCACTTCCACGGCATCAAAGTCCACCCGGTACTTGAATTCGTGAGCATCGGTAAAGGAAATATCCGGCTGAACCGCGTGAAACAGGCCAGGCTCGATGCCAGCGTCGGCGTAGCCGATGTATTCCGGTGCCAGAGGCAACAGAATATGCTTGCGCTGACCTTCACCGTAATCGCCGCCAAACATGTTGAACAACATGAAGAAGGCGGCCTGGCTGCCATTGGTAAGCGCGATGTTCTCAGGCTTCAGGCCCCAGTTGTACTCGCGGTTCAGCATCTCGGCGAGCGCGGCGATAAACTGCTTTTCGCCCTGGGGCGGATCGTAAATGCCAACCAGACGCCGGACATCGCTTTCGCTGCGACTCATGTCCGCCAGAATTTCCTGCACTCGCTGCTGAATCTCGGGAATATGCCCCGGGTTACCGCCGCCCATCATGATCATGTCGTCGCCGGATGCCATGGCATTACCAAGGTCATCCATCAGGGACGTAATACCGGCATCGGCGGTAAATTTGCGACCAAATGCAGAGAGTTTCATGAGGTAAATTCCGTCTGACCAGGGCTGAAAACAATAAAGAACACTGAAAGTGTAGCTCGCCCGCGCGCTGTTCGATTATTCGTTGAGGGAGATGCCCAGGTTGCTGACGCCGTCGTTGGCTGCGTCTTCCCGCAGGCGGGCCACGAACTGATCGGTAGGCGTGCGCTGGCGTTTGAGGGCAAGCACCAGATCGCGCTGGAAGGTCTTGTCCTCTTTCATCAGGGGGTGTTGATCCAGCAAGCGAACCAGCTCGTCTTCGTCGAGATCGTCACCCTCGGAAAGCTCAATGAAGTTCATCACCGTTGCCGTGGCCATCTGCGAGGCGTCGGTTGCCCGGTGTTTACCCGGGTTCAGACGACTAAGCAGGGCCTGCTCCAGCAACTGGCAGAAATCAAAGGCCGGGTAGACGCCGTAGGCATCGTAGGCGTTCACATCCGGAGACAGGGTCTCCAGCCTTGCCAGCAGCTGGGGGATGGCGGACTCCGAAACATCTTTCTGGAGCAGGTCCCAGCCAAGATCCAGCAGCTGGCGCATTTTGGCACCGGTTTTCAGGTCGACAGCGTCTGCGAACAAGGCATAGTTGGGGAATGAGCGCTCAGCCAGAGCGAGCAGGAAGGCGCATTCGCGCCAGCCCTGCAACTGTGAGACTGCTTTGAGGAACTGGTTGGCGTTCATGTCTTGGGCAGGGTGACGCCGGTCTGGCCGAAGTATTTGCCGCCCCGGTCTTTGTAGCTGGTCTCGCAGATCTCGTCGGATTCGAAGAAGAGCATCTGGGCCACGCCTTCGTTGGCGTAAATTTTGGCCGGCAGGTTGGTGGTATTGGAAAACTCCAGGGTAACCTGGCCTTCCCACTCCGGTTCCAGCGGTGTGACGTTGACGATGATGCCGCAACGGGCGTAAGTGGATTTGCCGAGGCAGATGGTGAGTACGCTGCGCGGGATGCGGAAGTATTCGACGGTGCGGGCCAGGGCAAAGGAGTTCGGCGGGATGATGCAGACGTCGCCGGTGTAGTTGACGAAGCTGTTTTCGTCGAAGTTCTTCGGGTCCACGGTGGCGGAGTGGACGTTGGTGAAGATTTTGAATTCGTTGCTGCAGCGTACGTCATAGCCATAGCTGGAGGTGCCGTAAGAGATCACGCGGCCTTTTTCGGTTTCACGAACCTGTCCGCTTTCGTACGGTTCGATCATGCCGTTTTGTTCGGACATCCGGCGAATCCACTTGTCGGATTTGATGCTCATTGGCGAAGTCTCGTATCCACTGGGAAAAATTGAGGCGTAGTTTACCCGTTAGCGCGGTGTCTGTCGAAGTCTACGGGCTTTATCACAGGACTGCCTGGCTGGGTGGCTGCAAGCTTGGGATGCACTTTCCAAAACACGCTACGAGCACATCCATGTGCGCTTGTTTCGGGCCGTCCCTGGCCCTCAACAGTTTTGGAAAGTGCACCCCAACCTCGCGACTCTAACAGTCGGGAATTCGCCTCTTTGAGCCTAAGTCAGTGCTCTGTCACCGAAACGCTTGAGATGGAACCACTGAGGTTGCGCTCCCGGGTGGAGAGTTCAGCCCCTAACCTTCTGGCGATATCGCGGTACCGGCGGGCCACTTCGGAGTCCGGTTCGGCAACCACGGAGGGGGTGCCGCCGTCGGTCTGTTCGCGGATGGTCATGTGCAGGGGCAGCTGACCCAGGAGCGTGGTGTTGTATTCTTCGGCGATGCGTGCACCGCCGCCGTGGCCGAAGAGGGGTTCTTCGTGGCCGCAGTTGCTGCAGATGTGGACGCTCATGTTTTCGACAACGCCGAGCACGGGGATGTCGACTTTGCGGAACATTTCGATGCCTTTTTTACCGTCCAGCAGGGCGATGTCCTGGGGAGTGGTGACGATCACGGCGCCGGTGACGGGGACTTTCTGGGCCAGGGTGAGCTGGATATCGCCGGTGCCCGGGGGCATGTCGATAATGAGGTAGTCGAGTTCGTTCCAGAGGGTCTGTTGCAGCAGTTGCATCACCGCGCCGCTGACCATGGGGCCGCGCCAGACCATGGGGGTTTTGTCGGTGACAACAAAGGCCATGGAGTTAGCCTGGAGGCCGTGGGCGTCCATGGGGACGAAGTATTTGTTTTCGCGGGTGTCGGGGCGCTTGCCTTCCGGCACGCCAAGCATCATGCCGATGCTGGGGCCGTAGATGTCGGCGTCGAGGATGCCGACTCTCGCACCTTCGGCCTGAAGTGCCAGGGCGAGGTTGACGGCGGTGGTGGATTTACCGACACCACCCTTGCCGGAGGCGACTGCGATGATGTTTTTCACGCCAGGGACCGAGGGCAGGTCTTTTTGAACCTTATAGGCGTGGATTTTCTGGCCGACATGAACGTCGGCACTCTCTACGCCATCGACGAATTCCAGCGCGTTGGTCGCGATCTCCTTCAGGGCCCCGGCGATGCCTTTGGAGGGGTACGGCAGCTCGACTGTGAGGGTCACTTTGCCTCTGGCGTCCGCACTCAGGGATTTTACCGCACCCAATTCGTAGAGATCCTTGTTGAGATACGGGTCGCGGTACTCGCGGACCGCTGTTTGCAGGGCCTGCTCTGATATCTGTGTCATCGGGTTCTCCGGAATAAGCTAATGCGCGATTTTAAGCACGGAAACGGGTGATTCGGATGAAAAATATCTGCTCGGAAGGTATCATCTGTGCCCGTTTCTGACCATATGGGGTCTTTACCTGGCGCAATCAATTCCGACGGCCGCCAGGACCCCGTTTTGTCTTTCCAACCCGTATCAACATAAGGTTCGGACATCACCATGACGCAAGCGAGCAAACAACAGCGCGATATTCTGGTTACCAGCGCCCTGCCGTACGCCAACGGCCCTATCCATCTGGGCCACCTGCTGGAATACATTCAGACGGATATCTGGGTACGTTATCAGAAAATGCGTGGCCAGAACTGTTACTACGTTTGCGCCGATGATGCCCACGGCACGGCCATTATGCTCCGGGCCGAGCGCGAAGGCATCACGTCCGAACAGCTGATTGACCGTATCCGCGATGAGCATCAGGAAGATTTCCGCGGCTTTCATATCCACTTTGATAACTACTACACCACCCATTCCGAGGAGAACCGCCAGTTCTCGGAGTACATTTACCGCCAGTTGCAGGAAAACGGGCACATTGCCACGCGCAAGATCATCCAGTCCTACGACCCGGAAAAGAACATGTTCCTGGCGGACCGGTTTATCAAGGGTACGTGCCCGAAATGCAAAACCGAGGATCAGTACGGGGACAACTGTGAAGCCTGTGGCGCTACCTACACGCCGGCGGAGCTGATCAACCCGCGCTCGGCCGTGTCCGGGGCGACGCCCATCGAGAAGGAGTCCGAGCACTATTTCTTCAAGCTGCCGGACTTTGCCGATTTCCTGGCTAAATGGACCCGTAGCGGCACATTGCAGCCACAGGTGGCAAACAAGCTGGCTGAGTGGCTGGATGCCGGGCTGCAGGAGTGGGATATCAGCCGCGATGCGCCCTACTTCGGCTTCGAGATTCCGGATGCGCCGGGTAAATACTTCTATGTCTGGCTGGACGCTCCTATTGGCTACCTCGCCAGTTTCAAGAACCTGTGCAACCGGGAAGGCATCGATTTCGAGCACTTCTGGAAGGCCGATTCCACCGCCGAGGTGTACCACTTCATCGGCAAGGACATCATCAACTTCCACGCCCTGTTCTGGCCATCCATGCTGCACGATGCCGGTTTCCGCACGCCAACGGCGGTCTGGGCCCATGGCTTTGTGACCGTGAACGGCAAGAAGATGTCCAAGTCCCGTGGCACCTTTATCATGGCCCGCACCTATCTGGACCACCTGAATCCGGAATACCTGCGTTACTACTTCGCGGCCAAACTGACCGGCAGTGTCGATGATATGGACCTGAACCTGGAAGACTTTGCTGCCCGGGTAAACTCGGATCTGGTGGGCAAGGTCGTGAACATCGCCAGCCGCAGCGCCGGTTTCATCACCAAGCGCTTCGACGGTCAGCTTGGCCAGGTTACCGAGCATGCCAAACTGAAGGAATTCATCGAAGCTGGCAAAGAGATCGAGGAGTTCTACGAAGCCCGTGAGTTCGGCCGCGCCATGCGCCGGATCATGGAACTGGCCGACATTGCCAACCAGTACGTCAATGACGAGCAGCCCTGGGTGATCGCCAGGCAGGAAGGCCAGGATGGGAATCTTCAGGCTATCTGCACCAACGCCATCAACATGTTCCACCTGCTGATGACCTACCTGGCACCGGTACTACCGGAAACCGCCAAGGCCTCCGAGGCGTTCCTGAATGCGCCGCTGGACTGGAACAAACGCGCGGAGCGCCTCGAGAACCATGGCATCAACAAGTTCAAGCCGTTGATGAACCGTGTCGACATTGCCCAGATTGAGAAAATGCTGGATGCCTCAAAAGAGGAACTGCCCGCAGCAACCGGAAAGCCGGCGCCTGCTGCCAAGGCTGAGCCGATCGCCGACGAGATCGAATTCGGGGAATTCGCGAAAGTGGATCTCAGGGTCGTTAAAATAGTGAAAGCCGAACAGGTTGAAGGCGCTGACAAGCTCCTTCGCCTCACCCTTGACGTGGGGCACGGCGACCGCAACGTGTTTGCTGGTATCAAGTCTGCTTACAGGCCGGAAGATCTTGAGGGCCGCCTGACCGTGATGGTTGCCAACCTCAAGCCCCGGAAAATGAAGTTCGGCATGTCCGAGGGCATGGTTCTGGCAGCGGGGCCCGGTGGCAAGGACCTCTTTATCCTGTCTCCGGATTCCGGTGCCACGCCCGGCATGCGGATCATGTAACGGCCGGCAGCCGGGTCAATGGAGCAAGGCAAATGACCGAATATCTGCTGATTCTGGTCAGCACCATTCTGGTGAACAACTTTGTGCTGGTTCAGTTCCTGGGCCTGTGCCCGTTCATGGGCGTTTCAGGGAAGCTCGAAACGGCCATGGGCATGTCTCTGGCAACCACCTTCGTGCTGACTCTGGCGTCGGTATACAGCTATCTTGTCTACACCTATCTGCTGGAGCCGTTGGACCTGACCTTTCTAAGGACAATCACATTCATTCTGGTGATCGCCGTGGTGGTCCAGTTCACGGAAATGGTCGTTCACAAGACCAGCCCCTTGCTCTACCGGGTGCTGGGTATTTTCCTTCCCCTGATCACCACAAACTGTGCGGTGCTTGGGGTCGCTCTCCTGAACATTAACAAGAACAACAACTTCGTTGAGTCGGTTTTGTACGGTTTTGGCGCAGCGGCCGGCTTCTCCCTGGTCCTGGTCCTGTTTGCCGCCATGCGGGAACGCATCGCCGTCTCTGACGTTCCGGTTGCGTTCCGCGGGGCTGCGATCGGGCTGGTTACGGCCGGGCTGATGTCGCTGGCGTTCCTCGGCTTTGGTGGCCTGGTCAGCGTTTGACGGGGTAGCAGAATTAGGGGCAGTTGGATTAGGGGCAGCTGGATTAGGGGCAGCTGGATTAGGAGTAGCAGTTTATGTGGACAAGCATTCTGGTTGCCGTGTTGGTTCTTCTGGCCCTGGCCGTTGTGTTCGGAGGTTTGCTGGGCTTTGCCGCTGAACGGTTCAAGGTGGAGGGTAATCCACTGGCTGACCAGATCGATGCGCTCCTGCCACAGACCCAGTGCGGGCAGTGTGGCTATCCGGGTTGCCGGCCCTACGCCGAATCCATCGCCGAGGGCGGCCCCATCAACAAGTGCCCGCCCGGAGGCGAGTCCACCATCAAGGCACTGGCCGACCTGCTGGACGTTGAACCGGAACCTCTCGATGCCGAGCATGGTGTTGAGCAGGTCAAGCAGGTTGCAGTGATTCGTGAAGACGAGTGCATCGGCTGTACCAAGTGCATCCAGGCCTGCCCCGTGGATGCCATTCTTGGTGCCGCCAAGCACATGCACACGGTCATTGAAAGCGAATGCACCGGCTGCGACCTCTGTGTGGAGCCCTGCCCGGTCGATTGTATCGATATGGTGACTGTTGAACCGGATATCCGTACCTGGACCTGGACACCGCCGACCCCGGGGCTCATTGCCACCGACCGCCAGGGAGCCAGCGCCTGATGACACAACTGTGGGATTTTTCCGGTGGCATTCATCCGCCGGAGCACAAAGACTTCTCAACGGCCCGGCCGGTTCGTCGAGCCGGAATTCCGGAACGGCTGGTGTTGCCACTCCAGCAGCATATCGGAGACCCGGCCGAAGCGATTGTTGAAGTGGGCGAGCAGGTTCTGAAAGGGCAGAAAATCGCAGATGTCAAAACCGGCATGGGTGTAGCCGTTCATGCGCCGACGTCCGGTGTCATTGAGAGCATTGTGGAACACCCCGTTCCCCACCCGTCGGGAATGGCGGACTGGTGCATTACGCTCAGGCCAGATGGCGAAGATCAATGGTGCTCCCGCAACCCGGTGCCTGACTATCGCACCCTCGCCCGTGACCAGGTCCTCGGGATTATCCGGGATGCCGGCATTTCCGGCATGGGCGGCGCCGGCTTTCCCACCAACATCAAGCTCCGGCCACCCCGGAACCGCAAGGTAAGCACGCTGATTCTGAACGGCGCTGAGTGCGAGCCCTACATTACCGCCGATGACATGACCATGCGGGAAAAAGCCGATGAGGTTGTTGCCGGCCTGAAGGTTATGGCGTGGATTCTTCGTCCGGAACGTTGCGTTATTGGTATTGAAGACAACAAGCCGGAAGCCATTTCAGCGATGCGCGAGGCAACCGAGGGCACCCAGACTGAAATCGTCGTTATTCCAACCAAGTACCCTTCCGGCGGTGAGAAACAGCTGATCCGGATACTGACTGGCATGGAAGTGCCTAGCGGTGGTATTCCGGCTGATATCGGAGTTATGTGCCAGAACATCGGCACCGCCGTTGCCGTGGCGCAGGCCGTGGTTGAAGGCACACCACTGATTTCCCGGGTTGTTACCATTACCGGCGAAGCGGTACGCGAACCGGGCAATTTCGAGGCGTTGATTGGCACGCCGATCGAATATCTGCTCGAACAGGCCGGTGTTCAGCAGGACAGGCTCAGCCGTCTGGTGCTCGGCGGCCCGATGATGGGCTATACGCTTACAACCGACGCCGTTCCGGTGATTAAAACCACCAACTGCGTCATTGCTGCAACGGCCAGCGAGTTACCGGCACCGCCGCCGGAGCAACCCTGTATCCGATGCGGACAGTGCGCCGAAGCCTGCCCTATGAAGTTATTGCCACAGCAGCTGTTCTGGTATGCCAAGGCCACCGAGTTTGAGAAAGCCGAGCACCTGAACCTGTTCGATTGCATCGAATGCGGAGCCTGCTCCTATGTATGCCCGAGCTCGATCCCGCTGGTGCAGTACTACCGCTTCGCCAAAGGCGAAATTCGCGTTCAGCGCGCAGAACAGCTGAAAGCGGACCGCGCCCGGGAACGCTTCGAAGCTCGTCAGGCCCGCCTGGAGCGGGAACAGCAAGAGAAAGAACTGAGGCGCAAGGAACGGGCAAAAGCGGCGGCCGACGCCCAGGCAAGGAAAAAAGCCGAAGCGGAGCAAGTAACAGCAGAGGGTGAGGCCGTTGACGAACGCTCTGCCAAGGCCGCTCTGGTCGAGCAGGCCCTGGCCCGCAAGAAGGCAAAAGCCGAGGCATCCCAGCCACCACCTGCGACCGACACAGCTGAAGAAAAGCCGGATATTGACGCTCTGGAAAAGCAACTTGGCCAGGCCCGATCCAAGCTGGAAACCATGCAGGGCATGCTTGACGAGGCAAAAGCGCAACAGGCGGATAACGTGGACAAGCTTGAGCGCGCAGTAGCCAAGAACCATGATCGGGTAAAGCGGGCCGAAGAGATGCTGGCGGAAGCCCGAGACAAACTGGCCGCCCGGCCGACCGAATCCCAGCCCACCCACTAACGGAATCAGGCTCGACACACATGGCGTTTGTTCAACAGTCCTCACCCCATGCCCACAAGGCCCGACCGACGTCCCGCGTGATGTTGTGGGTGATGATTGCGGCGTTGCCTGGCCTGTTCGCCCAGACTCTGTTTTTCGGCTGGGGCAACCTCATCAATGTGGTCTTCTGCATCGCCGTTGCCGTGTTCTCCGAGGCGACCGTGCTCAGGCTTCGGAAAAAACCCGTGGTCTTTTTTATCAGGGACAACACGGCCGCGGTAACCGGGCTACTGCTGGGCCTCTCGTTGCCACAATTCACGCCGTGGTGGGTTTCGGCGGTGGCTGTCATTTCCGCCATTGTTATTGCCAAGCAGCTATACGGTGGACTGGGCTCCAACCCATTCAATCCGGCCATGGTGGGTTATGCGCTGGTACTGGTGTCGTTTCCGGTCGCCATGACCACCAATTGGGCAGAACCAGCCATGCTCTGGGACGGCGCGCCGGGCTTCGGTGAAACCCTGGCGACCATCGCATCAGGCCAGCAGACAGCGGTAGATGGCTGGACCATGGCAACGCCCCTTGACGAGTACAAACACAAGATCGCCGGCCACACCTCGGCCGAGGTACTGATCCACCCGACCTTCGGTGAAAGCATCGCCAAAGGCTGGGAATGGGTGAATGCAGCCTTTCTTGCCGGCGGCCTCTTGCTGATCGGCCTTCGTATTATCAGCTGGCACATTCCAGCCGGTTTTCTCGGTGGCCTGATCCTGATGAGCCTGGCGTTTGGCAACAATGCAGACCTGTATACGCCGGTATCACTCCATCTTCTGGCTGGCGGTACCATGCTCGGTGCCTTCTTTATCGCCACCGACCCGGTCTCCGCTGCTACCAGCCATCAGGGTAAACTGATTTACGGGGCGGGAATCGGCATTCTGCTCTATCTGATCCGTACCTGGGGCAACTATCCCGACGCCGTTGCTTTCAGCGTTCTGCTGATGAATTTTGCCGTGCCATTTATCGACCACTACACACCACCGCGGACTTACGGCCATCACAAGGCCCGCCGGGGTGTACCAGGCAATCGGGGGTAAACCATGGCCGCCATAGCACAGTCCATGCGCCGCAGCGCCATCGGCCTCGGCTTGTTCGCCGTCATAACCGGTGGCACCATTGCAGTGACTCAGGTGGCCACCGAGGAACGAATTAAACAGCAGGCAGCGCGCGCCGAAGCAAAGGCGTTGTTCGAAATCATTCCCGAAAGCCGGCACACCAACGACCTGCTCAGGGATACCGTGCAGTTGCCGGCCAGCGAACGGCTGGCCCTGCCGGACCCCCTGACCGTCTGGGTTGCCCGGCAGGATGACCGGCCGATAGGCATGATCATGCCCATTGTGGCATCCGCCGGCTACTCCGGGAACATCTACCTGCTGGTTGGCGTGGACATGCAGGGCACCATTCTTGGCGTCCGGGTAACCAGCCACAGGGAAACCCCGGGGCTGGGCGACCGTATCGAGACCAAGAAATCGGACTGGATCAAGAGCTTCGACGGCCGGTCGCTCGGCGAACCACCCCACCGGGAGTGGGCCGTGAAAAAGAACGGCGGCCAATTTGATCAGTTTACCGGCGCCACGATCACTCCGAGGGCCGTGGTAAAGGCTGTTCAGAAAGCGCTGATCTATTTTCGAGAGAATCGCCGGGTAATCCGGGAGCGTCTCAACGAAGCGCCGTCTCAGAGGAACGAAGCCCTCAAACCGGAAGCGATTGCTGGCGAATCATCCAACACGGAGCATTCCTGATCATGGCGACCAAATCTTCCAGCGAAATCATCCGCGACGGTCTCTGGGACAATAACCCGGCACTGGTGCAGGTTCTCGGGCTGTGTCCCTTGCTGGCCGTTACCAGCACCGTTGTGAATGCCATTGGTCTTGGCGTGGCAACCCTGATGGTGCTTATGGGTTCCAACCTTGCCGTGTCACTGATTCGCAACTTTGTCAGTGAATCCGTGCGCCTGCCAGCTTTTGTCATGATCATCGCTTCCTTCGTGACCTGCGCCGAATTGCTGATGCAGGCATTTACCTACGAGCTCTATCAGATTCTGGGCATCTTCATTCCGCTCATCGTGACCAATTGCGCTATCCTTGGCCGGGCCGATGCCTTTGCCTCCAAAAACGCACCTGGCCCGGCCCTTCTGGACGGAGCCATGATGGGGCTCGGTTTTCTCGCAGTACTGGCTGTGCTCGGCGGCATTCGGGAGCTCACCGGTCAGGGAAGCCTGTTTGTTGACATGAACCTGCTGCTCGGCCCCGCGGCCGCCGACTGGGTCGTCCGACCGTTCGAAAATTACCCGGGCATGCTGTTTATGATCCTGCCACCCGGTGCCTTTGTGGGCCTCGGCCTGCTGATTGCCCTGAAAAACAGCGTCGATAACCACCTGAAAGAACGCCGAAAGGCCAGCGAACCGGCTCCGATAGAGGCTGGAAGCAAACGGGTCCGGATTACCGGGAACATCTCCTGACCCCCGGTTAGCAACTGACTGAGCGCTGATGAACAAACTCAAACGTGTTGAGATCTTTACCCGGCTGCGGGACGCCAACCCCTATCCGACCACGGAGTTGAACTACTCGAGCCCGTTCGAGCTGTTGATTGCGGTAATCCTGTCGGCTCAGGCAACGGACGTGGGCGTGAACAAGGCTACCGGTAAGCTGTTTCCGGTGGCCAACACGCCGGAAGCCATACTGGCTCTGGGTGTTGATGGCCTCAGGGAATACATTAAAACCATTGGCCTGTTTAACAGTAAGGCCGAAAACGTTATCAAGACCTGCCGTATTCTTATTGAGAAACACGATGGCCGGGTACCGGAAAACCGGGAAGACCTGGAAGCGCTTCCCGGCGTAGGACGCAAAACCGCGAATGTGGTTCTCAATACGGCATTCGGTCACATGGCGATGGCCGTGGACACCCATATCTTCCGGGTTTCAAACCGCACCGGAATTGCGCCGGGAAAAAACGTTCTGGAAGTGGAGAAACGGCTGCTGCGTCTGGTCCCCAAAGAGTTCCTGCTTGACGCCCACCATTGGCTGATCCTTCATGGCCGCTATACCTGTACCGCCCGGAAACCCAAATGCGGGGCCTGTTCTATTGAAGATCTCTGCGAATTCAAACATAAGCGGGATTACCTTTAAGCCAGACCCGATACCTTGCAACAGGAACAGCAAAGCCGGCGTCACGCCGGCTTTTTACTGGCAGCTGTCTCCTTGTTAACGCTGGCCCAGCATCTTCTCCTTCAGATCCTTCTGGGCAGGCTTATCGGACAGCCAGATTCCGAACAGGGCTTTTTTGAAAGCCAGGTCACCTAAGGTGTCCTTGTGCTCACCGTTCTTGAGAACTTTCACACCCTTCCCGGGCAGGTAGACCAGATCAAACACATCACCTTCGGTAATTTCTTCCTGAAACACCGCCATAAACTGGTCAACATCTTCCTGAATGGCGGACATATCACCGTCGGTTGACGCCTTGAAACCGTCCAGCGTGGCCTCTGTCATCCGCTCACTGGTGATCATGCCGGAAATGATATGCAGAGTAATGGCCTGGGGCTCATCCGCATTAATCACGGTTTCGCCGTCGTTGATGGTTTCCGGCACGTAAAGACCACCGACGTACAGATCCATGAACCACTTGGAACGGGTGCCTGCACCGTTCAGCTTCAGTTCGGTATCCATGGCGGAGTATGTATCCGGGACATCAACACCTTCAACGGTCAGTGCTGAGGCCGGTGCGGACAGCACGGCCGCCATCATAAGGGAGGTAAAGCTGATTATAAGAGCCTTCTTCATAGTCCTTTCCTTTTCGATCGTTATTATTGACGTGTTTCATTCGTGCACCGGGTTTCGACACCCTTATCCCCGCCCGGTCCCGGCATTCTATCAATGAGGCCGGCCAGAAAGGCGCAACCTGGTTCTCATTTGCAGCGATCCTGAAACACAAAAGCCAACCAGGAGTATCCTGATTGGCTTTTTGCGGTCGAACTGCCAGAAAGGGCTTATTTGAACAGCAGGTTCCCTGACAAGCCTTCCTTCTCAAGGATTTCCCGGAGCCGGCGAAGCGCCTCAACCTGGATCTGGCGAACACGCTCGCGAGTCAGCCCGATTTCCTGCCCGACCTCTTCCAGGGTGCTCACCGGGTAGCCTCGCAGGCCAAAGCGACGGGAAAGCACTTCCTGCTGCTTGTCGCTAAGCTGATCAATCCATTTTTCCAGACAGGAACACATGTTGTTGTCCTGCAGGAGATCGGCAGGATCAGACGCGCCCTCATCCGCCACTGTGTCCAGCAGAGACTTCTCGCCACCGCTGCCGATGGGCGTATCCATGGACGCGACACGCTCGTTGAGGCCCAGCATTCGTTTCACGTCCGAAACCGGCTTGTCCACCATCTTCGCAATCTCTTCCGCCGATGGCTCATGGTCCAGTTTCTGGGTCAGCTCCCTCCCGGCCCGCAAGTAGAGGTTCAGCTCCTTTACCACGTGAATCGGCAGCCGAATAGTACGGGTCTGGTTCATGATCGCCCGTTCAATGGTCTGGCGAATCCACCAGGTTGCATAGGTGGAGAAGCGGAACCCACGCTCCGGATCAAATTTTTCAACGGCCCGGATCAGGCCCAGGTTACCCTCTTCAATCAGGTCAAGCAGGGTGAGGCCCCGGTTCACGTAACGGCGGGCGATCTTGACCACCAGACGCAGGTTACTTTCGATCATCCGCTTGCGGCCAGACTCCTCTCCCTTGCGCGCCAGGCGGGCAAAATAGACTTCTTCTTCAGGAGTCAGGAGGGGTGAAAAACCGATTTCGTTGAGATAAAGCTGAGTGGCGTCCAGCTGTTTCTGGCTGGTGAAATAACGCCCCTTGGTGGGAAAATCCTCTTCGACCGCCGCAACCTCTTCGGTCACGTCCTTGTCGACTTTTTCTTCAGCTAACAGCTGATCTTCTGAGTCATCAATATCTGACACACGATCCATGATGATGTCTTCTTGCTCTGCTGACATTTGTCTTGCCCCGCCTCTCAATAATCCTGGATGTTCGCCCGATACTTCTTGTTATTGCGGACGTTTTCGTCTTCATGTTTTTTCTTCAGGACATTTTGTTGGTCGGCCTGTTACGGCCTTTACCGTTTTTGTTTTTTTGCGAACGCGGTTTATTTGTCAGTGCCGGGGAGTGCGATCAGGCAGCCTGCTGACTGCTCGGTTCACTGGCGCGGTGGCAGATAATGGACTGGATCGACCGGATTGCCATTTTTTCGGATCTCAAAATGCAATATGGGTCGTTCAGCACCACTGCTACCGAGCTCTGCAATCACCTGCCCGGCTTTCACATCCTCCCCTTCCTGCACCAGAATCTTCCGGTTATGAGCGTAAGCACTCAAATAGTGCTCGTTGTGATTCACAATAATCAGGTTGCCGTATCCAAGCAACCCGTTGCCGGCGTAAACCACATTTCCCGTGGCTGCGACTCTAACAGCATCCCCGGCTTGCCCGGCGATATCAATACCTTTATTGACTTTTCCGGATGTTGAGTATCCAGCAATTACGGTGCCAACATGCGGCCAGCGCCACTCAATGCGGGCGACGGTCTGGGTCTGGGACCCCAGCGGCGCATCCTTGCGAGGCGCCCTCGTGACCGAGGGTTTTGGCGCGGTAGCCGCTGTCTGTCTCGGCGTTAAAACCCGGCTTTGGGTGTTGGAGGCAGACGCCGCAGGCCTGCTTGCTGAACCAGTCTGACTGCCAGAGGTTACAGTTCCGCGAAGATCAAGGCGCAGCACCTGACCGGCTTTCAGGTTCCAGGGAGGACCCATGCCGTTGGCATTGCCAAGCTCACGATAATCCCGCCCGTACCGCCAAGCTATGCTGTAGAGGGTTTCGCCCGGTTTGACAACGTGCCGGCCCCAGTATACCGGAGGGTTATATAGATCATCCTGGTACAGTGCCGGGGTGTTACAGCCGGAAAGAAACAGCAGTGCAATGAGGGAAATCAGTGGGAAGGACCGGTACTGCGTCTTTTTCAGGGGGCGAGAGGATTCACAGGCACCGGGCGGGAACCGCGGGGACGCCGGAAGATCGGCATTGAGTAACCCAGGCAAAAATCTCACAGAAATAAAAATAACCCAGTTATGAAAAATCCGTATAAACCACCCAGCCTGTAGAAGCAAATTCTAAAATTTTAATAGTAACTTGCTAATATATTGCACATTTCCCGATGGGATCCAAGTTACTACCCGGCCACCCCTGTTACCTGCCGAAACACTTATTTTGTGCGTCAGGTAACACTTTCGCACAGTTTTGCCGCCCCGCTACCCGGCCTGAGCGACGCTCCGGCTGCGAAAACCGACCCACTCAACCAGCAAAACAAGACAGAACCCGGCCAACGCCATCAACACTGCCAGTGCTATCTGAGGGTCCTGCCCGGCCTGTTCGGCGAATGTCCAGGGCCAGATGCTTACCTCATTAAGGGGCACCTGTTCACCGGCACTGTTGGTGCGCCAGCTGAGTATTTCTTTCCAGGGCCAGACCTTATTAAGGGCGCCGACCATGAATCCTGTCAGCAAAGCCAGCACCAGATCATGAAAGTGATGAAACGCCCAGGTAATCAGACGCGCTATCGATAACAGGCCGACCACACAGCCCGCCATAAACAGCAGCAAAACGCCCATATCCAATGACTTGATGGCCGCCAGGACCGGCGCATACATACCGATAATGACCAGAATAAAGCTGCCGGAAATACCGGGAAGAATCATGGCACAGATGGCGAGCGCCCCGGCACCGAAGAACGCCAGACCAGACGGTGAAACCTGTCCCGCAGACAAGGTGGTAATCCACCAGGCAACCACAATACCGGCCAACAGCGGTGCCAACAGTGCCACTTTGTAGTGTCGCACCTGGCGGCCCACATGCCACACCGAGGCAACGATCAGACCAAAGAAAAAGCTCCAGATGAGGATGGGGTATTCCACCAATACATAACTGATTGCTGAAGCCAGCGTCGCAATACTGATGAGAATGCCCGCCAGCAGGCATACCAGAAAGGTGCCGTCGCAGGCGTGCCAGAACGCCCTGAAATTGCCCCGGAACAGGTGCCGGAAAACTGCAACGGGCACGGCATTAATGGCTTCCAGCAACCGGAAGTAGACACCGGTAATGAATGCAATGGTACCGCCGGACACACCCGGCACAATATCGGCGGCCCCCATGGCGATACCGCGAAGAAAGACCGCCGCTGGACGATGGCTACGCGCGGATTCGGGACTGGCACTATTCGATACGGGACTGTTCATAACTATCGGACAACTCCTCCGAGCAGAGGCACAAACCGGACAGGTTCGAGCTCCTTGTGGTCAAAACGGGCGCCGCGACGAGTCACTTCCACCAGCACCTGACGTTCCTCACCGACCGGTGCAATCAGAACACCCCCGTCCGCCAACTGGCTAAGCAGCTCACCGGGAACCTCAATAGGTGCCGCCGTCACGATAATACCGTCGAAAGGGCCACGCTCCGGCCAGCCCATGCCGCCATCGGCGTGCTTGAAAAATACGTTTCTGGCGTGCAACTGCCGCAAACGCTCCCGGGCCCGGTCCTGAAGCGGTTTGATACGTTCAACGCTGTAGATCTCAGCAAACAGGCGCGAGAGCACAGCGGTCTGGTAACCGGATCCAGTACCCAGCTCCAGCACATTTGAGGGACGGTGAGCCAGCATCAGCTCGGTCATCCGGGCCACGATGTAAGGCTGGGAAAGGGTCTGCCCGTAGCCAATCGGCAGCGATGTGTCTTCGTAAGCCCGATGGGACAGGGCTTCATCCAGAAAAATGTGCCGGGGCACCTCTCCCATAATCTCAAGAACCTTGTCTGATTCAATGCCCGCTTCCCTCAGGCGCTGAACCAGCCGCATCCGGGTACGGCGGGAGGTCATCCCGATGCCTTCGAGCTGAGCCGTCATCCACTGCCCTCCAGCGTACCCAGCCATTCCCTGAGCGGAACCAGTGCCTCATGGCGGGTCATGTCAATGTGAACCGGCGTCACCGACACGTAGCCTTCACGAATGGCGTGGAAATCCGTTCCGGGGCCGGCATCACCGCCCGCCCCGGCGGCACCGATCCAGTACCGCTCCCTGCCCCGGGGACAGGTCATCGGAACCGCACCTTCTGCCCGTTCACGATGACCAAGCCTGGTAACACGAATACCGGCCAGTTGCTCCCAGGGCACATCCGGGACATTCACATTGAGAATGGAGCGCGGTCCAAGGACCAGGGGGCGTTCGCTCTCAAGGAGCATCCGGACAACCCGGGCCGCCGTCTCGTAATGAAAATAACCGTTGTTAACCAGCGAAACGGCAATGGCAGGCAGTCCGAGGTGGCGCCCTTCGGTGGCCGCAGCTACGGTGCCTGAGTAGATAATGTCATCGCCAAGGTTGGCGTGGGTATTGATGCCTGAAACCACGCGGTCAAACGGTTGCCGGAACAGACCGTTTACCGCCAGGTGTACACAGTCTGTCGGCGTTCCATCCACGGAACGAAAGCCGTTGGGATGTTCTTCCACGGTCAGCGGGCGGTTCAGGGTCAACGCGTTACTGGCACCGCTGTGATCGCGGTCAGGCGCCACTACCTCAAGCTCACCAAGCCCCTTCAGCCCCTCGTACAGAGCAATCAGCCCCAGTGAATGAACGCCGTCATCATTCGACAACAGAATACGCACAGTGTTCTCCGCTAGCCTTGTTGTTCGTTATGTCGGCCGAGGCTCATGTCCTCAAGCTCGAAAATATCATTCAAAATCGTCGTGGCGTACTGCCCCGGAGAAAGTAAAAACGCCAACTCCAGACAGTCGTCACCCTGCCAGTGCCAGACAAGATCTTCCGGCCTTGCCGCCAGGGGCCTGCGCTCGGGTTTCATACGGGTGACCGAGAACAGATCCGCCAGCCCGGGTGTCTGCGACACAATACCTCGTTCCAGCGCCTCCAGCGGCCCCGTGGCCGTGGTGCCGCCGTCGCCCCACAGCGGGCCGGTTGCCGAAGCCTCAGCCCAGCTGCCATCCTGGACGCGGGCGGCAAGCACCTCATTGAACAGCCAGGAGCGCGCCGCCGAAAAATACAATACGTTTTTAGCGCCCTCGCTTCCAGCGCGCTTTTTACCTCCGCGACCTTTTCCACCCGATCGGCTACGCCGGTTCAACACTGACGGATCGGTATGGAGAGCCCGGTCCAGATTGGCGCCATCTCTTCCAAACCGCTGGGGACCGAAATAGTTCGGAGCGCCGACAGTAGCCAGCCGCTGAAGGGCGTTTTCTATCGCCTGCCGATCCCCGAAAACATTCCTCAGGGTAATCACGAAACGGTTACCCCAGTGGTCACCGCGACGCAACTTCCGCGCATCCCGGAAGGAAGATACCACCGACCAGCGGGAGGAAACCTCTTGAAGCAGGTCCGCGTCCTCAGCCTCACGGCCCGGACGATAGAGGCTGAACCACTGACGGGTTACCGCATGACGATCCTTCAGACCACAAAAACCCACGTCAAAGCTGCGGCAGTGAGTCAGGTGCGCCAGTTCACGGGCGACAAACTCGGTATTGTCGCCGACTTTCTCCAGCCTCAAGCAGAGGTGCTCCCCGCGACCCCTGACCTCCGTTGGCTCCGGAGCGGTCAGCTCTCCAGCCAGGTCCAGGACCTCGTCCACGAAGAAATCCGCGGGTGACACCTTGAGCTGGGCATGCGCCAAACGCACGCCACCAGAGGTTGGCCAGTCAAGCCTCCAGTGGCTCACGAATCCACCGCTTCAAGCAGGCAAATGGCCTGACAGGCAATACCCTCACCACGGCCGGTGAAACCAAGCTTTTCCGTTGTTGTTGCCTTGACGCTGACACGGCTGGCGGGAACCCCCAGATCCTCCGCAATGTTCAGGCGGATAGCATCGATATGAGGCGCCATTTTCGGGGCCTGGGCAATTACCGTGGTATCAACATTGATCACACTGAACCCTTCATCACGCACACGCGCCATTACCCGGCGCAGCAGATCACGACTGTCTGCCCCCGCCCACTCGTCACTGGTGTCCGGAAAAAAATGGCCGATATCGCCAACTGCCATGGCACCCAGAAGTGCATCAGCCAGTGCATGCAAGAGTACGTCGCCATCGGAGTGGGCCTTCAGCCCCCGGGAATGCGGAATGTTTACACCGCCGATAATGACAGAGTCGCCTTCACAGAAGGCATGGACATCGAAGCCCTGACCAATACGCATAATGTGCTCCGGAAAACTCGGGAAATCAGAACCGGCTCAGGATAAAACCTGCGAGTGCCAGATCCGCAGGTACCGTTATTTTAAGGTTGTCAGGCCGCCCCTCAACCAGAACCGGCATGTTACCGGAAAACTCAATGGCAGAGGACTCATCGGTGACCGGAAGTTCCTCCCTGAGAGCGGCCTCCAGGGAATCAACCAGCAACCGGTAGCGGAACATTTGGGGCGTAAGGGCCCGCCACAGGTCCGAACGGTCGACGGTCTCGGCGACTTCGTGGAGCTCGCCGGTATCGGCTCTCTTGAGAGTATCTGCCACCGGCGAAGCGAGGAGGCCACCAACAGGATGGTCGTAGAGCCGCTCAATGAGATTGGACAGATCCCGGGTGTGAAGGCATGGCCTGGCGGCGTCGTGAACCAGAATCCAGTCATCATCCGCTACCTGCTCCGCCATAGCATGCAGTGCCGACAAAACCGAACAGGCGCGCTCAGAGCCGCCAGTACAGGTCTGGATACGACTATCGCGGCTGGCCTCTGTATCCGGCCACCAGTGATCGGCGGGATGCAGTGGCACCATGCAGCCGGAAAAAGGCGCGGAATCCATCAGTCGGGACAGGGTGATATCGAGAATGAAACGTTGATCGATCCGAAGATACTGTTTCGGTTGCCCGGCCTGCATACGCTGGCCAATGCCTGCGGCAGGAACAATCAGCCAAAGTCTCGGAGCGGTCATAGACAATCAGTTTTCGACAACGAGGAAAAAGGTCTCGTCTTCCCTGATCAGGCCAAGGTTCATCCTGGCCCGTTCTTCGACGGCGCCCTGCTCGTTGCGCAAATTCCTGACCTCGGCATAGAGACGTTCATTGCGGGTAGCCAGTTCGGCATTTTCTTTACGTTGCTCAGCAATGGACTGCTCGAGTGCCCACACCTGCGCAAAGCTGCCTTCCCCGACCCACAGGCGCACCTGGAGCAGGAGAATCGCAACCACCATTAGGGTCCAGAGCAACTTCATTGCCGATACCGTTCAAAAATTAATCAGTCAGAATAACAACGCCGGACGTTGAGTATAGACCTTAGAGTAGATTAGCAACAAATTCTTCTAACTGCCTGTACAAAAAGGCCATCGCATCCAAACTTTCGCCCGGAACACGATGGCCTTAACAGTTTTCTGCTGACGACCGGCCTGACACTTTGCCAGAACCGGTCAAATCCGTCGATCAGCGCTGCCCCTTGATCTCGCTCAGACCGCGATACGGCGCCTTGCCGTCCAGGGCTTCTTCAATGCGCAGCAGCTGGTTGTACTTGGCAACCCGATCCGAACGACACAGGGAGCCGGTCTTGATCTGGCCTGCACAGGTCGCCACAGCCAGATCGGCAATGGTGGTGTCCTCGGTTTCACCGGAGCGGTGCGAGATCACTGCCGTAAAGCCGGCATCCTGGGCCATTTTGATGGCATCCAGGGTTTCGCTCAGACTGCCGATCTGGTTGAACTTGATCAGGATGGAGTTGCCAACTCCCCTGTCGATACCCTGCTTCAGGATCTTGGTGTTCGTTACGAACAGATCGTCACCGACCAGCTGAACCTTGCTACCCAGCTTGTCAGTCAGAACCTTCCAGCCGTCCCAGTCGCTCTCGTCCATGCCGTCTTCAATAGACACGATCGGGTAACGCTCACACAGACCGGCGAGGTAATCGGCAAAGCCCTCGGAATCGAAGCTCTTGCCTTCACCGGAAAGCTGATACTGGCCGCCCTTGTAGAATTCGGAAGACGCACAGTCCAGAGCCAGAGTCACATCGGTTCCCAGCTTGTAACCGGCCTTCTCAACCGCTTCCTGAATCACCGCCAGCGCCGCTTCGTTGGAGGGCAGGTTCGGGGCAAAACCGCCCTCGTCACCAACTGCAGTGTTCAGGCCCTGGGCCTTGAGTACTTTCTTCAGGCTGTGAAAAATTTCCGCACCAACACGCAGGGCCTCGGAGAAGCTTTTGGCAGACACCGGCTGCACCATGAACTCCTGGATATCAACGTTGTTATCCGCGTGCTCACCACCGTTCAGGATGTTCATCATCGGCACCGGCATGGAAAACTTGCCAGACGTACCGTTGATGTCGGCAATGTGCGCGTACAACGGCTTGCCCAGAGAGATCGCCGCCGCTTTGGCAGCCGCCAGGGAAACCGCCAGAATTGCGTTGGCGCCCAGGTTGGCCTTGTTCTCGGTGCCATCCAGCTCCAGCATGATGTTGTCCAGAGCACGCTGATCGGCCGCATCTTTGCCGATAAGGGCATCACGAATTTTGGTGTTTACAGCCTCAACCGCCTTCAGGACACCCTTGCCAAGGTAACGGGATTTATCGCCATCACGCAGCTCCAGCGCTTCCCGGGAACCGGTGGAGGCACCGGACGGCGCGCAGGCAGTGCCCACAGTGCCGTCTTCGAGGATAACGTCTGCTTCGACAGTGGGGTTACCGCGGGAATCCAGAACCTCACGGCCTTTGATGTTGGCAATCTTGGTCATTCTTCTCTGTCTCCAAGTTCGTGTTCAAATTTGGGAGTCAGAGCGAGCGGAACGGCCCTGCGAAAACCGCTACAAGCACATCCATGTGCGCTTGTTTCGGGCCATCCTTGGCCCTCTACATTTTCGCAGGGCCGTTCCCGCTCACTCCCATAGTCCGTATAAACGCCAACACCGCCAGTCAGGCGGTGTCGATAGGTTTAAAACTTTTTACCAGATCATCTACTGCTTTCACCCGCTGCAGGAAAGGCTCCAACTGGCTGAGGCGAAGGGCGCAGGGACCATCGCACTTGGCCTGATCCGGGTCCGGGTGGGCCTCCAGGAACAAACCAGCCAAACCCTGAGACATGCCCGCCAGCGCGAGATCGGTGACCTGTGCCCTGCGGCCACCGGCAGAATCGGATCGTCCACCTGGCATTTGCAGCGAATGAGTCACGTCGAACATCACCGGCACGTTCATCGATTTCATAATACCGAAGCCGAGCATATCGACGACCAGATTGTTGTAACCGAAGCTGCTGCCCCGCTCACACAGGATCACCTTGTCGTTGCCGGCTTCCTCGCACTTGGTGATGATGTGCTTCATTTCCTGAGGCGCCAGGAACTGAGCCTTCTTGATGTTAATCACCGCGCCGGTTCTGGCCATCGCGACCACAAGGTCAGTCTGGCGACTCAGGAACGCCGGCAATTGGATAATGTCACAGACTTCAGCAGCCGGAGCCGCCTGTGCCGGCTCGTGGACGTCAGAGATGATGGGAACACCGAATTTGCTCTTAATGTCCGCCAGTATCTGCAGCCCCTTCTCAAGGCCGGGGCCCCGGAAGGAGTTCACAGACGACCGGTTGGCCTTGTCAAAAGACGCCTTGAACACGTACGGAATACCGAGCTTGCCGGTGGCCTCAACATAAGCCTGCGCCACTTCCATGGCCAGTTCCGGCGACTCGAGGACATTCATGCCGCCGAACAGTACAAACGGCCTGTCGTTGGCGACCTCGATTCCGGAAACGTTTACGGTACTCTGCGCCATACTCAGGATCCTTTCTTGTTGGCCAGCGCTGCCTCAACAAAACCCTTGAACAGCGGGTGGCCGTCGCGGGGCGTGGAGGTGAATTCCGGGTGGAACTGACAGGCCACAAACCAGGGATGATCCGGCGCCTCGACCACTTCCACCAACCGGCCATCGGTTGAGCGACCCGCGATTTTCAGGCCAGCTTCTTCCAGCCTCGCCAGGAAATGGTTGTTCACCTCATAACGATGACGGTGGCGCTCGCGGATCGTTTTCTTGCCATAACAACTGGCAATGGTTGAATTATCGCTCAGCACACAGTCCTGGGCCCCCAGCCGCATGGTGCCGCCAAGGTCCGATTCTTCAGTCCGCTCCTCACGCTCACCGGTGGCGTCCAGCCATTCGGTAATCAGGCCGACCACCGGTTCGGGGGTGTGCTCGCGGAACTCGGTACTGTGGGCGTCCTTCAGGCCGGCCACATTACGGGCGTATTCAATAACCGCTACCTGCATACCCAGACAGATGCCCAGATACGGAACCTTGTTCTCGCGGGCGTACTGAACCGTGCGGATCTTGCCTTCCACACCGCGTTCACCGAAACCACCGGGCACCAGAATGGCGTCGGCACTGGCCAGGGCCCCGGTGCCGTCACGCTCAATATCCTCGGAATCGATGTAGTTGATATTGACCTTGGTGCGGGTCTTGATGCCCGCGTGCAGCAGGGATTCGATCAGGGACTTGTAGGCGTCCAGAAGCTCCATGTATTTGCCAACCATGGCAATGGTCACTTCCTGCTCCGGGTTCATCAACGATTCAACAACGTTGTCCCACTCGCTCAGATCCGCAGGCCGGGCGTCCAGACCGAAGCGCTCGATAACCAGTTGATCCAGGCCATGCTCATAAAGCATGCGCGGAATGGCATAGATGGACCTGGCATCCTGGAGAGGAATAACGGCCCGCTCTTCAACGTTGGTGAACAGGGCGATCTTGCGGCGGGAGCTTGCATCTACCTCATGCTCGGAACGACACAGCAGAATGTCCGGCTGCAGACCGATAGAGCGCATTTCCTTGACGGAGTGCTGGGTCGGCTTGGTCTTGATCTCGCCTGCGGTGGCGATGTAAGGCACCAGGGTCAGGTGCATGAAGATCGCGCGCTGGGGCCCGACTTCCACCTTCAACTGACGGCAGGCTTCAAGGAACGGCAGGGATTCGATGTCACCCACGGTGCCACCGATTTCGATCAAGGCGACATCGGCACCGGCCGCGCCTTCCACAACACGACGCTTGATCTCATCAGTGATGTGAGGAATCACCTGAACGGTACCGCCGAGATAATCACCGCGGCGTTCCTTACGAATAACTTCTTCGTAGACACGGCCGGTAGTAAAGTTGTTACGACGACTCATCGGAGTACGGATGAAGCGCTCGTAGTGGCCCAGGTCGAGGTCTGTTTCCGCGCCATCCTCGGTGACAAAAACCTCACCGTGCTGGAACGGGCTCATGGTGCCGGGGTCCACGTTGATGTACGGGTCCAGCTTGAGAATAGTGACTTTCAGGCCGCGTGCCTCGAGGATCGCAGCCAGAGAAGCTGATGCGATACCTTTCCCCAGGGAGGACACGACACCGCCGGTGACGAAAATATAACGCGTCATGCAGATTCCATGATTGTCTGGTTCGGTGAAGGAGGGAGATTGTCATCTCAAGATGGGACGCCAGACTACCAGAAAGGCCCCACTGACTCAATCACATTCCCGTTCAACAACCAGCCGCCAAGCGGCGGCATGGGCGCCTCCCGAGTATTGTTCAGAGCACCACAAATCGCCAATGGCGATGAGTTCCCCAACGCCCTCGGAGCCTGCAAAAACCAGCGGCAGGCGGGGTCTCTCCCAGGGTGGCACCCTAAGCTCCTGAAGCCATTTCTTGAGCGATCTGGACCGGCCATCAGGGTGAAAACGAACGCGCTCCCCGCCCTGCCTCGTAAATATCCGTATTGGCGGTGGCAGGCTTTCCGGGGTAGAGACCGGCTCCAGCTTCAGGGACCATTCGCCCCAACGCCGGGCCGGACCGGGTTCGAGGGCCACCGGCGTTTCCGGCAATGGCGCTTTCTCTGGAACCAGATACAAACCACCCTGAAACCGTCGAAGGCTGAAGCCTTCAGCCCTCAATTCCGGCTCCCGGTCCTCGCCTGCAAAAAGCAGATCATGCAGGCTCTGCTGCCAGTCTGCGACCGAGGGCGGCTGAAACCCGCGCTCCCGGACCCACCAGCGAATCAGGTTCTTCTGCTCTGCCAGCGAGAGTGCCTTCAGGCCGGTTGTCGGCAAGCGGTCCCACTCACCACCGAGAGACTTCCACTGCAACGCGGCAAGTTTCCGGTTCAGGGTTTCGCTCTCGGCGCAGGCGTCGGCGGTGTGGCAAAGCCTGCGGTTCAGCCCCGGCCAGCGGGACCGCACGAGCGGCAGCACCCTGTGCCGGAGAAAATTCCGGTCGAAACGCTCGTTGGTATTGCTGGGATCGTTGATCCAGGATAGTCCGGCCGCCTGTGCCCAGTGCTCAAGCTCTGACCGCTCCAGGTGTAGCAATGGCCGAACCAGACGCCCGGCGCCCAAGGCGCGACTGGCCGGCATACCCGCCAGCCCCGCCACACCACTTCCCCTGAGCATCCTGAACAAAACGGTTTCAGCCTGATCGTCACCATGATGGGCCATCAACAGAATGTCCCCTGGCCGCATGAGCTCCTCAAGCACCCCATACCGGGCCGTGCGAGCCGCTTCCTCAATGCCACCGGAACCTCCGCGATCATCACCGGAAACAACCGACACCCGCTCAACCACCAGCGGCACTTCCAAGACGGCGCACAGCGCCCGACAGAACGCCTCGGTTTCCGACGCGTTCGGCTGCAACTGGTGATTGATATGGACAGCGTTAACGGTTCCTGCAGGGCCATGGCAATGGACGGCAAGATGCAGCAACAGGGTCGAATCCAGGCCACCACTCAGGGCAACCCAAAGGCGGGAAAAGTCGGAGAGTTCTCTGACCGGGGCACTCAAGGCCTCCGGCCAGCGGAATCCGGATCCGGGCTCAGCGCCCGGTGTCATAGCGGGTCAGCCGCTCATAGCGGCGGGCTACCAGCTCATCCAGGGGCAGGCGGCTGAGTTCTGCGACACCTTTTGCGAGAACTTCCTTGAGAGATTCCGCCATTTTCTCGGGGTTGCGATGCGCACCCCCCAAAGGCTCCCGGATAACATTATCCGCCAACCCGAGCTCTTTCAGCCGGTCTGCGGTAACCCCCATCGCCTCTGCCGCCTGAGCGGCATATTCGGCGCTCTTCCAGAGTATAGAGGCGCAGCCTTCCGGGGAAATAACCGCGTAGGTGGAATACTGAAGCATGTTCAGCTGGTCGCAGACACCGATGGCCAGTGCGCCACCAGAACCACCTTCACCAATCACCGTGGAAATAATGGGTGTTTTCAGCCGCGACATCACCGCCAGATTGAAAGCGATGGCCTCACTCTGGCCCCGCTCCTCGGCACCGATGCCCGGGTAGGCACCCGGCGTATCGATAAAGGTCAGGATCGGCATCCTGAACCGCTCGGCCATTTCCATCAGGCGCAGGGCCTTGCGATACCCCTCTGGACGTGGCATGCCGAAGTTGCGCTTGACCTTGTCACGCACTTCCCGGCCCTTCTGGTGACCGATGACCATCACCGGCTTGTCATCCAGCCGGGCAGTACCGCCCACAATGGCAAGATCGTCGGCATAGCGGCGGTCACCGTGCAGTTCGTCGAAATCCTCGAAAATCGATTCGATGTAATCGAGGGTATAGGGCCTGCGCGGATGCCGGGCAAGACGGGAAACATCCCAGGGCTGAAGGTCGGAGAAAATACTCTCCGTCAGGCTGACGCTCTTTTTCTTCAGCCGGGTAATTTCGTCGGAGATGTTGATGTCGGTGTCGTTGCCGACCATACGAAGCTCTTCAATCTTGGCTTCCAGGTCGGCAATTGGCTGTTCGAAATCCAGATAATTAGGGTTCATGATGTTCCATCATTTTTTGCCAGGCGGGACAACGCTCCGCCAAACCAGAATTTGAAACAAAGATAGCAGCGCCCGGCCAAGGGCTAAAGCGGACCTTGGTATGAGTCCGCAATCTGACAAAGTTTTAATTTTCGGGCTTACTTAATCATAGACCAGTTCTACCGACTGGTCGCCTACGAGATACCGGAGCTCCAGCAACAGGTTATCGTCGGGCTGGACCCGCCAGGACTCACCCAGCTCGATCCGGGTTGAAGCCTCAGGACTGCTGTACTCAATCCACACCGGGCTGCCTTCGCAGCGGAAGGGCCGCAAGGTGCTGTCCAGTTTTTCAAGCAGACCATTCCGCAGCTGATCGGCATGGAGATTCAGCTTCAGTCCGCGACTGAACTGCTGGCGCGCTGTGGCGACATCCATCACCGAACTCACCCGCATCTTCATCTGACCGGAGTAGTCATCGTGGCTCACCTGCCCCTCCACCACAATCACCTGATCGGATTGCAGCAGCTCCCGATTCTCGAAAAACGCTTCCGAGAACAGGGTCGCCTCAATCCGGGCACTCCGGTCATCCAGTGTTATAAAACACATGGTGGACCCGGTGCGGGTTTTCATGGTGCGCTGTGCCACCACGAGCCCGGCAACCCGCTGGGGCGATTTGTTGGGTTTCAGGTCGGCAATGGATGACCGCACGAACCGCCGTACCTCTTTCTCATATTCATCGAACGGATGGCCGGTCAGGTAAAGCCCCAGGGTATCCTTCTCCCCCTTGAGCCTCTGCTTTTCAGGCCACTCTCGAATCCCGGCGACATCTTCGTACGGATCGCCGCCGTCACCGGCCTCCAGCATTTCGCCGAACATGTCCATCATGCCGACAGATTCGTTGCGGGATTGCTGGTCGGCCTGTTGCACGGCCTTTTCGATGCTCGCCATCAACTGGGCCCGGCCAGCACCGAGTTTGTCCATGGCACCGGAGCGGATCAGGGCCTCCATGGCCCGCTTGTTGACTTTTTTCAGGTCGACCCGCCGGCAGAAATCAAAAATATCCTGGTACGGCCCGCCTTCTCCGCGCCCTTCCACAATGCTCTGGATCGGCCCCTCACCCAACCCCTTGATGGCGCCGAGACCATAGACGATCTGGCCCTCATCGTTAACCGTGAAGGTATATTCAGAGCGACTGACATCCGGCACCAGCAGATCCAGCTTCATAGTCCGGCATTCTTCGACCAGGGTGACCACCTTGTCGGTATTCTGCATATCCGCGGTAAGCACTGCGGCCATGAACTCCGCCGGGTAATGGGCCTTCAGCCACAGGGTCTGGTAGGACACCAGGGCATAGGCGGCCGAGTGCGATTTGTTGAAACCGTAACCGGCAAACTTTTCCACCAGGTCGAAAATGTTTTCTGCCAGGGTCTTGTTGATGCCATTCTTTTCACAACCGTCCAGAAAAAACTGCTTCTGTTTCGCCATTTCCTCGGGCTTTTTCTTGCCCATGGCCCGGCGCAGCATGTCAGCGTTACCAAGCGTGTAGCCCGCCATCACCTGGGCGATCTGCATGACCTGCTCCTGGTACAGGATGACCCCGTAGGTAGGCTCCAGGACAGGTTTCAGACCCTCGTACTGATAATCCGGGTGCGGGAACGACATGGGCTGCCGACCATGCTTCCGGTCGATAAAGTCGTCCACCATGCCGGATTGCAGCGGCCCGGGGCGGAACAGGGCCACCAGGGCGATCATGTCTTCCAGGGAATCCGGCTGGAGGCGCCGGATCAGGTCTTTCATACCCCGGGATTCCAGTTGGAACACCGCCGTGGTTTCCGCTTTTTTCAGCATGTCGAACGAGGGCGCATCCGCCAGGGGAATCTCGTTGATATCCAGTGCCGGCAATCCCCGCTTTTCCCGGCGAGGATTGATCATCTTCAGAGCCCAGTCGATGATCGTCAGCGTCCGCAGCCCGAGGAAGTCGAACTTTACGAGGCCGGCGTCTTCAACATCGCCTTTATCGAACTGGGTGACCAGGCTGCCGCCCTCGTCGTCGCAGTACAGGGGCGAGAAATCGGTGATCTTGGTGGGGGCAATAACCACACCGCCAGCGTGCTTGCCGGCGTTGCGGCAGACCCCTTCCAGCTTCAGGGCCATTTCCCAGATTTCCTGGGCCTCTTCGTCCTGATCCAAAAAGTCCTTGAGCTGGGGCTCCTGAATCAGGGCCTTCTCGAGGGTCATTCCCGGCTCAAAGGGAATCATCTTGGAGAGTTTGTCTGCCAGGCCGTAGGATTTGCCCTGCACCCGGGCAACGTCACGCACCACCGCTTTGGCTGCCATGGTACCGAAGGTGATGATCTGGGAGACCGCCTCCCGGCCGTATTTCTCGGCCACATAGGCAATCACCCGGTCCCGCCCTTCCATACAGAAATCGACGTCGAAATCGGGCATGGAAACCCGCTCCGGGTTCAGGAACCGCTCGAACAGCAGGTCGTATTCCAGGGGGTCCAGGTCGGTGATCAGCTGGGCATAGGCGACCAGGGAGCCGGCACCGGAGCCCCGACCCGGACCGACCGGCACGCCGTTGTTCTTGGCCCACTTGATAAAGTCCATAACGATCAGGAAGTAGCCCGGGAATCCCATCTGGATGATGATGTCCAGCTCGAAATTCAGGCGTGTGTAGTAGGCCTCGCGCTTGGCATCGTATTCCGGGTCGTCTTTGCTCAGGGTTTTGGCAAGTCGTTCTTCCAGGCCTTCTTCCGATACCTTGCGGAAGTATTCGTCTATGGTCATCCCGTCCGGAATCGGGTAGTTCGGCAGGAAGTATTCACCCATGCGGACCTTGACCGAACAGCGGCGGGCGATCTCCACCGTGTTCTCGATCGCTTCCGGGATGTCGCTGAACAGCTCGATCATTTCCCCGGCGCTGCGCAGGTACTGCTGGTCACTGAAGCGACGGTCACGACGGGGGTCATCCAGGGTACGGCTCTCGCCGATGCACACCCGGGCTTCGTGGGCCTCGAAATCATCCGCATCCAGGAAGTGGACATCGTTGGTGGCCACCACCGGCAGGGCCAATGCCTGGGCCAGCTCGACACTCAGGTGCAGGCAGTCTTCGTCCCCCGGGCGGCCGGTGCGCTGCAATTCCAGGTAATAGCTTTCCGGGTACAGCTCCATCCAGTAACGGGCGCGCTCACTGGCCAGTTCCGGTTTGCCTGCCAGAAGCGCCTTACCGACATCCCCCATTTTGCTGCCGGAGAGCGCAATCAGGCCCTTCGGGCGGGCCTCAAGCCATTTGCGCTGTATGATCGGTTTTCCGAAGCGCTGGCCTTCGGTGTAACCCAGGGAAATGATCTCGGTCAGATTCAGGTAGCCGTCGTTATCCCGGGCCAGCAGTGTCACCCGGAACGGATTATCGGGCTCATCCGGGTTTTCAAGCCAGATATCGGCGCCGATAATGGGCTTTACGCCCGCCCCCATGGCTGCCTTGTAGAAACGCACCAGCGAGCACATGTTGGACTGTTCGGTCAGCCCCACCGCGGGCATGCCCAGCTCAGCAACATGGTTGATCAGCGGCTTAACCCGTACCAGGCCATCCACCATGGAGTACTCGGAATGGACACGGAGGTGTACAAAAGTCTGCGACATAATGTCAGGTTATTCCTGCTGTAAAATTCGGTTAGGGCAACGGTCTTCAGCCGCCAATCAGCGCCCGGATGTCTTCTTCAGTCTGCGGGCCAAAGCGGGTTTCAACCAGATCGCCGTCCGGGTTAACGATAAATGTAGCCGGCAGAGCCAGGGGTAACTTCCAGCCAAACCCGGGGCCCGGATCGTCCGCAAGCATGGTGAAATCGATACCCATCCGACCACCCAGCTCCACCAGCGCCTCGCCCCGTGTGCCATCAAAGTTAACGCCGAGAACAGTGATATCAGGTGCCTTGTCCAGCTCGTTCAACTCGGGAATTTCTTCCAGACATGGCTTGCACCATTCCGCCCAGTAGTTCACCAGCACCCACTGGCCACGCAAGGTGTCCCAGTTCAGTTTTGTACCGCCGGCCCGCTCCAGTTCAGTTTTCTGGCAGCCCGCCAGTGCGATCACCATCAGCAAAAAGCCGGCAGAGGCGAGCCGCGGGCGAACACGCAACGAATCAGGGTACTGCACTGGAAAACCTCCTGTTAGACTACCGGCCACGGAAATCGTGGTATCCATTCAGACAACCAGGCACGAAGATGACAGAACCAACCCGGATTTTCCACAACCCTCGCTGCTCAAAATCCCGCCAAACCCTTGAACTGCTTACCGAACGGGGTATTGAACCGGAGATTATACGCTACCTTGAAACGCCACCGACAGAGCAGCAGCTCGAGGATATTCTTGCTGCACTGAATCTGGATCCCCGTGATCTCATGCGCACCAGGGAAAAAGAGTATAAGGAGCAGGGCCTCGATAATCCCGACCTTAGCCGTGAACAATTAATCGCCGCCATGGCTGCCACTCCAAAATTGATCGAGCGACCAATTGTGCTCGCAAACGGCAAAGCGGCCCTTGGCAGGCCACCGGAAAACGTACTTTCCATTCTCTGAGCCAGACCGCGGACTGATACAGGCTTTGGCCCGGAACGTAACTTCTCAACCACTTTTCTATGCCGGAATCATACTATGCTGAACAACCCCAAGGCCCGTTACACTGCCCGGGCAACCATTGCCCTTTACATCGGCGTGCTGGCCACACTATTGATCACCACCTTCTATCCGGCGCCGGTGGAGGGCGTGTCGATTCCACTGATGCTGTCGGTGAAGCTGATTCCGCTGCTGGCCTTCGCCGTACCGGTAGTCCGGGCCAACAACCGGGGCTATATCTGGATGGCGTTCGTGGTGATCTTCTATTTCACCCAGGCGGTCGTTTCGGCCTGGCTCAGCGAAGGCGCCCCCGGACCGGTCATTCTGACGATACTGACCTTCCTGCTGTTCACTGTTGCCATGATTCACCTTAAAGTGAACCGGCCGGTGACGAACTGAAACACACTTATCGATACCTGGATCTGACCGCTTATGGCTGAAACAGACACCTCCGAAACCGTGCAGCGGCCACCCGCGCCGCCCCGAAGCACCCTGACCCTGCGAGATGTCTGTACCGCTCTGGTGAGCAGTGGCGAAGTCAGCCAGGAAGACGCCGAGCGCGTATTATCGGCAAACCTTGGCGCGACAACCGGCAGCGGGCAGGCCGCCAGGCGCCATCCGCTTGAACTGGTGGCTATTGCCTCCCTGACCAGCGAAACAAGCGGTCGCACCCTGGATCTGGACCGGCTTACCCAGTGGCTGGCCGACTGGGCCGGGCAGCCCTATTACCACATCGATCCGCTGAAGATTGATACCCCGGCGATTGCCCGGGTGATGTCCTACGCCTTTGCCCAGCGCCACGGCATCCTGGCGGTGGAGATTGGCCGGGAGGAAGTGCTGATCGCCAGCGCAGAACCCTTCAAGAGCGACTGGGTGCAGAACCTGCAGCAAGCCGTTCGCAAGGACATCCGGCGCGTGGTTGCCAATCCCGTAGATATCCGCCGTTACACCGTTGAGTTCTATCAGCTTGCCAGTTCCGTCAGCAAAGCCAGTGGTGGCAAGGCCACTGGTGTTGCCGGTAACCAGAACTTCGAACAGCTTCTGGATCTGGGCGCCAGCGAACACCCGGATGCCAACGACCAGCATGTGGTCAAGATTGTTGACTGGCTGCTGCAATACGCCTTCGACCAGCGCGCTTCGGACATTCACATTGAGCCCCGGAGGTCCGTCACTCAGGTTCGGTTCCGGATCGACGGCGTGCTTCATAACGTTTATGAATTCCCGGAACACGTCGGAGTAGCGGTCACCAGCCGCCTGAAGATTCTTGGGCGCCTGAATGTGGCGGAGAAACGCCGGCCCCAGGACGGACGGATCAAGACCCGCAAACCGGATAACAGCGAGGTCGAGCTTCGCCTGGCTACCATGCCGACCGCGTTCGGCGAGAAGATGGTCATGCGGATCTTTGATCCGGATGTACTGCTGAAATCCTATGAGCAACTGGGATTCAGCAAGGAAGACCGCCAGCGCTGGCAGGAAATTACCTCCCGGCCCCACGGCATTGTTCTGGTGACCGGGCCAACCGGTTCCGGCAAGACCACAACCCTGTATTCAACCCTGAAACAGATCGCCTTGCCCGAGCTCAATGTCTGCACCATCGAAGACCCCATCGAAATGGTGGAACCGGCGTTCAACCAGATGCAGGTTCAGACCACCATAGACCTGACCTTCGCGGCCGGTGTTCGGGCACTGCTTCGGCAGGACCCGGATATCATCATGATCGGCGAGATCCGTGATCTGCAAACCGCTGAAATGGCGGTGCAGGCTGCACTCACCGGCCATCTGGTGCTTTCCACCCTGCACACCAACGACGCCCCCAGTGCTATTACCCGGATGATGGAACTGGGCATTCCGCCGTATCTGATCCGGGCCACGGTGCTGGGCGTGATGGCGCAACGCCTTGCCCGAACCCTGTGCCCCCACTGCAAGTCGCCCGGCCCCGCCGATGAACAGGCCTGGCAGACACTGACCCGGCCCTGGAAGGCACCAGTTCCGAAGCAGTTCTATCAGCCCGTAGGCTGCCTGGAATGCCGGAACACCGGTTACCTGGGCCGCGCCGGGGTTTATGAGATCATGACCCTTTCGGGCCCGTTGCTCCGGCAGATCACCGATCATTGCGAGCTGGAACCGCTCAGGCTGGACGCCTACAAGGAAGGCATGAAGTCCCTGCGCCTGAGTGGTGCCCAGAAGGTGGCCGCGGGCCAGACCACGGTCGAGGAAATCCTGAGGGTAACGCCGGAAAGCCAGCGCTGAAACGGATCAGGTGCCGGGACGCAAGCCACATTGGCCGAGTAAATCCTGCCAGGCTCCGGTGTGGTCCATCATGGCCACGTCGAGTTTCCGCCAGAGACTGGTCTCGGCATCCTGCGAAAGATGCCGCTCATACCAGCCAGCGAAGCTGTCCGGCATGATATCCGCCTGAAGCTCGGCCAGCCGCTCAAACGGCTCAATAAGCTCAGTCCGCCCCTGCCTGACCGCACTCATGTACGGCTGGATCTTTTCGATGTACACGCTGAAAAACGTATTCTGCACGATATCCGACTGATTATTGGACTGGCCGTTGAGGCACAGGGGCCGTCCTTCAATTCGCTGCTTCAGTAATTCGGTACCATCCTGCAATCGCGCTGTCAGCAGGAGCGCGCTGTTGATCAGTTGGCCGACCCGGTACTCGGCCTGCCAGCGCTGATGAACATCGCCGGCAAAATCCAGGGAAACGGCCAGGTCCTCTGCGCGCAACCTGGCAACCGCTGCGTTCAGGCTGTCGATATCAAGGGCCAGATCGGAGACGGGATTGCCGTCCGCCGCGACCGGATAATAGCCCTTGGCCAGGGTAAACAGCTTTTCGACCTCTTCCACACCCCAGGTGGCGTTCCAGATGGCAATGGGCAGGGATTCGAGCTTGCTCTTGATGGCCTCGCCAAGCTCCTCCGAGAAGTCCTCATCCTCGATCCCGGGAAGACAGTCCCTGGCCGCCTCGATAAACCGGATTTCATAACGCAGGCGGTTCAGGGGTTGCATCACCCGCCCCATCACCGAGTTTTTCTCACCCACAACGTACTGCAGCTCACAACCATACAGGGAGAGAAAATCCAGCACCCCCATGTCCAGTTCCGGCATGGTCAGCACACGATCCCGGCGACGGGGAAGCTGGCTGGCAGAACCGATGTCAGAGAGTTGAGGGTCGGTTTCCAGGACGCGGGCGACCCGCTCCACGTATTCATCCATCATGGGGCGGGCATCTGAGAAGGGATTGCAACCTGCAAGAAGCAACGCAAGGACCGGAGTGACAATTCTGAAAAATCCGGTTCCGGGCATCGGGTCCGTCCTCCTGCGGTGGCGTGACAGAGCTGTGGCCTTACCGCTTTTGCAGCAGGGTATCGACCTCCGCAAAATCACGGGCCACAAAACGTCCGGTTTCCGGCAGATCTCCCTCGCGAACAAGCCAGGCGGTCTGCATGCCTGCCTGTTCGGCTGCCTCAAGCTCGGCCTCAACATCGGACAGGAACAACACCGTGCCCGCCTCAACGCCCAACTCCGACAGGATATTGCGGTAGGAATCCGCCTCTTTCTTGCCCCCGATACCGGTATCGAAATAGCCGGAGAAGAACGGCGTGAAGTCGCCCTCCGTGGTAAAGCCGAAAATCAGCTTCTGGGCCTTGACCGACCCGGAGGAATATACGAACAGGCGCAGGCCCCGATCGTGCCAGCGCTGCAGGTATTCGGCCGCGTCGGCATAGATATGAGCCTTGAGCTCTCCCTGCTGGTACCCCTGCTCCCAGACCATACCCTGCAACGCCTTGAGCGCGGTTTCCTTGCGGTCCTCTCGAATCCAGCCCTGCAGGACCTCGATAAGTCCATCAACATCATCGCGCGCTACACCGGATTTTTCCGCTACAGCATCCAGTTGCCCTGCCACCGCCGGATTATCCTGGTACCGGGCACGAATGAAGCCCGGCAGATGCTCACTGGCATACGGAAACAGGACATCGTGGACAAAGGAAATGGAACTGGTGGTGCCTTCGATGTCCGTAAGCACGACCCGGATCACCCCGCCGCTCCTGCCAGCGCCTCGTAGTGCGGCAACCGGGCGGCGATGTCCTCGCCGGTGAAATCGGCAGCCCATCCTTCGGGGTTGGTGAACAGGCGGATGCAGGTGAATTCCGGCTCCGGCCCCATATCGAACCAGTGCCGTGTGCCATCCGGCACGCTGATCAGATCATTCTTCTGGCACAGCACCGCGAACACCTCGTTGCCGAAGTGCAGGTAGAACAGAGCCTGGCCCCGCACGAAAAAGCGAACCTCATCCTCTCTGTGGGTGTGCTCATCCAGAAACTTTTTCCGGAGCGCCTCTTTCTGGGGATTGTCGGGGTTCAGGCTCACCACATCAGCAGCCTGGAACCCGCATTCCGCCTTCAGCTTCGCTACTTCATCGCCGTATGCTTCCAGGATCTCCTCCTGGGACGCGTCCGCTGGCAGATCCCGGGTGGGCCACTGTTCGAAGCGAACACCATGCCGGGCGAGCAGTTCGCGAATCTCGGCGGGGTTTTCGGTGACCGTACGGGCCGTTTCTGGCTGGCTTTGATCAAAAACACTCAAGGTCGTCATGGGCGCATCCTCATGGTTTCAAGTTCACATTCAAACAGGAATTCAAAGGCTTCGACGTGGCGCAGGCAGTCGGCCATGGTGTTGCCCCAGGTGTAGAGACCGTGGCCCCGAATCAGGTAACCGGGCTGATCCGGATGGCCCCGGAACCAGTCCCCGGTCTCCTGCGCCAGAGCATCAATATCCTGGGTGTTGTCGAAGACCGGAATGGTTAATACCGATTCGTGGGTTTCAACGCCGGCAAAGGCTTTCTGAAGCTCATAGCCTTCCAGCTCCAGCGGCTGCCCCGGTGTCAGCAGCCGGCTCAGGACTGTCGCCTTGACCGAGTGGGTATGAAGCACCGCGCCGACTTCCGGGAAGACTTCGTACAGTATGGTGTGCAACCGGGTTTCGGCCGAAGATCGGCAGTTGCTCTGAACCGGACGGCCCGCCAGATCCACCACCATAACATCGCCAGCACCCAGTTGCCCCTTGTGACGACCAGATACGGTTATGGCAATATGCTCGCCGTCAATGCGCGCAGAGTAATTGCTGCTGGTCGCCGGCGACCAGCCTCGCTGGTAAAGGAAGCTCCCGGCTTCGACAATCGAGTCGGCCGCCCTGGCGTATCGGGTTACATCAAACACGGATTCTCTCCCGGGGTTCAGATGTCTTTGACACGTTCATTTGCCGACATTATAGGGATGGAGGGGCGGCCCGCAAATGGTGTCGGGCCACGATCAGGTCCGCGACCACGGAGATTGCAATTTCCGCAGGCGTCTTGCTGGGAATATCGACCCCAATGGGGGCGCGCAAGCGGTCGAGTGCCGCGTTTTCCAGGCCCAGCGAACTCAGTCGTTCACGCCGTGCTTCCGAGGTCTTTCGGGAGCCCATGGCACCGATGTAAAATGCTTTCGACTGCAACGCCGCCAGCAGCCCCATATCGTCAATCCGGGGGTCATGGGCCAGCGCCAGAACGCCGGAAAACGCATCGTTAAACCCTTCCGCCACCAGGTCATCAGGCAGGCGGCGGTCCAGCGGAATATGCGGGTATCCCCATCCGTCCGCAAAGGCCTCCCGGGGCTCACACAGAGTCACCGAGAAATCCGCCGCTGTGGCAAACCCGGACACGTACCGGGCCACCTCGCCAGCGCCAATCAGCAACAGCCGGCACCCGGGCTGCAGGGCATGCACCAGCTGCTCACCGTCAAAGGCCACCGAAGACCGGTCATGGGATCGCCGGTACTCAAGGGTCGGCGCGCCCCGAAGCGGAACCCGCCGGGCAACCGGTTCACGATTGCTCAACGCCTCCGCCAACGCGCGGACGTGGTCAAATCCTGCCTCACTGTGCAGAGGCTCGACAAGAAGCCGGATTCGACCGCCACAGGGCAACTGGAACTGGTCACGGTCGTCATCGGTAATGCCGTAGTCGATCAGGACCGGTTGATCCGGGCCGCTCCCGGCCGTGCGCCTGAGCAGATCCTCTTCCAGGCAGCCGCCGGATACCGAACCGCTCCACTGGCCGGATTCGCCAATGGCCAGCCAGGAGCCCACCGGCCGGGGTGAAGAGCCCCAGGTTTCCACAATGGTGCATAACCAGACCTTCTGCCCCTGCTCCAGCCAGCCCGCGATGTCGCGAATCACGGATTGATGGCCCGCAGCCAGAGACGACCGGGAAATCTCCATATCAGGCATCCGCTCTCAGTGGCAGGCTGCGCTGGCGCTTACCGGTCAGGGCAAACAGGGCATTGCCAAGCGCCGGAATCACCGGCGGCACACCCGGCTCGCCGACACCGGTTGGCGCTTCGGCACTGTCCACAATACCCACCAGCACTTCCGGGCGTTCGTACTGTCGCATCAACTGGTAATCGTGAAAATTGCTTTGCTGGACCTGTCCACTCTCCAGGGTGATTTCGCCATAGAGCGCGGCGGTCAGTCCGAACAGGATACCGCCTTCAATCTGGTCTTCCACGATGCGGGGGTTAACCACCTGGCCGCAGTCTACCGCGCAGGCCACCTTGTAAACCCGAATCGCACCGTTCTCGATTCCGGCCTCTACCACCTGCGCAACGTAGGTGCCAAAGCTCCGGAACAGGGCAATGCCCCGGGCACGGCCTTGTGGCGCAGGCGAGGTCCAGTTCGCAAGGTGCGCAGCCTGATCGAGCACTTCCAGATGCCTTGGCTCCGAGGACACCAGCCGGCGACGGAACTGATAGGGATCCTCCCCGGATTCGTGGGCAAGTTCATCCATGAAGGTTTCAACGGCGAAACCGTTGTGGGAATAACCCACCGATCGCCACCAGGTTACGGGTACGCCGGGGTCCGTGTGGGTATGGCGGATATCGATGTTATCCACCTGATAAGGGTACTCAATGGCCCCCTCAATGGCGGACATATCCTTGGGTGTGGCAATACCTTCGGCCATCAGGCCCACCTTGCCCAGGGTGCCGTACATGAACTTCGGCGCCCAGGGATACTGGGCTGGCGCAGCATTACGCACATACCAATCAAGAATCTGCGGGCCCACAATCTGGTGGTGCCAGCCGGTGAGCTCTCCGCCAGACAGGCTGGCTCTCATCCGGTGCAGCATGGCCGGACGATACAGGTCGTGCCGGGTATCTTCTTCCCGGGACCAGATCACTTTGACCGGCCGTCTGACCCGATACGCCACGGCAGCCGCTTCCTCGATGTAATCCTGAGTCAGTCGGCGGCCAAAGCCACCGCCGAGGAAGGTGGTGTTGATGGTGACGTCATCCGGCCCGAGATCCGTCACTCTGGCAACCGCAATCCGGCCAAGGTCCGGTGCCTGGGTCGGCGCCCAGACTTCCATCCGGCCGCCCCGGTACCAGGCAGTTGCGTTCATCGGCTCGAGGGTAGCGTGGGCGAGGTACGGCTGGGCATACTCTGCCTCCAGAACCCGTTCTGCCCCCTCAACCGCACGCTCGAAGCTGCCTTCGCTGCGCTCGGACTCGCCAGAATCTTCATCTGCCGCGGTACGATAAGACTCAAAGACATCCTCTGTGGATACGGACAAAGCCTCCGAAAAGTCCCATTCGACGCTCAGTGCCTCTTGGGCCTTACGGGCGCGCCAGTACTTGTCGGCAACCACGGCGACACCGCGCTCGGTTTCAAAAACCTCAAGCACTCCGGTCATGGCCCGGACCTCATCGCCGTTAAAGCCAGTCACACGACCTCCGTGCCTGGGTGGTCGGGCGACCACCCCATAGACCATGTCCGGCAGTTCCACATCGATACCGTATACAGCCGTACCAGTGGATTTGGCCCTGGCATCCAGCCTGCCCTGCTGCTTACCAATATATTTCCATTCCTTGCGGGGCTTCAGGGCAATGTCACCGCGCACCACTTCTTTTGCGGCCAACTCCACCAGCTTGCCGTAGGCCATGGAATCAATACCGTTCGGATGTACAACCCGACCTTCGCTGGCATGACATTCGGCAGCCTCCACGTTCCAGACCCGGGCCGCAGCCATTACCAGCATCAGCCGGGCTTCGGCCCCCGCCATTCGCAGAGGTTCCCAACTGGTTGCCACACTGGTGCTGCCCCCGGTGAGCTGCAATTTGTAGAGGGGGTTACGGTACTCGGGCGCAACCGGAGCGAAGCGAGGCGTAATCCTCTCCGGCTTTATTTCCAGTTCCTCCGCGATCAGGGTCGTCAGCCCGGTGTAGGTGCCCTGCCCCATCTCGACCCGGGCCAGGGTGAAGAACACCTCATCGTTTTCGGTCAGTTCCAGCCAGGCATCCGGCCGCCACTCACCGGCTTCTGGCTGATAACCTGTCTGGATTCCGGCACAGCCCGGCAAAGCCAGGGAAACCACCAGACCGCCGGAGACACCAGCGCCGACCTTGAGAAAATCCCGTCGATTCATCGCCATGTCACACCTCCTGACTGTTGGATGAACCGGTGGCAACGGATTCCACCGCCGCAATAATCCGGGAGTAAGTTCCGCAACGGCACAGGTTGCCTGTCATCGCGGCAACAATATCGTCCCGCGAGGGAGCCGGGTTGTTGGCCAGCAAGTGTGCCGCACTCATGATCTGGCCCGACTGGCAGTAACCGCATTGCGGAACGCCCTGCTCAATCCAGGCCTGCTGCAGGGCATGAAGCTGATCGCCACCACCCAGCCCCTCGATGGTCTGCACCTGGCCACCGGCCGCCATTTCAGCCGGCGTCGAGCAGGACCGGACAGGCTGGCCGTTCAGATGCACCGTGCAGGCGCCGCAAAGTCCGGCACCGCAGCCGAACTTGGTACCTTTCAGCCCCAGCTCGTCACGGATTACCCACAACAGGGGTGTATCCCCCTCCACATCCAGCGAATGCTGCTCTCCGTTGACTGTCAGCCTTAATGCCATTCCTACTCTCTCCTGTAGGCATTCCGGTTCTGTGCGCCGGATTTATCGTTCTTATTGGTGTCGAAGTTCACCCGGTCTTACTTGATAACCTCCTTTCCGTCCTTGTTAACCCAGATCTTGCGCTCTCCGGTTTCCATCTGATCATTGGAATCCCAGACCTCCCGGTCCGTGGTTGCCTCTTCCACCTTGCCGTTGTCGTTCCAGATTACGCGATCCTTGCAGCCAGCAAGCGCCAGTACTGCACATACAACCAACATTGCTTTTTTCACGACGATAACCTCCGTTTGGCCGTTTGAATGACCAGATTTGAAGACCTCAGAAGCTGGAGCCGTTAACGGCTTCCGTGAACTTCACGATTGTGCTGCTTGTCCCGTTCACTTTTTCGCACCATGACATAAACCGCTCCGGTTCCACCATGGTGTTTTTGGGCCGAATGGAAGGCCATGACATCAGCCAGCTCGGGCAACCACTTGGCAAGGTAACTTTTCAATTGTGCAATGCCATCAGGATTGCGCTCCCCCTTGCCATGGAGAATAATCACAGAGCGCAGACCATAACGGACGCAATCACCGACAAATGTAAACACTTCTCTTCGGGCCTGTTCCACCGTCATCCGGTGTAAATCGAGCCGGGCTTCAATGGGGTATTGCCCCAGCCGCAGCTTGCGAAATACCCCGTGTTGTATGCCCGGACGCCGCCAGCTCAGAACGTCGTGGGCTGTGAGAGGTTCGACTATGTCCGAGGTCAGGGGGTTTTTGTCCCGGACCGGATTTTCCACGGCGGACCGCTGTCGCTCAAGATGCCCTGGCGTCAGTTCACGGGGTGTCGATACCTCGGCGCGGTTGGGCTTTCGGATGCGCCGGACATCTTTCATTTCCTCAAGAAAACTGAGGCGTTCGTCTTTGGTAGTCATGACATTACAATTAATGACCTGGTTCGACAGGAACTTTACCACCCACCCCCCTTCCCTTAAAGAAAACTGACTTGCGTCAGTCAGTTTGCGACGAAAATCGTAGGGCGGTGACCTTACTCACTGAACTACACTTCTTACGGAAAATAATAACAATCGAGTGGATACGGACATGGCCGCAGCAAACACAGAAACCACCCCCCCCCAGAACATCCGCGCGATTATGACCTTTCTTCGGGAACATGCGCCTTTCTCCAGCATGGATGATACGCACCTCGCACATTTTGCCGAGCACGCATCTCTGCAGTTCTATGCAGACGGCGACGCCGTTCTGTCTCCGGATCAGGGCGTCGTAAAAAGATTCTACGTGGTCAAGCAGGGGCGGATTCGTGGCGAGCGACATAATGAAAAGGAAGACCGGACGGAAACCACCTTTGAAATCAGCCAGGGCGAATGCTTTCCACTGGCGGCCATCATTGGCGAACGGCCAACCAGAACCCTGCACCGCGCGTCTGGAGACACCTTCTGCCTCAGCATCGGACAGAATGCCTTCATTACCCTGTTTTCAGAGAGTGAGCCTTTCCGGGATTTCTGCCTTCGCGGTGTCAGCAGCCTGCTTGATCAGGTAAACCGGCGCATCCAGTCCGGCGCTATGGCCTCCATGGGCTCCAGCACGTCCCTGGACACGCCTCTTGAGCGCTTTGCCCTGCGCAATCCGATTGTCTGCTCCCCGGACCTTCCGGTACGAAAAGCAGTGGCACGCATGCACGAAAACAACGTCGGCAGCATTATCGTTACCGACGACAACCGCCACCCAACCGGCATTTTTACGCTGCGGGATCTTCGTACCATGATCGCCGAGGAAAAGGGCCCCCTGAATACGCCAATTCGGCAGGTCATGACGAAAGAGCCCTGCTGCCTGCCCTCCCATGCGGATGCCTTTGAGGCTGCCATGCTGATGGCGGAACACCATTTTGCCCACTTGTGCGTGGTCGATGATGAAAACAAACTTATTGGCGTAGTGTCGGAGCGGGACCTTTTCGCCCTTCAACGGGTGGATCTGGTCAACCTTGCCCGCACCATCAGTACCGCCACCCACTTGCGCACCCTGGTCAGCCTGCGATCAGACGTGTCCCGTCTGGTCGATGCCATGCTGGCCCACGGCGCCGATTCCGGGCAGGTGGTCAAGATCATCACAACCCTGAACGACGTAACCGTTCGACGGGTACTGGAACTGAACATCAAGAAAAACGACCCGGGCATTCCCTTTACCTGGCTGACCTTCGGCAGCGAAGGGCGCCAGGAGCAGACACTGCTGACCGATCAGGACAACGGCATCCTGTTCCGGACCCCGGAAGGCATGACCGAAGAACAGGTTCGGGAGAAACTGCTGCCATTTGCCCAGACCGTCACCCAGGAGCTGGCGGAGTGCGGCTTTACCCTGTGCAAAGGCAACATCATGGCCAGCAACCCGAAGCTTTGCCTCAGTGACAGGGAATGGGACGACTGGTTTATCCGGTTTATTGATGCCTCGACACCCCAGAACCTGGTGTACTCCTCAATCTTTCTCGATATGAGAGCGGTGTTTGGCGCCACCGAGCCGTTGCATGATCTGCTGGACAAAGTGCTGTCCCGTATCCGGAAAAACGCCCTGTTCCAGAAGATGCTGGCGGGCAATGCCTTTCAACGGAAGCCGCCGCTGACCATGTTCCGGAATTTCCGCTATGTCTCAGAAGGCAAAAAGCGTGCGCTTGACCTCAAACGCCAGGGCCTTGCGCCCTTCGTGGAAGCGATCAGGGTCTTTGCATTAGCCAACGGGGTCGAAACGGCAAACACCCTGGAGCGCATGGATGAGCTGGCAAAAAAAGGGGTCTTTGATCCGAAGGACGCCAATGCCTGGAAGGAAAGCTATAGCCTGATCCAGGCCATCCGGATGCGAGCCCACCAGGAAATGCTCGAAAAGGGCGAAGAACTGACCAACTACATTGATCCGGACGATCTGAACCCATTGGATCGGCGCATCCTCCGGGAGTCTTTCAGACAGGCTCAGCGGTTGCAACAGAAACTCGAAGTGACCTACCAACTCTGACCGTCAGGCAACACGTCATGCTGGAACAGATAAAACAATGGATAGAGCAGCGCCGGGGCGGGAAGATTGGCAGCCACGACCCGGACAATCTGCCCCATCCCAAATCACCGGGGGAGCAGCTGCTATCCGATTGCCGCCTGATTGTACTCGATCTGGAAACCACGGGGCTGAATGCTGCGAAAGATGAGGTCATCGCAATCGGCGCTGTTGCCATCCGGGGCGGCATTATCCACCTCAGTGACCAGTTTGATCTGATTCTGAGGCGACCGGAACTGGATATACGGGAAACCGTACTCATCCACGGAATTGGCCCCGAAGCCCTTACCCAGGGCCAGGAAACCGAAGATGCACTGCTTTACCTGCTGGAATGGATGAACGGCGATCCCGTACTGGCCTATCACTCGGCATTCGACCAGAAATTCCTGGAGAGAACCCTACGGGCCCAGATTGGCTACACCCTGAGCCACACCTGGATGGACGTTGCAGACCTGATGCCGGCCTTTTTTCCGAATACAAAGACGGGCGGCAAGGGCCTTGATCACTGGGCGGACTATTTTGGCCTGGAGGTTACTGAACGGCACCACGCCGCGTCCGATGCCCTGGCGACCGCAGAGCTGACCCTGGTGGCCCTGAACAAGGCCCGGAAGGAGGGGGTAAAAACCCTTAAGGGACTCCACGACAAGCTTCTTTATCACCGGCGACTGCAAAACATGCATCGTTTTTAATTCCAGCTACGAACGAGTGCGCAGAATTCGATCAATTATTCGGCAAATGACTGAGAATTAGACCTTTTGCCAATATCTATAAATCGCTTGACCAGTAAAGTCAGTAGGGACAACTAGTCGGAGAAGTACTTATATGAATAATAAATTCTCTAACCCAAGTGCCTCGCCAAAAACCCACCCAACCTCCACAACAACAAAACAGGAGTGATCCTATGTCAGTTGGTCATAGCTACGACGCTGAGAAGTACTGGAAGGCGAATCTGCGCCTGATATTCGGGAGCCTGATTGTCTGGGCCCTGGTATCTTATGGCTTTGCAATTCTGCTTCGTCCGATGCTCGCGGGCATTCCGATTGGTGGCACCGATCTGGGCTTCTGGTTCGCCCAGCAAGGCTCCATCCTTACGTTTATCGCTCTGATCTTCTTCTACGCTTGGCGCATGAATAAGATCGACGAACAATTCGGCGTGCACGAGGAGTAAGAACGAATGAGCCAATTTGCCATCAACATCATTTTCGTAGGGGCCTCGTTCCTCATCTATATCCTGATCGCTGTCTGGGCGAAAGCCGGTAGCACCAAGGACTTCTACGTTGCCGGCGGCGGCGTTCATCCGATCACCAACGGTATGGCGATCGGTGCCGACTGGATGTCAGCGGCATCCTTCATTTCCATGGCGGGCCTGATTGCCGCCGGTGGTTACGCCAACTCCACCTTCCTGATGGGCTGGACCGGCGGTTACGTTCTGCTTGCGATGCTGCTGGCCCCGTACCTGCGGAAGTTCGGTAAGTTCACCGTACCCGAGTTCATCGGTGATCGTTTTTACAGCAAGAATGCGCGCCTGGTGGCGGTTATCTGTCTGATCGTCGCGTCCGTGACCTACGTAATCGGCCAGATGGCCGGTGCCGGTGTTGCCTTCTCACGCTTCCTCGAAGTTGACGCCACCCTGGGTCTGATCATTGCTGCGGTCGTGGTCTTCATCTACGCCGTTATGGGAGGCATGAAGGGTATCACCTACACCCAGGTTGCCCAGTACTGCGTGCTGATCGTCGCCTACACCATCCCTGCCGTGTTCATCTCCGTGCAACTGACCGGTAACCCTATTCCCGGTCTCGGCCTGTTCTCCACCCACGTGGACTCCGGCATGCCGCTACTCTCCAAGCTGAATCAGGTCATCACCGACCTCGGCTTCAACGAGTACACCGCGGACGTGGACAACAAACTGAACATGGTCCTGTTTACCCTGTCACTGATGATCGGTACTGCTGGCCTGCCGCACGTCATCATCCGCTTCTTCACCGTGCCGAAAGTTGCCGACGCGCGCTGGTCAGCCGGCTGGGCCCTGGTTTTCATCGCCCTGCTGTACCTGACTGCGCCGGCTGTTGCTTCCATGGCGCGCCTGAACCTGATGACCACCATCTACCCGGACGGCACCGCAGCTGAGCCAATCCAGTACGATGAGCGTCCGAACTGGATCAGGGAGTGGGAAATTACCGGTCTGATTCAGTTCACCGACAAGAACGAAGATGGCCGTATCCAGTTGTATAACGACAGCGAAGCTTTCCAATCCGAGGCTGACGCCCGTGGCTGGAAAGGCAACGAGCTGGTCGTTAACCGGGATATCCTGGTTCTGGCCAACCCGGAAATCGCCAACCTGCCAGGCTGGGTGGTCGGTCTCATTGCGGCGGGCGGCCTCGCGGCAGCACTGTCCACAGCAGCGGGCCTGTTGCTGGCGATTTCCTCCGCGGTGAGTCATGACCTGATCAAGGGGTCTATCAACCCGAACATCTCGGAGAAAGGCGAACTGCTGGCAGCACGGATCTCCATGGCTGTCGCGATCGCGGTGGCGACCTGGCTTGGCGCCAATCCCCCGGGCTTCGCGGCACAGGTGGTGGCACTTGCCTTCGGTATTGCCGCCGCGTCCCTGTTCCCGGCGCTGATGATGGGTATCTTCTCCAAGCGTGTTAACAACACCGGTGCCATCTCCGGCATGCTGACCGGCCTGGGCTTCACCCTGGCGTACATCTTCGTCTATAAGGGCTGGCTGTTCATTCCGGGTACCAACAACCTGGCAGATACCCCGGAGAACTGGGTGCTGGGCATCTCCCCGCTGTCCATCGGCGCGGTTGGCGCAATTGTCAACTTTGCGGTAGCCTTCATTGTATCCAACGCAACTGAAGAGCCGCCCGTTGAGATTCAGGAGCTGGTTGAAAGCGTCCGTTACCCACGTGGTGCCGGTCAGGCTCAAGACCACTGAGCAACATCTCAACCTGATTCGTTCCCTGAACTGACAGGTTGATACTGAACGGGCTTCCTCAATGAGGGAGCCCGTTCTTTTTTGAGGAAGTTATTTTATGTTCTGGACATTTGTTGCCACAGTAGTCTGCGGCCTGGGTGCCGCAGGTATCGCTCTGGGTATCAGGGCCGCTACCCGAAACAAAGCCCCGAAGTGGATCATCCCCGTTTTTGCCGGCGCCGGCATGCTCGGCTATCTCATCTACATGGAATACACCTGGTTCGACCAGAAACAATCCCGCCTGCCGGAAGAAGCCGTGGTTGTGAATACTGAAACTGACGGCATCCTCTGGCGGCCCTGGACCTTTGTTTTTCCGTATGTTACCGCTTTTTCGACTGTGGATATCAAGAGTATCAGCCGTGACACAAACAGCGATGACATCGTCCGGTTTACGCTCTATCGCTTCGAACAGAAGGTGATAGACGCCGTTTCCCACCGCATTCACATCATCAACTGTGCGTCCCGGGAACTCGTGCCCCTGGGATCGGACGGAAGCCCCCGGGTAGACAATCTGAAGGTTCTTGAACCCGGAGATGCCCTGTATGACACCGTCTGTGCGGAATGATGCGACAATAGCGTGACGCCCTGACCTGCCGACCCTGACGGGAATGAATATCCATGATTAGCGCCTGGTTGCTGGCTCTTATTTCCATCACTTACATTTCGATCCTGTTCGTGATCGCCTGGGCCGGCGACAAACATCCGGGGCTGTATCGGCGGCGCCTGGCACGAACCCATATCTACGCCCTGTCACTGGCAGTTTACTTTACTTCCTGGACCTTCTATGGCGCCGTGGGCCGCGCCACCCAGGAAGGCCTTGGCTTTCTCCCGATTTACCTGGGCCCGCTGCTGGTCTTCGTGTTCGGCGCTCACATGCTGCGCCGGATTATCTACATCAGCAAACGCAACAACAGCACCTCCATCGCCGATTTCATCGCCTCCAGGTACGGCAAATCACAGCTCCTGGCCGCGATGATCGCAACCTTCGCCCTCATAGGCAGCGTTCCCTACATTGCCTTGCAGCTGAAAGCCATTGCCATGGGCTTCGCCGTCCTGTCCGGGACAGGTACCGGCTACGAGGGGCTAAGCTCAGCGGCCTGGAAGGATTCTGCCTGGTACATCACCCTGGCCCTGGCGGTATTCACTGTGCTGTTTGGCACCCGGCACCTGGAATCGACGGAGCACCACCGGGGGATGATTCAGGCGGTCGCCTTCGAGTCCCTGATAAAGCTCGTGGCCTTTATCGCCGTCGGCCTTTTTGTCGGCTACGGCCTGTACGGTGGATTCGGCGACCTGTTTTCCCGGGCGAAAGACGCCGACCTGATGGGCACCCTGACCACCGACGGCATCGAGGCTCCCGCCTTTATCACCCAGACCCTGGTTGCGATGCTGGCTATCATCTGCCTGCCAAGACAATTCCATGTCATGGTGGTCGAGAACACCGATCACCGGGATTTTGAGATCGCGCGCTGGGCCATGCCCATCTACCTGATCGTGGCCTCCGCCTTTGTACTTCCCATCGCTGCGGCGGGCATGCTGTCTCCCGAAGCGGCCGCGGGCAACCCCGATATACTGATTCTCCAGTTGCCGATCATGGCCGGGGAGGAATGGCTTGCGATACTGGCGTTTCTGGGTGGTGGCTCCGCCGCAGCGGCCATGGTGATCGTCAGTTCGGTCGCCATCGCCACCATGGTAAGCAACGAAATTATCATGCCGGCGCTCCTGAAATTTTTCCGGCCGGGGATGAACCGGCGCAACGACCTGAGCTATCTTCTGCTCAGCATTCGCCGTGTCGCGATCTTTGTGGTCCTGCTGACTGCCTATGGCTTCTACCGTATGGCGGGCGAGGATTACAGCCTGACCGCCTTTGGACTGCTTTCCTTCGCAGCAGCCGCGCAGTTCGGGCCGGCGCTGGTTGGTGGTATCATCTGGCGGCGCGGCAACTACATGGGCGCCGTCTGGGGCCTCGGCCTGGGTTTCCTGATGTGGTGCTACACCCTGCTGCTGCCGGCACTCGCAACCACCGGATGGGTAACGGACTCGCTGATTGAACAGGGCATCTGGGGTATCAACTGGACCCGACCCACGGCATTGTTTGGCTCTGATCTGGATCAGATCAGCCATGGCATTATCTGGAGCCTTGGCATAAATACCGTGGTCTACATCCTGCTTTCCATGCTTACCCGACAACGGGTGCGGGAAAAAATTCAGATTGCCTCGTTCTTTCACGATCCCCAGCCGAAAGCGGAAACCGCCCAGCACCAGAGCTGGCAGGGCGAGATTCTGACCTCTGACCTGCAGGCCCTCACCGACCGTTTCATGGGCGAGGAGCGTTCCGAGACGATTTTCCGGAATTACGAGCGCCGCAACGCCATCCGGCTGCACCCACACCGTCCTGCATCCGCCCACCTCATGAAGTACATCGAGCGGCAGCTGGCTTCCGTTATCGGGGCCTCCACGGCCCGCGTGGTGCTGGAATCCACCCTCACCGGTCGCGACATGCAGATTGAGGACGTGGTCAGCATCGTCGATGAGGCCTCCCAGGCCATGACGTTCAGCCGGGAACTGCTACAGTCAGCCATTGAAAACATCAGTCTGGGCGTCTCGGTGGTTAACCATCAGCAACAACTGGTGGTCTGGAATCATCGCTATCTCGAGCTGTTCACTTACCCCAAGGGGTTTGTCAAGGTTGGGCGCCCGGTCGAAGATCTGATGCGGTATAACCTGACCAACGCCAACCTGTCAGCCCGCAGGATTGATGAAATTGTCGAGGACCGCTGCACCAGCATGCGGGAAGGCCGGCCGATGTCCTACGAGCGCCAGAGGCCCGACGGAACCGTCCTGCGGGTAGACGGCAGCCCGATACCCGGGGGTGGCTATGCAACCACCTTCCAGGACATCACAGCCATGCGAAGGACCGAGCAGGCCCTCAAGGAAACCAATATCTACCTTGAACAACGGGTGAAGGAGCGTACCCAGGAGCTTCAGGTCATCAATGAGCAGATGCTGAAAGCGAAATCCGTTGCCGAGCAGGCCAACCAGAGCAAGACCCGGTTTCTGGCATCGGCCAGTCATGATCTGTTGCAGCCCCTCAATGCGGCCCGTCTGTTTACCTCTGCCCTGGCTGGCAAGGCCGACGATACTGAAATGAAAGATCTGGTGGATCATATTGACAGTTCCCTCGGTGCTGCCGAAGAGATCATCAGTACATTGCTTGATATCTCCAAACTTGATGCAGGTGCACTGGAACCGGACATCGGGGCCTTCCCGGTTAATGAGATCATGCGACATCTTGCGACCGACTTTTCGGCGATTGCCAAGGATCAGGACCTGGAGCTCCACGTTGTACCCAGCAGTGTCTGGATCCGCTCGGACGCCAAATTGCTGCGCCGTGTGGTCCAGAATTTCCTGTCCAATGCCATACGCTATACGCCGGAAGGGAAGATTCTGCTCGGCTGCCGGAGATTAAAGGGGTATATCCGCATTGAAGTCTGGGACACGGGTCCGGGTATACCCGAAGACCAGCTGGCGCACATTTTCGAGGAGTTTCGCCGTTTCCAGCACGGCCGGGACAAGAAAGGGCTCGGGCTCGGCCTGGCCATCGTGGACCGGATCAGTGGCATGCTGAACCATCCGGTCAGCGTACACTCGGTTCAGGGCCGTGGCAGTGTGTTCGGAATCACCGTCCCTGTCGCCGCGCCGGAACAGAACGAGCCCGTCGCCACTAAGTCTGCCTCAACCTCACGACGGGTTTCGAACCTCGGCGGCCTGCACTTCCTGTGTATCGACAACGACCCTGCCATTCTTCACGGCATGGTGGCTTTGCTTGGTAACTGGAAGTGTGATGTGACCGCTGCGGAAAGCCTCGAAGATGCCATGGAAAAACTGGAAGGCCAGAGACCCGATATTATACTTGCCGATTACCAGCTTGATGATAACAAGAATGGCCTGGATGCCATGGACAGTATCCGTGACGCGCTTAGCGAGGACATCCCGGGGATACTTATCACCGGGTATATGGCACCCGAAGTTCGGGAAGATGCCATTAACCGTGGTTACCAGATTCTCTACAAGCCTGTAAAACCCGCTGCATTGCGGGCGCTGGTTAACAAGTTACTCAAGCAGAAGCGCTCATGACCGATTCAAAAACCGATTTCAATCCTTTCGGCAAGCTGACATTCCTGATTATTGATGACTTCGAGAACTTCCGGTTGTCCATACGCCAGATGTTACGCAGCTGTGGCGCAGACAAAATCGAATTGGTTGCCCATGCCAATCCGGCTATCCAGTACTGCACCTACAACCACGTTGATGTAGTGCTCTGTGACTTCAACCTTGGGGAAGGCAAAAACGGGCAGCACATACTGGAAGAACTCCGCCATAAAAAGCTCCTGAAGCGCTCCTCCCTGTTTCTGATGGTCACCGCCGAGACATCCAAGGAAATGGTAATGGGGGCTCGGGAATATCAGCCGGATGCCTATCTGACCAAACCGATCAACCGGGCAGTTCTAGAGAAAAGACTTGGCAGCCTCATCAGCCAGCGTAACGCGCTTATGCCCATTAACCGGGAAATCGACCGGGAGAACTATCCGGAGGCCATCTCCCTATGCCTCCAGGCACTCCCCAGGCAACCCCGCTACAAAACCTGGTTGATGAAAACCCTGGGAGACCTCTACTTCCAACTGGGGGATCTCGCTCACGCGCTCAAGGTTTTTGACGATGTGCTGGCCCAACGTGAGCTTTCATGGGCAAGGTTTGGCCGCTGCAAAGTCCTGCTTGCAAAACGAAGCTTCGACGACGCAGTTGATGGACTTCGGGAGCTTATCGCCAAGCATCCAGACTATATGGAAGCCTATGACCTCCTCGCGGAAGGTCTGGAGCAACAGGGTCGTCCGACCCAGGCCCAGCAAATACTCGAACAGGCCGCACAACACTCCCCTAATGCCCTGCTCAGACAGAAGCATCTGGCGGAGCTGGCCGGCTCCAATCAGGACATGGACACTGCGTCGGATGCGTGGCGCCGGACCGTTGAGCTCGGAACCTACTCGATTCACGACAACTCTGGCCATTATCTTGCTCTCGGGCAAACGTTGTCCGACCTCAGTGAGGGCGATCTGGAAGAAGAAGGCGCCGCGCGGGCCAAAGAAGCACTGGCTATGCTGAAAAAAATGGAAAAACGGTTCGCGGAGGAAGAAGACATCGCGGTGCGCAGTCAGATCATTCAGTGCCGGGTGTATGCTGGCCAGGGGCAGGATCAGCAGGCGGCCAAGATCCTCGAAAGAATCAGGCCTGAGCTTCAGGACACCACAACACTGGACGTACAAACGGCGCTGGACTATGCAAAAACCCTGTTCCGGATGAGCCACGAGACGGAAGCGAAACAGCTTCTGGCCGAAATGGCCGAACGTTTCAGCGATGATCCAGACACCCTGCAGAAAATCGAAAGTCTCCTGGACGAGCCTGTCGGATTCCGTCAGAAGATCATGGCCCGCACGCTTAACCGCGACGGCATCAGGGCGTTTGAGTCCGGGGACCTGCGGGAAGCCGCGGACACGTTTACCAAAGCCCTGGAAATTGTTCCTGATCATGCCGCCCTGAACCTGAACCTGGTGCAGGTGCTGATGAAGGAATACGACAATAACCCGGAAAAAACCGATCTTCTCAGGCGTTGCCAGACCTGCCTGGACCGGTTATCAAACCTGCCAGGGCAACACCGCCAACACCGACGTTATATCGCCTTGCAACGCAAGCTGAAGGGGCTCACCGAATGAACAACCATAATATTGATTTTTCAATGGTCCTTGCCTCCGCTGTTCACGATATGAAGAACTCCCTTGGTATGCTCCTGAATTCCCTGGACGAACTGCGATCAGAACAGGAGAGAGCACTGGGGGAGTCTTCACGATTCAATACCCTGCAGTATGAAGCCGAACGCATGCATAACGACCTGGTTCAGCTTCTGGGTATCTACCGGCTGGGGGAAAATAACCTGTCTGCTCATATTGAGGAGCACTTTGTGCCCGACTTCCTCTCCGAACACCTGGTCCGGCACACCCCGCTACTCAAGGGTCTGGGCATTGATTGCTCGGTAGAGGCCGAGGAGATTAACGGCTTTTTCGACGAGGATCTTTTGACCGGCGCGCTCAATAACACCATCAATAACGCCATACGCTACACCAAGAGCAAGATCCGCCTTACGGCCGGCGAAAGGGACGGCTATCTCGTGATAGGTGTTGAAGACGACGGAAAGGGGTACCCGGACAGCATGCAGCACACTGGCACCCTGAGCTTCAAATCCCTGGATTTCAAAAGTGGCAGCACCAGCCTCGGGCTGTTCTTTGCGTCTTCCGTTGCCGAGCTTCACAGCGACGGGAAAAGAACCGGAGCCATCAAATTGCACAATGGCGGCAGCCTTGGTGGTGGCGTTTTTGAAATCTGGTTGCCCTGACTGGCACAACATAAACACAAATTCCGGGATCGAGTAGGAGGGGGAGTTACCTCCCCCGTCCTCTCACACCACCGTACGTACGGTTCCGTATACGGCGGTTCATGGCTGGCTCTGAAGCCGAGTCATCGTATCCAACAAGCTTACCAGAGACAGGCGGTTAAAGACCT
>NZ_JBSXNZ010000054.1:0-91358 GCF_056857895.1 Marinobacter sp. B-21
GGAGGAAAGCGCAGTTGAGTTGGGATAGAATTGGACATGGGCGAACCTTGTTTAGCTTCTTCCGAAGCGTTATTGGTGTAACTCCCATTATATCAATGGGTTGAGCAAGGTTCGCCTTTTTTTATGAATAATTCGGGCTAAGTCCGGTCATTGCTTGCCTTGATGGACAGCTGAGGGCACGATTACTCGTGCCCTTTTTTGTGAGCTTGGGAGCACGGTTGGGGGCGGATGGCCTCTCCAAAACACGCTCCTTCGGCCCATCCCTGGGGCGCTTGGGCTCCGCCATCCATGGCTCCGCACAGTTTTGGAGAGGCCATCCGCCCCCAACCCCGAGCACCCGAGTAAACCGGAGAAAAAACCACCTATGCGTCGTACCAAGGAAGATGCCGAAAAAACCCGCCAGACCGTTCTTGAAGCGGCATTAAAACTGTTCAGTCGGGATGGCTACTCACTGACCACATTAAGCCGGATTGCAAAGGAAGCGGGCTGCAGTCGTGGGCCGATTTACTGGCATTTTGAGAACAAGGACGATCTGTACGAAGCGGTGCTGGCCTATTCTCAGGAACCGCTGGAAGCACTCGTCGCAGAATGTTCAGCCATGCGCGATACCCCCATTGCGGCGATGGACCATTTTATCGAGCGCTGGCTGGGGTTGTTGGCTAACGACAGAAAGTACCGGCAGTCGTTTGAAATCCTGCTGAACAAGACCGAACTCACCGATGCCATGAGCCGCACTCTGAAACGGGAGCGGGCATTGACCGCGTCGATTATTGCCATGTTTCGGGATCTGGTTGGCCAGGCCGTTCAGCTTGGTCTGATCAAAACGGAGGAAGATCCGGAAGATCTGGGGCTGTTGAGTTATACCTACCTGATGGGTATCACCCAGACCTGGCTGTTCGCGCCGAAGCTGTTTTCATTGAAACAGGAGGCGGCATTTTTCCGACGGCAATTCTGGGTGTTACTCGGCCGTGACTGAACGCTCCTTCTCAAGCAACTGCTGTTTGCGGTCGAGGCCCCAGCGATAGCCTCCGAGCGAGCCGTCGCTTCTCAACACCCGGTGGCAGGGTATCAATATCGCGATGCGATTCCTGCCGCAGGCGGAGGCCACTGCCCGAACCGCTTTGGGTTCCCCAAGGCGCCTTGCCAGTTCTGTGTAGCTCACCACCTCGCCTTCCCGAACGCTTAACAACAGCTTCCAGACTCTTGTCTGGAAGGCAGTGCCACGAATATCGAGAGGCACGTCAGGGCGGGGTTTGTTTTGGCAGAGGTGTTCATCAAGCGCGACCATCCAGGCATCCAGTTCCGGAGACTCACTGGCCCCTGACGGGGCGAGCCGGGCTTTCGGGAATTCCTTCTGCAGTTGCTCGTGCAAGGTCTCTTCATCGTCGCCAAATTCGGCAAAGCACACACCCTTGTCGGTGGCGGCCATCATCAGCAGGCCAAGTGCAGTTTGCCTGCTGGCATAGGCGATCATTTCACCTTCGCCGCCTTTTCCATAACGCGACGGCGGCATGCCCACCTGCCGGTCCGGTGCGCCATACACCCGGCTGACCGAGCCAAAGCCGGCATCGTAGATGGCATCGGTGACGGCCTGGCCAGTTCGCAGCGCCTGTTTGAACGCGCGCATCCGGAGGGCATCCTGATAGGCCTTTGGCGATAACCCGAAGGTCTCCTTGAACGACCGTTGAAGATGGGAAGCTGACAGCCCGGCAATCTCAGCGAGATCGGCCAGCCTGAGCGGCTCATCGGGACGGCTTTCGATGTATCTGGCCAGGGCCACCATCCGGTCTGCAACCGGGGTTGCGGCTTCGGGTTCTCCAGAAGCAGGGGGCAGCGGATGGTGCTGTGATCTGGGCATGGTTCAGGTCCTGTTTATCCGTCTCTCCACTCGCCCACACTATGCCGTTATCCATCGGTCGCTGCCATCCGTTTCTTGCTGCCCTGGGGGGTCAGAACATCTTCAGGTAACGGTCGACCTCCCAGGACGACACGTGGTTCTGGTAGCTCTCCCATTCGCCTTTCTTGTAATCGACGAAACTCCTGAACATGGCTTCGCCGAAGACGTCCTTCGCCAGCGGATCGGCCTCGAACGCCTCGACGGCTTCACCGAGGTGACGAGGCAGGTACTCAATACCCTGGGCAGCAATGTCGGCATCGCTGTAGTTGTACATGTTTTCATGGTGTGGCTCGCCGGCATCCAGGCCCTCGCGAAGTCCTTCCAGCCCGGCCGCCAGGATCAGGGCGCTGCCGAGGTAAGGGTTGCAGGCAATGTCTGCAGCGCGACATTCAATGCGACCGCCCATGCTGGGAATGCGAATCATGTTGGTACGGTTGTTGGAGCCATAACACATGAACACCGGCGCCCAGGTGGAGCCGGACATGCTGCCCTGGCGAACCAGACGCTTGTAGCTGTTCACCGTAGGGGCGATCACCGCGCTGATAGCCGCGCCGTGTTTCAACACGCCGGCAATGAAATGGTAAGCAATCTTACTGATGCCACAGTTGTGCAGGTCATCATCCCTGGGCTCGAACAGGTTCTCACCGGTTTTGATGTCGGCCAGGGACATATTGTAGTGGGCACCACTGCCGGTGCGGTCAGCAAACGGCTTCGGCATAAAGCTCGCGAAAGCGCCGTGTTTGCGGGCGATTTCGTTGGCCATCATGCGGAAGAACACCAGACGGTCCGCCATGGTCAGGCCATCGGCGTATTTGAAGTCAGTTTCAAACTGACCGTTGGCGTCCTCATGGTCGAAGGAGTACACGTCCCAGCCCAGTTCGTTCATGGCGTCCACCAACTCGTCGATGATGGGCAGATTGTCCATCAGGGCGCGGGGGTCGTAGCAGGGCTTACCCAGGTTGTCCCGGTCACTCAAAGGGGCAAAGCCGCCGTCTTCGGTGTCACGAAACAGGAAGAACTCGGTTTCAATCCCAAGGTTGAAGCGGTAACCCATATCGGCGGCTGCGCTGAGCTGGCGCCGGAAGATGTTGCGTGAACAGGCTTCGAACGGCTCACCATTGAGGTACAGATTGCCCGGAAACCAGGCCAGCCGGCGATTCCATGGGCAGATGGCCAGCCCGTTCGGATCCGGCATGGAAGCGACTTCATCGTCGGAGATGTCCTGGGGCACGCCGTCCAGAGCCGCACCGGTGTACAGCTCGGAGCCCTCCATCATCTGCCCCAGGTGGGCAACGGGAACGAACTTGCCTTTGGTGACACCATGAATATCAACGTAGCTGGCGATAGCGTACTTCACGCCCGCCTCGGTGAGTTTTTCTTTCAGGGTCTTGGTGTTGGTCAGTTCTGTCATCGTTTTCCTCTCTTCAGCCCGGCGACGCGGACAGTCGGTTTGTCTTCTGGCACGTTTTTTCCTTTGATCTAACCATTCAACTTACATGCCAGTATGTATGTAAGTTGGATTATGCGCCGCTCAAACAGAGCCAGAAAAGACGGAATCTGAGGACAAAGTTATGGATTTACAGTGGATTAAAGCCGACTTCGAGGCCGGCCCGGTCCCTGCTGGAGCGAGCAGGCTCATGACAGTGCACCCCGAACCGCCCCGCACCATATTGGCGCATACTTGCTGCCAAATTCGCCCCGACTCCCCCGTTATTGCCCGCTTGATGTATCTGGCACGCCATCTGCACTGTTAAGAACAGACGGTTTTCAAAACCCCGATCCGTTCACAGCACTGTGCACAACATCGCAGACAGAGCGGCGAACACGAAAGACAAATGGGTGACTAGGGTTCCGGTCCGGGCAGGCACGCAACAGCTACCCGGATGGCTGGTCCGAGAGTTACCGACCTCTGGGAGGTTACACGGCGGGACAAAAGCCCGGGAGACCGAATCGCAAGGGATGCTGTTGCCCGCGATAACCTTGCCGTGTTGTGTGACCAGAGGAGACAACCTATGCGACTGATCAACCGCCATCCCGGACGGGCCTCGGCCACCCTGCTGGGCCTGCTGCCCTTCCTGCTGATCATGCTGATCTATAGCCTGGCCTCCCAGGAGCGCCTGGCGGAAAACCCCAACGACAAACTGCTGCCCGGCCTGGAACAGATGACCGCTGCCGTGGATCGGATGGCCTTTCAGGAGGATCGCCGCAGTGGCGACTACCTGATGTGGCAGGACACCACCGCCAGCCTCGGACGGCTGGCGCTCGGCGTTGGCATTGCCGCGTTGCTGGCCCTGGTGGTGGGCATTCTCAATGGCGTTCTGCCTCTGGTAAGGGCCAACCTCGCCCCTCTGGTTTCGGCGCTTTCGATGGTGCCGCCTCTGGCCATACTGCCCATACTGTTTATCGTGTTCGGCCTCGGAGAACTCTCGAAAGTCATGCTGATTGTCATCGGCACCGCGCCGATCATGATGCGGGATGTGGCGCAGCGGGTTCGGGAGCTGCCGGGCGAACAGCGGATCAAGATCCAGACCCTGGGCGCCAATTCCTGGCAGGTGATCACCCGGATGGCCCTGCCTCAGGTATTGCCCCGCCTGATCGACGCCGTGCGCCTTAGCCTTGGCCCGGCCTGGCTGTTCCTGATCGCGGCGGAGGCGATTGCGTCTACCGAAGGCCTCGGTTACCGGATCTTCCTGGTGCGGCGCTATCTGGCCATGGATGTGATCCTGCCCTATGTCATCTGGATCACGATTCTCGCCATTGTTATTGATCAGTGTCTGCGTTTAACCAACCGCAGGCTGTTCCCTTGGTACAACGCAGGAGGCCACTGATGAGCTTTATTACCGTCAACAATCTCTGGAAAGAGTATGGTGACCAGGTGGTCCTGGAAAACCTGAACCTGACCGTGAAACAGGGCGAATTCTGCACTCTCGTAGGCGCCTCCGGTTGTGGCAAGTCCACCTTCCTGAAAATGTTGTTGGGCCAGGAAACCCAGACCCGGGGTGAGCTATTGCTGGAGGGTGAGGCCTTCCCGGGAGAGCCGGACCGCAACCGGGGTATCGTGTTCCAGCGCTACTCGGTGTTCCCGCACCTGACCGTTCGCCAGAACGTACTGTTGGGTCTGGAGCTGGAGCAGAAGCCCTGGCTGGGCAAGCTGTTCGGCAGCGCCCGGCGTGAGGCTCTTGAAAGAGTGGATGCCATGCTGGAATCCGTAGGCCTGACGCCCTCGGCGGACAAATGGCCTCACGAACTCTCTGGCGGCATGCAACAGCGACTGGCCATTGCCCAGTCCCTGATTATGCGCCCTCGCGTGCTGTTGCTGGATGAGCCCTTCGGTGCCCTGGACCCCGGTATTCGCGGGGACATGCACGACCTGCTGCTGAGGTTGTGGCGGGAGACCGGCACTACCATTTTCATGGTCACCCACGATCTTCAGGAAGGCTTCTATCTGGGTACCCGGCTGCTGGTGTTCGATAAGATCCGCAACGACCCCCACGACCCGCAGGCGTTTGGCGCCACAATCACCTATGATCTTCCGATCGGTCAGACCGACCGCAAACTGTTTGACGACATCAACGAATCGGTTATCCAAACCGCACGGCATCAGGCGGCCTGAACGTGTGAACACAAAAGGGGCCGCCCGCGGGCAGCCCCTTTCAGACCGGCAGAACACCGGCGCTTTCCAGGATCAGTTGCTGGCAACGCGATCCTTTGGCAGCTTGAACGTCCAGACCATACCGCCCTGGTTGAAGTGCTTCACCACCCTGGCGACTTCACCACCCCAGAGCGGAACCGCACCACCCCAGCCGGAGGCCACGGAGACATACTGCTCGCCGTCCATGGTCCAGGTCACCGGGGTACCGACCACACCGGAACCGGTATTGAATTTATACAGCTCCTCGCCAGTCCTGGCATCAAAGGCCTTCAGATAACCCTCCGGGGTGCCGGTGAAGACCAGGTTGCCAGCGGTCGTCATGACACCACCCCACAGAGGTGCGGTGTTCTGGTAGCGCCACACTTCCCTGCCGGTTTTCGGATCCATGGCGCGGAGTACGCCGATGTAATCATCATTCGCCGGTTTGATGGTGAAGCCAGCACCCAGGAACGCCGCACCCCTCTTGTAGGAGACTGGCTCATTCCAGATGTCCATGGACCACTCGTTGGAAGGCACATAGAACAGGCCGGTCTCCTGGCTGTAGGCCATGGGCATCCAGTTCTTGCCGCCCAGGAACGCGGGCTGTGCAACCACGACTTCACCCTTGGTTCCTTCCATGGCGGAAGGGTCGCCAGGCCGTCCTCCCTCTTTATAGATCGGGCGGCCGGTCTTCGGATCAAGGCCTTCCGCCCAGGTGATCTTGTCGACGAACGGGAAGCCACGGATGAAATCGCCGTTCTCACGGTTCAATACATAGAAGAACCCGTTACGATCCGCGGTTGCCGCCGCTTTCACGGTCTTGCCGTTTTCCTGGTAGTCGAAGGAGATCAGCTCGTTGACACCGTCATAGTCCCAGCCGTCGTGGGGCGTGGTCTGGAAGTGCCACTTGATGCTGCCGTCATCCGGATCGATCGCCAGACGGGAAGACGAGAACAGGTTGTCACCCGGGCGCAGGTGCGAGTTCCAGGGCGCCGGGTTGCCGGTGCCGAAGAACAGGGAGTCGGTGTCCGGATCGTAGGTGCCGCCCAGCCAGGTGGCCGCGCCGCCGTGTTTCCACATATCGCCGGGCCAGGTTATGCCGGCCTTACCGCCGGAAATGCCGTTCTCGATGGCCTTGCCATCCTTGTAGACATAGCCCATGTGACCTTCAACGGTCGGACGAGTCCACAGTAAATCACCGGTATTCGGGTCGTAGGCTTCCACCTTGCCGACAATACCGAACTCACCGCCGGAAACACCGGTGATCAGTTTGCCTTTCACCACGATGGGGGCGGCGGTAATGGCGTAGCCGGCCTGGTAATCTGCCACCTTCTTGATCCACATCGGCTTGCCGGTGTCCTTGTTCAGGGCAACGAGTTTGGCATCCAGAGTGCCGAAGATAACCTTGTCGCCATACAGGGCGACACCCCGGTTAACCACATCACAACAGGGCATGATGCCATCCGGCAGGCGGGCGTCGTACTGCCAGATTTCCTCCCCGGTCCTGGCGTCGATGGCGTAGACACGGGAATAGGAGGCGGTTACGTACATCACGCCGTCCTTGACCATCGGCTGCGATTCCTGGCCACGCATTTTCTCGCTGCCGAACGAGAAACCCCATACCGGCTGCAAATACTGGATGTTGCTGGTATTCAGATCGTCCAGGGTGCTGAAGCGCTGGCCCTGGGTGCCCATACCGTAACTGACAATGTCGCCCGGCGTTTTATGATCATTGATGATGTCTTCGTCGGTGACCGCATAGGCCCCGTACGACACCGCCAGCGCCAGGGTGCTGGCGGCAATGCGAATCCCGAACTTGTTCGATCTCATGGTTGCGCTCTCCAATTCTCTTGTTTTCGGTTCTTTTGTGTTCGTTTCAGGGCGAACCGGGAACGTTTCCCGCCTCTGGTACGATTCTTCGCCTTGGCGGGAAAGCCAGCAATTGCCCCCCGGAACAGGTTTTCTCATCACTTGGTCGTACTACCTGAAAGAAATCGCTCGCCGGGGTTGGCGGGCTGCGGGATCAGAGTTCGCCCTCGGCCCGGGCGATGGCCTGCTGATCCAGAAACTCCCGGTAGTAGTCGGGCACGCTGTAGCGCAGTTCCTGGCTGGCAAACAGTTCGTTCAGCTCGCCACTCTTGACCAGCTTGTCGACAATGGCTTCCAGGGCATACCCCAACTGCCGATGGGTGTGTTTGATGGCCATACCCACATCCCACACCTGTTTGCCTATGCCGGGAAAACCATTACCCGCGGCTTTGAAACCAGCGTTTTCGGGTCTGGCCAGCTCATGATCGATTTCTGCCCGCATGCCCATCACGGCGCTGACCTCGCCCTCCCGCATGGCGCTGAACGCATCACGCACGTTGGGGTAATGCCGGACCTGCTCACGCATTCGCCCGCGCAGTCCGGAGGAAAGGTAGAAGTCCGGAAGGGTATCGATCTCCACGCCGATCGGGTGATACTGGAAAACAGCTACGGTTTCCACTGAGTCCAGCTTTTCCGGGTTAAAGGCGATCTGCCAGGTTTCCTGCTGGTAGGGACCGAACAGAACCACCTGCTCGTTGATGTATTCACCCGTGGAATCCTGCATGTAGGCATACTCCTTATCGTAAGGAACCCGCAGCATGACATCGGCCAGCCGTTGTTTGGCCAGGTAATGGCCCTTCCAGACGTTGTTACGCAGGTCGTCCCCCAGATTTTCATCCGGAGTGATCCAGTGCACTTTGAATTCGACACCCATTGCTCCGGCAATCCGTCGCCCGAGCTCGACATCAATCCCTCTGGGCTCGCCATCAACGTCATAGGAGTAGGGGGGGAAGTTTTCGTAGACACCCACTTTCAGGTAGCCGGACGCGAGGATGATGTCGTAGGTTCTCTGCGCCGGCCGGTTCAGGAGCTTGTCGCCGTCGTCAACCTCCTGGGCCAGAGCAATCTGTGTGAGAAGCAGCAAAGCCAGAATTCCAGACAGTAGTTTCATTGTTATCTCCCAACGACAACAGGCCGGCGCAGGGCCGGCCTGGGTTCAGGCATGGATAAGACGAAAGCGTTGCCATTACTCCGGCTTCGGCAGTGATTCCACATAGCTGCGAATGGCCCACATGGCGTTCTGGTCGAGGGTTTTCTTCCAGGAGGGCATACCCCGGGCAGTTCCATTACGAACACGGCCAATGAAGTACTCGTCATCCCATTCGGTGAGCTCGCGAAGATCCGGCGTCAGGCCACCCGACATAGCGCGGATACCGTGACAGCCGGCGCAGTTGCCCGCGTAGGCACTCTCGCCGATTTCAACGGCCTGGGCATTGAACTCGCCGTATTCATTGCCCTCACGGAACGGATTCTCGGTCCGCACTTCGTCACCGAGCTCCGGCAGGTTGCCCGTATCCACTTCCTGCGGTGTGACGTTGCCGTGCGCAAAGACCAGACCGGCCAGACCAAGCATGGCCGAAGCCATTAATGCTTTCAGTGAAAAGGACGTTGCCATTGGTGTTACCTCTCTTATTGGATTCCCCATGGTTGGCGATTGGATTTGTCGGATGCCAACTTGCTGACTTTCAGTCTAGGAACCCCCACGCCCGATCCGAATGCCACTTTGGAGTTTTTGACCTAGTTCCTTGGTAGTAGGCGGCAGGTGTCTGCCCGGAAAACTCCTCCTTAGGTACTGTCTGATTCCTACTTTCAGAATATTCCCGCCAGTACGTGCCTTCTCTAAACTCACACGAAAGACAACAAAAACATGGGGTACCTTCATGCCGTTTCGCCACCTGGCAGTTCTGACGGGGTTGCTGGCCGCCAGCCTTATGTCCTCGGGCGTGCCGGCAGAACCTCTCGACACAAAAATTGGCTACATCCAGTGGGTGCCGGATCAGGGCCCGGTGCTCTCGAACGTGATTCCCGAGCCAGAAGATGCGGGCCTGCGGGGCGCTGAGCTGGCCATGGACGACAACAGCACCACTGGCAGATTTCTGGGCCAGACCTACACGCTCCAGAGCACGGTGGCCAACTCCGCAGACGCGGCGATGGCCGCCTTCGCCACCATGCGCAAGACCGGGATTGAGCTGTTTGTCGTGAATGCGCCGGCACAGACCCTGAAAGCCATCACCGACAAGGCCGGTCAGAACACCCTGATCTTTAACGCCGGGGCCCGGGATGACGCCCTGCGCACACGGCAATGCCACACCAACCTGCTGCACACCATGCCCAGCTATTCCATGCTGACCGACGCCCTCGGCCAGTGGCTGAGCCAGCGGCGCTGGAAGGAAGTGTTCCTGATTACCGGGCCCACCGGGGCCGACAAAGGCTGGGCGGATGCCTTTCGCCGTTCGGCCAAACGCTTCGGCCTGGAGATTGTCGAGGATAAACCCTGGACCTTTGACGCCGATCTTCGCCGCACCGCCTCCCGGGAATTGCCGCTGTTTACCCGGGCCGATGACTACGATGCCGTGGTGGTGGCGGATGTGCGGGGTGATTTCGGTGAATACGTGCCGTTTAACACCTGGTTGCCAAGGCCGGTGGCGGGCACCCAGGGCATGATGCCGGTGGCCTGGCACCGGGTGGTGGAAAGCTGGGGAGCCGCGCAGTTGCAGAACCGGTTCAGGGAACTGGCCGGCCGTGACATGAACAGCGAGGATTACGCCGCCTGGGCCGCCGTTCGCTCCATTGGCACAGCCGTAACGGATCTCGACAGTGCGAACCCCACCGAGATCCGCAATTTCCTGTTCAGCGACAATTTCCAGTTGGCCGCCTTCAAGGGCCGAAAGCTCACCTATCGTGACTGGAACGGCCAGCTACGCCAGCCAATCCCACTGGTTCACCCCCGGGGCCTTGTTGCCCGCGCGCCCTTCGAAGGCTTCCTCCATCCCTACAGCCAGATGGATACCCTCGGTTTTGACAAGCCAGAGAGCGAGTGTCGGATTAACAACTGATCGCTTCCGCGGCCGCATCTTAAAACAACAAGGAGCTCCACCATGAAATCTCTGTTCAAGCAAACCGCCCTGGCCGCCATGATCGCCCTCTCGACACCGGCCGCACTGGCCAGCCTGGCCTACGTATCCAACGAAAAGGACAACACCCTCACGATCATTGATACCGAGTCCATGGAAGTCGTCGACACCATCGGGGTGGGCGCCCGACCCCGGGGTATTCTGCTTTCCAGGGACTACACCAGGCTGTACATCTGCGCCAGCGACGACGACACCGTGCAGGTGCTGGACCTGGCCACCCGCAAGATCATCGATACCCTGCCCTCCGGTGAGGATCCCGAGCAGATCGCCCTGCATCCAAACAACAGGCACCTTTACATTGCCAACGAGGACGACGCTATCGTCACTGTCCTGGACGTCCACTCCAAAGAGATCCTGGCCCAGATTGAGGTAGGCGTGGAACCGGAAGGTATGGCGGTAAGCCCGGACGGCAAGTGGGCGGTCAATACTTCCGAAACCACCAGCATGCTGCACTGGATCAACACCGAGACTTTCGAGATCGAAAAGAACATCGTGGTGGGCCAGCGCCCCCGCCATGTGGAGTTCAGCAGGGACAGCAAGATTGCCTGGGCCTCGGCGGAAATCGGCGGCACCGTGCACATTATCGATGTCGACACCCTGAAGCAGATCCATGAGTTATCCTTCAGGGTGCCTGGGGTCAACCAGGACCGGGTGCAGCCGGTGGGCATCGAACTGACCTCCGATGGCAAATACGCCTTCGTCGCCCTCGGCCCTGCCAACCATGTGGCGGTGGTGGATGCCAGGACCTATGACGTACTGGACTACCTGCTGGTGGGCAGCCGGGTGTGGCAGCTGGATCTGGACAAGGACGAGAAGCATCTTTACACCACCAACGGTGTCTCAGGTGACGTGTCTGTGATCGATGTGGAGGACCTGAAGGTGATCAAATCCATCAAGGTGGGCCGCTACCCCTGGGGCGTGGTGATCGATCCCACTTCATGACTATAGAAGCCCGCAACCTCAGCTTTCGCTACGGCGACAAGCCGGTGCTCAAAGAGGTCAGCTTCGCGCTGACCTCGGGCCGTTTCCATGCCCTGCTCGGGCCCAACGGCGCTGGCAAGTCCACCCTGTTCGGCCTTTTGACCCGACTACTGGCGTTGCAGCAGGGGGATATCCTGCTGGCCGGCCAGTCCCTGAAAAAGCAGCCGGCCGAGGCCATGCGCAAGATCGGGGTGGTGTTCCAGCAGAACGCCCTGGACCTGGACCTGACCGTGCGCCAGAACCTGCAGTACCACGCCGCCTTGCACGGACTGTCCCGCAAGGAAGCCCGGGCGCGGGGCGACCGGGAACTGGCGCGCTTCGGGTTGCTGGACCGGGCCAACGATGCCGTCCGCCAGCTCAATGGCGGTCACCGCCGGCGGGTGGAGATTGCCCGGGCGCTGCTCCATGAACCCTCTCTTCTGTTGCTGGATGAACCGACCGTGGGTCTGGATGTGGCCAGCCGCAAGGCACTGAACGAGCACGTGCGCACCCTTTGTGACGAGGACGGCCTGACCGTGCTCTGGGCCACGCACCTGATTGAGGAGGTTCGCGAGGACGACCGGGTGCTGATCCTGCACCAGGGCCGGTTGCTGGCCGACGGTACCGGACACGCCATCTGCCGGGCCCAAGGCACCCGGGATCTGGCGGAAACCTTCCATTCCCTGACCGGAGCCGGATAACCATGAAAGCTGCCCATTACTGGCACTGTTTTGTCGGCATACAGACTCGCGAGTGGCTGCGGTTCTGGCAGCAGCGCACCCGGTTCGCCAGTGCCCTGGTGCGCCCGCTGCTGTGGCTGGTGGTGTTTGCCGCGGGCTTCCGGGCGGTACTGGGGATTTCCATCATCCCGCCCTACCAGACCTACATCACCTACCAGACCTACATCGCCCCCGGCCTGTGCGGCATGATCATCCTGTTCAACAGCATGCAGGGGGCGTTATCCATGGTGTATGACCGGGAGCTGGGCAGCATGCGGGTGTTGCTGATGAGCCCGCTGCCCCGGCCATTTTTGCTGGTGACCAAGCTGCTGGCGATGGGGGTGGTGTCGGTCGGGCAGGTTTATGTGTTCCTGCTGCTGGCACTGCTGGTGGACGTGGAGCCGCCGTTGTGGGGGTATCTTGCGGTGTTGCCGGCGCTGGTGCTGGCCAGTCTTATGCTGGGGGCCATGGGGTTACTGATTGCCACCTGGATCAAGCAGTTGGAAAACTTTGCCGGGGTGATGAATTTTGTCATTTTCCCGATGTTTTTCCTGTCATCGGCCCTGTATCCGCTCTGGCGGATGAATGAGGCCAGTCCCTGGCTGTACTGGATCAGCCAGTTCAATCCGTTCACCCATGCGGTGGAGGCGATCCGCTTCTCGCTGTATCTGGAGTGGAACCCTGTAGCTTATGGCATTACTGCGGGGGTAACCGTGGTTCTGGTAATGCTTGCCACGGCCGGGTTCCGGCCTCAGCGGACCAAGATCCTCGGAACCTCCAAGACTGCTTGATCGGGCGGTAGTGGGCTATGGGGGACAGGCTAAATCAAGGTTACGAAGCCTCCCAAGAAGTCCATCAATCAAACCAGCCTCACCCACTGCATCATCCCACTGCAAGCGCGCCGGTTTGCCATCCAGGTACCAAAGTCGGTTTGCCAATATCTCGGCGTCACCACCATCGTGGGTAACACAGATCATCGCCATTTCGGGGTGAGCATCCAGAATGCCGGCGATCAGTTTTTTCAGCCCGCCCGCCATTACCGGATCCAGTGACGCAAAGGGTTCGTCCAGTAACAGCAAGTCCGGCTTCACCGCCAGACAACGTGCCAAGGCAGCCCTTCTGGCCATGCCAAGAGAAAGCTGATCCGGCAAGTAGTGACCGTAACCGGAGAGACCAACCTGACTTAGCAAATTTTCGGCTTCCTGCTCGGTTGCACCGACCAGACGGAGGTTGGCATTCAGGGTTCGCCACGGCAGCAGGCGGTGTTCCTGGAACAGATAACCCACCCTGAGCCTGTCGCGTCCGATGACCGCATCGTCCGGTATCGATCTGTCGAGGCCCGCAATGACATTCAGCAACGTGGTCTTGCCAATACCGGAAGGGCCGAGCAGGCAGATACGGTCGCCGGGGGCTATGGTGGTGAACACTTCCCCAAGCACAGGCTGGCCAAAATCCCGGCCGGCGATTCTGAGTTCAAGCATGGGCAGCCTCCGGCTGGCGCCAACGGCTTGAACGGCGTTCCAGGGGCTGGAGGATGGCCAGTTCGATGAGCTGCACCACGGCAATAAACGCAAGGCTGTAGGCGAGGATGGCGGCAACGTCGAAGACCTGGAAGGCCATGTACAGCTGGAAGCCAACGCCGCTGGAACGGCCGAGCAGTTCGACCACCAGGACGATTTTCCAGATCAGGGCCAGGCCACCGCGGGTGGCGGCCATCAGGTAGGGAAACAGTTGCGGCACCCAGACTTCGCGAAATCGCTGCCAGCGGGTGAAGTTGTAGACGGTGGCCATTTCTTCAAGGCGATAATTCAGACTGCGAGCCCCTTCCCGGACGGTGACGGCGACGTTGGGGACCTTGTTGATGACTACGGCCATCACGGCGGCCACTTCCACCAGGCCGAACCAGACGTACATCAGGATGATGGTGACCAGCGCTGGCAGGTTCAGCATCAACACCAGCAGGGGATCGAACAGGGCGTTGGTGGTTCGTGACCGGCCCATCACGATGCCGATGGCGGTGCCAAGAAGCATGGCGAGAACAAAGGCCACCAGGACACGCCCAAGGGTCGCACCCAGATGGTGCCAGAGTTCGCCGGAGGCGGACTCCCTTATCAGGGTGTCGAGCACATCCAGGGGCGTGGGCAGGAGTGGAGACTGGATAAACCAGGCAATCCATGCCCAGAGCAGGACAAACGAAGGCAGAACCACCCAGTAACTCCAGGCCGGCGGGCGGCCGGAGCGGGTGTTCACGGTTGTCTCCGGTAGAACAGCTCCGACGGCATCAGGTTGCCTGGGTCCGCACCGGTGAGCGCCAGCAACCGATATAGGTCAGTAATTCGCTGGTCCGTGAGAGGCGCGGGCGTGCCGGCGACAAAACCTTTGCGCAGTGCCGTGAAAACGCCCTCTTGCGGGCTGCCCATCAGGGGCCGCAACCGCTGCCAGTGGGATTTGTCCGCCGCCAGTTCGGCTTTTGCCTGCTGCAGGGACCCGGCGAAGCGATCCAGCAACGGCCCCTGGTTTTCAGCCCAGCCCGCCGGGAACACATAGCCCAGAACCGGGAGGTTCCGGTCCAGATTCATGGCGGTGAGCAGGTCGGCCATACCGAACGCGGAGCGCCAGCCGCCCTCTCCCTTCAGGCGGGCCGAAAAATGCCAGTAGGTGACGATCGCATCCACCTGGCCGCGCTTCAGGGCCTGGCTCAGCAGGGGTGGGGCGGCGAACTGGACCTCGGTGGATTGTGCCAGGTTGATCCCTTGGAGCGCGGCCACGTTCTGCAACAGTATCCAGCCTTTGCTGTCCGGCCCGCCAGCCACGCCGATGCGTTTGCCGGCCAGGTCGGCCACCGAACCGATAGCAGAGTCGCCGGCAACCACAATGTCGCCAATCCGGGAAGAGAACGGCACATAGAGATAGGGCGTGCCGGCCTGGAACCGGGACTGCGCCCACAGCAGGTCGGCCACCGCGCCGTTCACCGACTGGCTGGTGACCGCCAGGTGGGAAGCCGGTAGATTGGCAACGAGCTTCAGCTTGAGCTGGTAGCCGTTCTCGCGGTCCAGCCCCCGGTGAAGGATATGGTCCAGTTCCCAGTGCGCGGTGCCAAACTGCAGGACACTGACAGACAGCACCGGCAGCTCTTCAGGGTCACCGTCACTGCCATGGGCGGGACTCATCAGTAAGGACAGAAGCAATAGCGCGGCGATGACCACCCGGACAAAACGGGCCGCAGTCGGAAAGGATTGAAGAACTGACTTTATTGTTGGCTGTTGATTCATCCCTCCACGATACGAACCCCGCAGCCGGGCAAGAATAGTACTTTGGTGCCTGTTTTTTGGTGCGATGGTCGCATTCAACCCGGGACGAAGATCGCGTGTAATGAAATCATCACAATAATAACCAGAGGATCGGCACCGACTCCGTCGATCCCCTGCACAGGAGGCCGCCATGTTGGACGAGCTCGATGCCACACTCTCTTCCGAAAACCGCTATCATGATGCGGAAGCCAACCCCGGCAATGACAACAAACAGGTAGAGACATCCATGGAGCCGGCTTACAAGATCCTGATTGCCGACGACCACCCGCTCTTCCGCGAAGCCATCAGCAGCGTGATTGCTTCCGGCTTTGCGGGCAGCGAGATCATCGAAACCGCTGATCTGGACAGTGCCCTGGAAATCACCCGTGAAAATGACGACCTGGACCTGATCCTGCTGGACCTGAACATGCCCGGCATGCACGGGTTGACCGGCCTGATCACGCTACGTAATGAAGCGCCCACCATTCCGGTGGTGATTGTCTCCGCGGAAGAAGACAAACAGGTGGTGTTGCAGGCCATAACCTACGGCGCCTGCGGATTCATTACCAAGTCCTCTCCCCGGGCCCAGATGACCGAAGCCATCCAGCAGATCCTGAACGGCAATGTGTATCTGCCCTCCGACATCATCCGCACCGGCAAGGAAAGCAGTAACCGCCGCAGCCGGCATGAAGACAACCCGATATCGCCGGAACTGCTGAACTCCCTCACCCGCCGGCAGTTGCTGGTGTTGGAACGTATGTCCAAGGGAGAGTCCAACAAGCAGATCGCCTACAACCTGAACATCGCCGAAACCACGGTGAAGGCCCATGTCTCGGCCATTCTGCGCAAGCTTGGCGTGCATAACCGGGTTCAGGCGATTCTTTCCGCCAGTGATGTCGATTTCAGTCAGTATCTGAAGCGGTAAAATCGGGGTCAGATGAAAATGGGGTCAGATGAACTTTCATCTGACCCCATTTTCATCTGACCCCACTTTCAGTTTCCCAGCAGATGGCTTAGCGCACTGCGCAACTTCGGCGGCTTCACCGGCTTGTTCATCAGCAGGTGACCCAGCTCACGGATGTGCTGCTTGAGCTCGTTGGTGTAGTTGGCGGTAATCATCACCACCGGCGCCGGGCAGCGGCGGCGGCCGTTGATCTCCGCCACCACATCCACGCCGTTCTCATCGTTGTCCAGGTGGTAGTCCGCCAGTATCAGGTCCACCGGGCTGTTTGCCGGATCGAGCTGGCGTTCCAGGTCTTCCAGGGATACCGCCGTGACCACCTGACAGTCCCAGCCTTCCAGCAGGGTTTTCATGCCCTGGCAGATGGACTGGTCATTGTCGATCACCCAGATCCGGGCGCCACCCAGGCCGCTGTCGAAGGACACCGTGCGGTTCTGATCCGGCTCCGGTCGCGTAGGCTGCAGTCGGCCAAGGGGAACCTTGACGCTGAACACCGAACCCTTGCCTTCGATGGACGCTACCGTCACCTCATGGCCGAGCATCCGGGAGATCTTGTCCACGATGGCCAACCCAAGACCGAGACCCTTGTCGGGCTGTGAGCCTGCTGGCCGGATGCGTTTGAATTCCTGGAAAATCTCGGTGAGCCTATCTTCCGGGATACCCGGGCCGGTATCCCAGACCTGCAGCAGGATATGATCCCTGCGCCGGCGGCAGCCCAGAAGAATTCGGCCATTGCCGGTGTAGCGAATGGCGTTGGTCAGAAAATTCCTGAGAATCCGGGCCAGCAGCTGGGAATCGGATTCCACGGTGGCGGAGCTGGCGACAAAATCCAGCCGCAGGCCCTCGGCCATGGCCATTTGCCGGAACTCCCGGGCGAGGTTGTTAAGCAGGTCCCGAAGATCAAAGGCCGTCACGTCCGGCGTGATGACGCCAGCATCCAGCTTGGAAATGTCCACGAGCGTACCCAGAAGATTTTCAACGTCGTCCAGCGATGTACTCACTGAACGTACCAACCCTTCGGCCTTGGGCCCGAATGACTGTTCCAGCAGCGCACTGGTAAACAGTCGGGCGGCGTTCAGGGGCTGCAGTAAATCGTGGCTGACCGCGGCCAGGAACTTGGTTTTGGAGAGGTTGGCCCGCTCCGCCTCCAGTTTGGCATCGCGAAGCCGGGCCTCCACCGCCGCCCGCTCGCTGATTTCCTGGCGCAACTGGCTGTTCAGACCGGTCAGCGCGGCGGTGCGTTCTTTCACCCGGCGCTCCAGGTTGTCATAAGCCTGCTCCAGGGCCAGCGCGGTCTTGCGGCGGTCGGTAATATCCCGGATCAGCACGAAGAAGCCGATGATGTCGCCCTGCTCGTCGAAATTGGGCACATAGGAGCGGAGCATGTAGCGCACCTCGCCCTGTTCTCCGGCTTCTTCGAATTCAAAGGTCACGTTGTGGCCGCCCATAACCTCCAGAATGTGGGGCAGCAGGCGCTGATACAACTCGGGCGTATGCACATGATCCAGGCGCTTGCCCAGGGGCGACTCGCCTTTGCGGCCATACCAGGCTTCATAGACCTTGTTGCAGAACTGAATGGTCATGTCGGCACCGACATAGGCAATCAGTGCCGGCACATGGTCGGTGACCACACGGATCCAGCGCTCGCTTTCCTCCAGCGCCTTGATACGCCGCGCCATTTCACTGTTCTTGACGTCGGTAATGTCGGAATACAGCACCACCAGCCCACCTTCCCGGGTGGGTCTCTCGGTCATCTGAACCCAGCGACCGTTTGAGAGCAAAAACACCACGCCTTCCGAATCCGGATGACCGTGCTCTTCGACAATCAGTCCGGAGGAGACGGCCTGCTCCTTGACCTCGTTAATACGTGTGCCCGCTTCAGGCACCTCGACACCGGCCTGGCGCCAATAGCTGCGGAACCGGCTGTTGCTCTGGATCAGGCGGTGCTGCCTGTCAAACAGGACAAACCCGTCAGCAATGCTTTCGATGGCATCGTTCAGGCGCTGGCGGGTGGTTTCAGCTTCTTCCCGGGCCCGGTTCAGGGCCTTGTTACTGCCCTTCAGCTCTTCCATGGCCTGATTTAGCGCTTCGGTGCGCTCCCGTACCTGCTCGGCAAGCACCACCGAGTGCTCGAAGGCGGCGTAGGGCTCGGGCTTGTGGGCGGAACCGGACTCCACCCGGACGATCAGGGCGTCACGAATCCGCCCGAGGCGCTTATTTTCCGCCTCAAGCTCGGCAATGCGCCGGTCCCGGTCATCCCGTGCGGGACTGTCAGTCTTGCCCGGAACGGATATCAGGCTGGCCAATGACCACCCCCGTAAAGGTCTGGTTGATGTGCATGCCGTCAAACTGCTCGCCATAGGTGTTGAAGCCGATCACCTTGTGGTGGCGCAGGAATTCCGAGACCGCCTCCACCTCCCCGGTCAGCTCCGCTTCAAGTCGCCGCAGGAAGCAATCGCAGCCGATGGTCACCAGGGGCGGTCCAACCACTCGCTCGGAGGCCTCAATCTGGGTGCGCACACTGTCCAGCAGGGATTCCGGCTCCATAGCGGTCATCACGATTCCGGTTTCCACCGCACAGTAGAAGGTCAGGCTCTTGTCCGGATTCACCCGCTGGACCGAGCGTACAAAGTAATGCCCGCCGATCTTCACCCCCATGGGCCGAAGGGCGAAGACCTTGCGGTCCAGGGCATCGACAGCCACACCCACGGCTCGGGCATAGGAATCGGCGGCAGGCTCGGCATTGAGTTCGTATACGGTCCGGCTTTCCGCGCAGGCATGGGTCACCACCAGTTTCTCACTGCGTTCAACCATGTGGTGAGTGGAAAACACCCGGAAATCCAGGGGTGTGTTCACCAGCAAAACGGTGGCGGCACCGGTGTGGAACTGGCCATCATAAAACACATGGGTGTTGGCCAGGCGCTCATCGTCGCCGGCAGAACCGCCGAACTGGGGAATGGTGCCCAGCGCGGCATTGAGAGTGGCCAGAACCAGTTCTTCCCGGCTGGAAAGACCGTCGAGAAGGGTTATCGCAAAGGTATTGCCCTTGACCGGCGCCAGCTTCGCGTCTCGACACGTGGACAACAGTCCGTCGATTACGCCTTGAGCGTCCTGCAGGGTGAAACGGTCCAACTCCCGGATCAGCGCGCAGTCGATGGCAAAGTAGCGATTGTCAAAGCCAATGGCGGTAATACATCCACGGCCATAGCCCTCCGGCGTGATCTCACCGGCGGATGTACACCCACACACGCGCACGCCCTGAAAGGCATGCTCGAGGGCGGTGCCAAGACGGCTAAGATCGTATTCCGCGGAACAGAAAAACAGCACACAGCCCAGGTGTTCGTGGTTGAGCTGACTGGCAAGGTTGGTGGCGGCCAGGATCGGATCGCGAACACTGGAGCTCGCTACCCGGACCGCGGGCAGGGTCGTCGCTGGCTTCATAAACGCGGATCCCGGAAACGGATGACTTTCCACCGATTCTACGGCATCGGCAAACGCAGCCAATGCGACTTCAGTGTTTTTAATGGGCGCGCCAAAATGTTCGTAAGTCATTGATTAAATTACCTCCTGAATCAATGCCTGGTGGCGCTGCCGGTTTCCGCGGGGGCAAACCGGCACTTTAGTCTTAGGCAACCCGCTGCTGGGAAGGTTCTCCTGCCATCCCCGGGGGCCGGCGGCTCCTTAAAACATGACGATGGCGCCGAGGGCGATGGTGTCCGCCTCAGTGGTTGTTACACCCGTGCTGCGGTTGTTGTCTTCGTACCTGTTGTACTCGGCAACCAGCTTGAAGTTGCTGTTGACGTCATGGAAGAAACCGAGGGTTGTGCTTTCCGTTTCCAGGTTCAGGATTTCCGCATCCGTCTCGCCATACGACAGGACAACACGGTTGGCTCCGAATGCGTAAGAGCCCTGAACCAGGAAGCCATCAGCATCGTCTTCGGTCACGGCGCCATTACCGATCAGGACCGGGTTGTCACCTTTGGAAGTGAAGCCGGAGGCTGCCAGGGTGAGACCCGCAACCGATGCCTTCAGGCCGTAGCCAAGACCGGTGCTGTCAACGGTGGTAGCGCCGTTTTCAGCCGACTGGTAACGGCCGTTCACCCAGCCCGCCAGGGCTATGTCCTGGAGGTTGGCGTTGTAGGTGACTTCGGACTCAAAACGGGGCGCTGAGTTCTCGTCATTGGCCCCGGTCACCGTATCTGCCGGATCCAGGACACCGGCTGCCACCTTGAAGCCACTCATATCCGGCGAGCGATAGGTAATCTGGGCGGAGGGTGTCGGATACGGATAGCCGGAGCGAATGTTGCCGAAGGAAACACCGCCCTCCAGGCCCGGCGACCCGACTCCCATCAGGATCTCGTCCAGGAAAATATTGGAACGGGCGTACAGGCCAAAATCCTTGCCGATCAGCACCTGGCCGAAGTCGCCGTCTACGGTAGCGTAGAACTGCCGCACATCAATCTGCGTATCTGTCGCGGTGCCAGCATCTGCGCCCAGGCTGTCATTGATGGTGGTCCAGAACGAAGACCGTCCGCCGAGGGTCAGATCCCCCATGTCCTTGCTGAAGTTGAAGCCGATGGTGTTGGGCAGAAAGCCCATCTTGACGCGTGAATCGCGGACATCGTTCAGTTTGTCGTCACGGTTTACGTAGAAAGCATTGAAGTAGCCGTCAACGGAAAAGCTGTTGCCGTCCTGGTTGTACAGTTCAACGGCGGCATTGACGCCGGCACTGGCACCCATGGCCGCTGCCATGGCAATGGCTAACCCTGATTTTCTGACGTTGTTGTTTTTCATAGTTCCCCCGGTTGTTTTTGGAAATCTGGGATCGGAGTTCCGGGTTATCCGGACACTCCAGGCATGGTCTGTCGCCTGAATTCCATGGTCGGTTATGCGGGAGAGGGGGGGAATGCGCCCAGGGAGCAGGTTTTCTGCTCATTTGGGAGGCATCTGAAATGAAACTTTGGGATTAGTACTTGTCGGAAAAACCGTCAGAAAAGCCGCCGGAGAGGCCACCGGGAAACTGTGCCAACTCCTGCAGGCAATCGTTCAGGAAATCCTCGGGATCCGCCATCACGGCCTCGTCGGCAACCACGCCAAACTGCACCTGCCCGGCGTAGCTGACAATGCTGATGCCCAGGCCAATATTTCCGGCCTGGGGTACCCAGAACATCTGCTCGGTTATCCGGCAGCCGGCAATGTAACGGGCCTCCGCGGTACCGGGCACGTTGGAAACCACCGCACTGGCCTTGCGGTAGAACACATCGGCAACCGGCTGCCGCCAGGGTTCCGGAATAACCGTGGCACTGGCCGCCAGCCCCCAGGCAATACCGGGTTGCCAGCTCTTTTTTAGCCGGCGGGTTTCGTGTTTGATGCGGTAGAGGCGCTCCAATGGGCTTTCGCCATCCACCGGCAAGGGTACGAACACGGTGCCGAAACAATTGCCCAGCGCGCCGGGCGCCGGCTGCAGTTGTTCCGGTAGCCGGCTGCGGATATCGACCGGTACCGCGGCATGGAGAATCGCCTCGTCCAGATCTTCACCTTCAATACCCAGACGGGTCCGGACCGCCGCTGCCACGCAGCTGAGCAACACGTCATTAATGGTGACATTGGTGGCTCTGGCAATAGCGCGAAAACGGTCCAGCGGTACCGGATCAGACCAGCGGCAGTGCCGACGCCCCAGCAGCGGCCGCCTGAGATCCGTCACCGTATCTTCCGGCTCCACCAGGAATTCCGAAAATTCGTGCACCAGATTCAGACTCTTCCGGGCTACCCGCTCCAGCAATCGGCCTGCGTCCTGCCATTGATTCCCACTGGCATCATCCGGCCCTGGACCGCTACCGGGCTGCTCCGAAGACGGTTCTGTTGCCATCAACTGTCCCAACCAGGCCTTTGCCGCCGATGTCCAGCGTGCCAATTCGGCGGTTTCTGCCGCGCCGTAAATAGCAGGATGCTGCTGAGGCGATGGCGGACACAGACGATCAAAGATACCCAACAGGGACAGACCATCGGCATAGCAATGGTGAATGCGCAGCAACAGCACGGCGCCGCCCTCGGCATTCGGGGCCAGCCAGAATTTCCAGCGCGGGCGGTACATGGGCAGCGGCTGATTCAGCCGGGCCGATACCCATTCCCGGAGAGTCTCCGGCGTAAAGCGGTCCACCACCACATCAAGGTGATGCCGCACATCAAACATCGGGTCCGGCTCCCACCACCAGGCCGGTGAGCGCTTGACCGGCAGATACCGGAAACGCTCCCAGGCCATCCAGTAAACCCTGAGAAATTCCCGGAAGCGTGGCGCCGTGAGGCCATCAACCCGCACCATCACGGTGATGGTCATGGGGTTTTCCGGGCGCTCCAGGGCCAGCCAAGCCGAATCCGCAGGTAGCAGAAGGTGCGATTGCTCGTGACTCAAACCCGAACGTCCCCGGAAGAATGGTGAAGGTATGTAGCCTCTGATTCACTCCTGAATCAGAGGCTACATAAAAACCGAACCCCGCATTGTGCCAGACAAGCCCCACAGGCTCCAGAGAAGGCAATGGTTCACGCCGTTACAAAAAATTACACGTGAGTAACTATTCAGCCCTATACTGGTTATAAGCCTTAATGCAATGGTTATTAAACACCCGAATCAGTCATCGGTTGGCTCTGGGAGACCGTAAAACTGGTACCCAGCGCCAATAACTCACGGGTCCGATCGGGGTACAAATCAGGGTACAAAAGGGTTACCAGCACACTCAAATTCCAATAACAGGCCGTTGCAGTGCTGGGGGGAGAGCAGTTATGAAAGCGAGCCATGTTCGCAAGCTGATAAAACCGATTGAAAGCGCCTACTCGGAAATGTTTTCGGGGCAGGTCTACCGCGTTGGCAAAGGCGCTGTTTCCGTTCGCAACCACAGCGGCAAGGCAGAACAGACGGTTGTCGGCGTGCACGGTTTTCTGGAAAACCACTGCTACTTCACCCAGGCCTACGAAGCGCCCACCACCGAACTGATTTTGCTGACCTGCAGCAACTACCATATCCCGGTCAACGGCATTACCCCGGAAGCCCCGGACTGGGAGGTGCCGATCAGGCATCTGGAAGGCACCATTGAGTACGATGCCTGCATTCTGAACCAGGCCCTGTCCAACCTGCCCACCACCGGGAATATTCGGGTGCACGGCCATTCACGGGGCGGCGCGGTGATTCTGGAGGCCATCAAACAATGGCCGGAGCTTTTTGAAGATATGGAGGTGGTACTGGAAGCGCCGGTATTGCCCCAGGGCAAACTTCATGCTCTGGTTACCACCCTTCTGGAACCCGTCAGCCACGGCATGTGGCCCTGGCTGATCCGCCTGATCAACAACGCGCCTTCCTCGACCTACGGCCAGACCTTCTTCGGCAAGATGAACCCGCGGAAGAAGCAACTGCTGAGCAAGCTGTTCTCGGCCACCAAAGACCATCTGACCATCGTTCGCAATATCGAGAACATCATGGATTGGATGGCGCGCACCGACACCAGCATCTATAACCACGTCCGCCACGGCACCTTCCTGATTCCGGCGGTGGACCGCATTCTCGATCGCTCCTCCATGTTGGCCAGTGCCCGCCAGAGCCCGACCACCATGAGAATCGTGGAAACCGAAGCTCCGAGCCATTTCATTACGCTCGACAGCAAGGAATGGGTACCCGGTTTTGAAACACTGCCGGCGGCCGCCCAGGGGTAGCGCCCTGCCCGACCTTACTGCAAGACCTCAGCAGCTCCGCTAAACTACGCCACTTCCTCCTTTATCATCAGGTTTAGTGGAGCCAACCCCCATGTACCGTGAGCGTCTTGTCGCGACCGAAACCCGCTCTGAAAGCGCTCGCCAGCTGCAGCAGCTGTTGCTGGACTATCACGATTTCCGGCAGTTGAAAGCGGCACATCCGTTGCTGGAAAATAGCTTCCGGGTGGCCGACTGGCAGGCAGAGCGCCTGAAAGCGACCCACCTCGATCTCTACCAGCACCCCGGTTACCACCACGGCCTGGAGTTTCTGCTGACCGATCTTTACGCGCCGGCCAGGATGACCCGCCGGGATGACAACATCGACCGGGTGTTCCCCAAGATGGTGAAGTGGTTGCCGGATAACCTTCTGGACACCTTTGCCGGCCTGGTCGAGCTGAACCTGATCACCCAGCAGCTGGACCTGGAGCTGGCAGAGCTCTTCCATCGACAAGGTATACCCACCGATTCGCTAACCATCGAGTACTATTGCACCGCCTACCGGGCCAGCGAACGGCTGGATCAAAGGAAAAAGCAGATTACCCTGGTGGCGGACGTCGGCCAGCAACTTGACCGTTATGTCCGCAACCGCACTCTGGGCTGGCTGCTGTCCATGAGCCGCGGCCCGGCGGAAATGGCCGATCTCACCGATCTGCACAGCTTTCTGCACCGTGGCTACTCGGCGTTCCGGAAGATGAATGATGTAAATTTACTGATCGACCGGCTGGTCACCCGGGAGCAGCAGGTGATGCGCAACATCTTAGCTGGTCACCCCGAGCCTTTCAGTCTGCCGGGCGACCTGTAAAAGCCTCAGCCAGTGTCCCCTCAGGCCTTGATGATCTGGTCCAGCTGGGAATGAATTTCCTGCTCAATGCGCGACTTGAAAGGCCGCAGCATCATGCCCAACTCCAGATGGATATGCAGATCCGTTGGGGTGATGTTCAGGTGCCCCTTGACGCCACTGCGCTTGAATTTCAGATGGTCGCCCTCCCACTGGTAATGTACGTCGAACTGGCTGGACAGATCCTGCGCCAGGGCTTCGGCAGCCTGCCTTGCGTGTTCTTTATCCAGGGCGTGCGGGCGGTGTACGTCAATAACAGACATGAATCAGTTTTCTCTTAACTTTGGACGGATTTACAGTTTAGGGTGCGATTAAACTCACCGCCACCCTTGTAGCAACCCCGTCAACGGTTAGAATACGGGGTTCAGATTCTGACAGGACACCTCCCATGAGCGAGCAGCAAACGCCACCCCGCCAGGCCGGAAACAGCAACGGCCAGAACGACGTTACCCACTTCGGCTTCCGCAACGTGCCCAAGAGCCAGAAGGCGAGCCAGGTGGCAGAAGTATTCCACAGCGTGGCGGGCAAGTACGACCTCATGAACGATCTGATGTCCATGGGTATCCACCGTCTCTGGAAACGCTTCACCATTGAGCTTTCCGGCGTGCGACCGGGCCACCAGGTACTGGACATCGCCGGCGGCACCGGCGATCTGACCATGAAATTCTCGGATCTGGTGGGCCCCTCCGGGAAGGTTGTGCTGGCCGACATCAACGCCTCCATGCTGCAGGTCGGGCGTAGCCGGCTGACGGACCGGGGATACGCCGGCAACATCGAGTATGTCCAGGCGGATGCCGAGCACCTGCCGTTCCCGGACAACAACTTCAACGCGGTGTCCATCGCCTTCGGGCTGCGTAACGTCACCGACAAGGATCAGGCGCTTCGGGACATGACCCGGGCTCTCAAGCCGGGCGGCAAGCTGATGGTTCTGGAGTTTTCCAAGCCCACCAATCCGCTATTGAGCAAGGCTTACGATACCTACTCGTTCTCCGCACTGCCGCTGATGGGCCAACTGATCGCCGGTGACAGCGAAAGCTACAAATACCTGGCGGAATCCATCCGCATGCATCCGGATCAGGAAACGCTGAAAGGCATGATGGAAAATGCCGGCCTGGTGAACTGCAAGTACTACAACATGACCGGCGGCATTGTCGCCCTGCATGTGGGAATCAAGCCCTGATGTTTCCCGGCCCCACCGTCCTTTCTGCCGTTACCGCCATTCTGGAAAGTGCCCTGAACCGGGCACTGGAGCTGGATCCGGCCGGACATCAGGCACTGATGGAGGCATTGGCAGGGCCGGTACAGCTCAACATCACCGATCCGATTACCTTCACTTATACCCTGGACCGGGCCGGTAAGCGGGTCCGGGTTGGCAGCCAGCCGGTGGAACAGCCGGCCCTGGAGATAACCGGCAAACCCATCGCCTTTGCCGCCCTGGCAACCGGCGACGACCGCGTCTTCGCCGATGGCCGCCTTCAGGTGACCGGCGACACCGCGCTGGCCCACCAGCTACAGCGCGCCCTGAACCAGCTTGAGCCGGATTGGGAAGCCGCCATGGCCCGCCACATCGGCGATGTCCCCGCCCATTTTCTCGGCCAGCGCATTCGCGGAGCCCTGCGCTGGAGCCGGCAGGCGTTTCATTCCCTCAATGCCAGCATCGAAGAATATGTGCACGAGGAAAGCCGCAGCCTGCCGGGGCGACGGGAACTGGAAGCCACGTTTGCGGATATCGATGAACTCAGCCTGCGCACGGAGCGGCTGGAGGCCCGGCTGACCCTGATTGAAAACCACGGCAAGACTGACGAACCGGAGAACCTGTGACCCGCCTGCAACGCCTGTTCCGAATTGCCTGGGTATTCTGCCGTTACCGGCTGGACACGTTCCTGCCCCTTTCCGAGCTGCCGGCGCCTCTGAAGGTGTTTTTCCTGCTGGCTCCGTGGCACTTGTTCCCCCAACCCAAGCTTGATCGCGGCGACCGCCTGCGGCTGGCACTGGAGGAGCTGGGGCCGGTATTCGTCAAGTTTGGCCAGATACTCTCCACACGACGAGACCTGCTGCCGGATGACATGGCCGAGTCCCTGAAAACCCTCCAGGATCGGGTTCCGCCCTTTCCCAGTGACGTTGCCCGGGGCATCATCGAAACTTCCCTGGGCGCCCCGGTAGCAGACCTGTTTGCCGAATTCAGCCCGGATCCGATGGCCTCGGCCTCGGTCGCCCAGGTACACGCCGCGACGCTGCGCAACGGCCAGAAGGTCGTGGTCAAGGTATTGCGCCCCGGCATCGAAAAGGTCATCCGCCAGGATCTGGCCCTGATGTACCTGATGGCCGGGCTACTGGAAAAATACTGGTCCGAAGGCAAACGCCTGCACCCGGTGGAGGTGGTGGAAGACTACGACTCCACCATCCACGATGAGCTGGACCTGCAGCGGGAAGCCGCCAATGCCAGCCAGTTGCGTCGGAATTTCGAAAATTCCCCGCTTATTTACATCCCTTTCATTGACTGGGACTACACCCGTAAAACCGTGCTGGTGATGGAACGCGTTCACGGCATTCCCATCGCCGATACCGCCGCCCTCAAGGCGGCCGGTGCGGATATGAAAGTCCTGGCAGAGAGAGGGGTCGAGATCTTTTTTACCCAGGTGTTCCGGGACAGCTTTTTCCACGCCGACATGCACCCCGGCAACATCTTTGTGGATGTCTCCAATCCGGCCGACCCCCGCTATATTGCCATCGATTTCGGCATTGTCGGCACCCTGGCGCCGGATGACCAGAGCTACCTGGCCCGCAACCTGCTGGCCTTTTTCCGCCGGGACTACCGCCAGGTGGCGCAACTGCACATTCAGTCCGGCTGGGTACCACCGGACACCCGGGTTAACGAGTTCGAGGCTGCCATTCGTACCGTTTGCGAGCCCATCTTCGAGAAGCCCCTGAAAGACATTTCGTTCGGTCACTTCCTGCTGCGCCTGTTCCAGACCGCCAGGCGGTTCAACATGGAAGTGCAGCCCCAACTGGTACTGCTGCAGAAAACCCTGCTGAACGTCGAAGGCCTGGGCCGCCAGCTCTATCCGGAGCTGGACCTCTGGAGCACGGCCCAACCGTTCCTGGAAGCCTGGATGCGCAGGCGCATTGGCCCGTCCGGACTGATCAAGTCATTGCAATCACACTTGCCGTCCTGGCTCGAGCAGTCGCCGGAAATGCCTCAACTGGTGCACGACGCGCTGCTGCAACTGCGACATGCCGGCCCCACAGAGCAGCAGAATCGGGCTACACTGGAACTGCTCCGGGAACAGCAGGTCCGTACCGAGCGGCGCTGGCGCAGAACCGCTGTGGCCGCATTACTGGTTGCCGGAGCACTGGCCGGCACCCAACCCGAGTCCCGGCAGTGGGTTGAAGCGCTGCCCGCCTGGGGTTGGGCACTGTTCGCCATTGCCGGCGGGCTGGTGCTCCGGGGCGGCCGATAACCGATAAAGATTTCAGGATTCACAAAAATGCAAGATTACTCCGATAACGTCGAGACCCCTGACTGGCTGGACACCGTCCGCTGGACACCGGACGGCCTGGTGCCGGCCATTGCCCAGGACGCTGAAACCGGCGACATCCTGATGATGGCCTGGATGAACCGGGAATCCCTCAGGCTGACCGCCGAGGAGGGCCATGCGATTTATTGGTCCCGTTCCCGGGGCCAACTCTGGCGTAAGGGCGAAACGTCCGGCCATGAACAGGTGATCCGGGACATCCGGCTGGACTGCGACGAGGATGTCATCCTGCTGAAAGTGGAACAAAAAGGTGGTATCGCCTGCCATACCGGAAGGCGAAGCTGCTTTTACCGGTCCCTGAAAGAGGGTCAATGGGTCAGCGTTGACCCGGTGATCAAAGACCCGGACGCCATTTACGGCAGCAACTGAGGAGCACGGACAGTGAGTGATGTACTGGAAAACCTGGCCAGGGTTCTGGAAGCCCGAAAGGAAGCGGACCCGGAAACCTCCTACGTTGCCAGCCTCCATGCCAAGGGTCTGAACAAGATCCTGGAAAAGGTGGGAGAGGAGTGCACGGAAACCCTGTTGGCGGCCAAGGACGCAGAACACACCGGTGAAACCCGGGATGTGGTCTATGAAACCGCAGACCTGTGGTTCCATAGCCTGGTGATGCTGTCCGGCTTCGGACTCGGCCCAAAGGATATTCTGGACGAGCTGGCCAGCCGGTTCGACCTGTCAGGGCTCGAAGAAAAAGCGTCACGGAACAAGTGACCGGGAGTACCCCTAACGGGGATTTCCGCGAACCGGTTCTGGTAACGTACAATGTCACGGAACAGAAACATTAAAACGAGGACCCCGTAATGGGTATCAGCATCTGGCAATTACTTATCGTACTCGGCATTGTCATTCTGTTGTTCGGAACCAAGAAACTGCGCAACATCGGCAGCGACCTGGGTGGCGCCATTCGCGGCTTCAAGAAGTCCATGAGCGACGAGGACTCCAAGACCGAGAATCCGGACTCCCTGGAAGGCAAGACCGAAGAGCAGCCGCAACCGGCGGCTGAAGATAAGCCCCGGGACAAATCCCACAGCTGAGACCTGGCTGAATGTTCGATATCGGCTTTCTTGAGCTACTGGTCAGCGGCGTCATTGCGCTGTTGGTGCTTGGCCCCGAACGGCTGCCCTCAGCTGCCCGCGCTGCCGGGCGCTGGGTGGGTGGTGCCCGGCGCATGGTCAGCCAGTTCACCTCGGAACTGGACCGGCAGCTAAAAGCTGACGAACTCCGTGAAGAACTTCGCAAGGCGGGGGATGTTGGCCTGGACGACGTTCAGAAAACCGTGCGCGGCGCCCTGGATGAAGCCAAAAAATACGAGCACATGATCCTGCCCGGGAACGAAACCAAAACGCCCGGGAGCGCCGCCGCCGAAAACACCACCGATCAACCAGAAACCCCGCAAAGTCCGCCGGATAAACGTTCATGAATGCAAAGCCAGACGGCAATCAGATGCCTCCGGAACACCAGGAAATGCCTCTGATTGAGCACTTGCTGGAACTTCGCAATCGCCTGCTGAAAATGGTTCTGGCGGTGGTTATCTGCTTTGCAGCGATCTACCCGTTCGCCAACGAACTGTATCTGTGGTTGTCCGAACCCATCCGTTCGCTGCTGCCGGTCGGCCAGACCATGATCGCAACCGACGTCACCTCGCCCTTCTTCGCGCCCCTGAAGCTGGCGCTTGTACTGTCGGTGTTTGCCGCCATCCCCATTATTCTCTACCAGCTCTGGAGCTTTGTAGCCCCGGGGCTTTATGCCCATGAGAAGCGGCTGGCCTTTCCGCTGCTGTTTACCTCGGTGCTGTTGTTTTACCTGGGTGCCGCTTTCGCCTATTACGTGGTGTTCCCCCTGGTGTTCGGTTTCTTCACCGCCATCGGCCCGGAAGGCATTGTTGAACTGCCCGACATCAGCAGCTACCTGAATTTTGTCCTGAAAATGTTCTTCGCCTTCGGTGTGGCCTTCGAGATTCCCATCGCCACCGTCCTGCTGATTCTGACCGGGGCCACCACACCGGCGGACTTGGCGGCCAAACGCCCCTATGTCGTGGTCGGCTGCTTCATCATCGGCATGCTGCTGACCCCGCCGGATATCATCTCCCAGACTCTGCTGGCCGTGCCCATGTGGATCCTGTTCGAGATCGGGATCCTGTTCGGCCGGTTGGCAAAACGGGAAATGGCGGAACCGGATACCGACGAGCCTGCCAGCGAATGAACCTGGCGTTACTGTTCGACGAAGACTTCGTCGGCCCTGACCGGGTGATCCTGCGAGGACGCCGCCTCGCCCATTTGCAGTCCGTTATCAAGGTGGCTGCCGGTGACTCGGTGCCCGTTGGCCGGGCTGATGGCAACATGGGGACCGGCGAGGTTCTGAGACTCACGGATACCGAAACAGAACTCCGGGTGACACTGGATCATACGCCGCCCGCTCCCCTTCCTCTCACGCTGATCCTGGCCATGCCCCGGCCAAAGATGTTCCGGCGGATCCTGCAAACCTGCGCCACCCTGGGCGTAAAGGACATCTGGCTGATCAACAGCTATAAAGTGGAAAAAAGTTTCTGGCAAACCCCATGGCTGTCTGAAGCACAGGTGAGGGAAAACCTCACCCTGGGGCTGGAACAGGCAAAAGACACCCGCATGCCCCGGGTGCAGATCCGCAAGCTGTTCAAGCCCTTCGTGGAAGATGAATTGCCGGCTCTGCTGGAAGGCAGGCAGGCTCTGGTGGCTCACCCCGGAACCAGCACGCCCTGTCCGGTTCACCTGAACCAGCCAACTGCCCTGTGCGTTGGCCCGGAGGGTGGCTTTACCACTTATGAAGTCGGCAGACTGGAAGAGGCCGGGTGCCAGGGCATCCATCTTGGCCCCCGGATTCTGCGCGTGGAAACCGCTGTAACGGTTCTGGTCAGCCGACTGTTTGACGCCTGCAGGTGAGGCCGGTCAGGCTGACCGTGCCTGCCACCACCGGGCCAGCGGAGTAATCAGCGCCACCAGAACCGCCCCGGCCAGAACACCGAACAGGCCGTTGGCAGCGGTGGGAATCAGTGCCCCGGCCATGCCGCCAAAACCCTCGGCAAAGCGATGAATGGCATCGTAAACCGGCGAAAAGCCATGGATGAGAATACCGCCGCCGACCAGGAACATGGCCAGAGTGCCGAGCACCGACAGCGTTTTCATCAGATACGGCGCCAGCCACAGTATCCCCTCACCCAGCCGCTGTAAGATCGGGTTGCCTGTCTGGCTGAGGTACAGTCCTCCGTCGTCCAGCTTGACGATACCTGCCACCAGGCCATAAACGGCGACGGTGATCATGATGGCGACCACCGCCAGAACCATGAACTGCATACCAATAGTCTGGGTGGTTACGGTGCCCAAAGTGATGGCAATAATCTCGGCGGAGAGAATGAAATCGGTCCGGATGGCGCCCTTGATTTTGTCCTTCTCGACCGCGCGAAGGTCCGCCTCAGGGCTCTTCAGGGCCTCATGCAGTTCCTTCTTGCGCTTCTGATCCTCCTCCCGGTGCAGGAACTTGTGCACCAGTTTCTCGAAGCCCTCAAAACACAGGAACGCACCCCCAAGCATCAGCAGGGGCGTGACCAGCCAGGGCATGAAGAAGCTGATCGCCAGGGCCGCCGGCACCAGTATCGCCTTGTTGATCATCGAGCCCCAGGCCACGGCCCACACCACCGGCAGTTCCCGGGCCGGTTTTACCCCAGTCACCTGCTGGGCGTTGAGTGCCAGATCGTCACCCAGAACACCCGCCGTTTTTTTCGTTGCGGCTTTGGTCATCAGGGCAACATCGTCCAGCACGGAGGCGATGTCATCGATCAGTACGAGTAAACTGCTTCCTGCCATTAAACATTCCTTTGTTGATGCGTTTCAGGCATTTAGGCCCATGGCCTCGGCGGCAATCCGGTTCTTGACCGGCCCCAACTGATTGAGCCAGCGCATGCCGGTGTTCCGTAACCAGCGCACCGGCAGTTCGTCGCGACCAAACAGCAGCCTGAATACTTCCATCGTGGCCATCATGGTGAGATTTTCACCTTTCCGGCGGCGCTGATAGCGCTCCAGAACCAGCTCGTTGGCCGGGTTCAGACCGGCCTTCCGGGCCCGTGACAGCTCGTCCAGCAGGGCGCGGACATCACCATAACCCAGGTTGGCACCCTGCCCGGCCAGCGGGTGAATGGTGTGGGCGGCGTCCCCCACCAGGGCGAAACCGGGGGCAATGTAGTTCTTGGCGTGGCGCTGGCGAAGCGGAAAGGCAAACCGGCGGGAAACCGCTTCAACCGCCCCCAGCTCCCGCTCAATGGCCCGCTCAAGCTCAGCCGTGAAATCAGCGTCGCCAAGCGCCATCAGCCGACGGGCCTCCTCGGTGTCCTGGGACCAGACAATGGAACAGAAATGCTCATCTCCGGATTCGGTCAGCAGGGGCAGGAACGCCAGTGGCCCGGTCAGTGAAAACCGCTGCCAGGCAGTAAACCGGTGGCTCTGGCTGGTGCGCACCGTGCATACAATAGCCTGCTGATCGTAGTCCCATTCCCGGGTTGGCAGGCCCAGCCACTGACGCAAGCGGGAGTTGGCGCCGTCGCAGCCCACCACCAGATGGGCAGCCAGCGCACGGCCATCCTCCAGTTCAACCGTCAAGTCGTCGGACCCACGCCGGCAGCCGGTCATGATCGCGCCTTCAATCAGCTCAACCGGGCTTTCTTCCAGGGCTTCGAACAGAGCCCGCACAATGCTCCGGTTCTCGATGATAGTTCCCAGGGCCCGAGCCTGGAGTTCCGCCGCCTCGAACTCTATACGCCCGGTTCCATCACCATCCCAGACGGTCATGCTCTGGTATGGGCAATGGCGGCCGGCGGTAATGCCGGACCACACCCCGAGTTGCTCCAGCAGTTGCTGGCTGGCAACCGAAATGGCACTGACCCGGGGCTCAAAATCCGCCACGGTTTCGGCCGGACCAGGCGCCTGAACCAGTGTTTTATGCTCAGCCCCCTCAACCAGGCCCACATGCCAGCCCTGGCGGGACAGGCCCAGGGCCAGGGCCGAACCGATCATGCCACCACCGGCCACCAGGATATCGAAGGTTGTTGAGTCACTCATGGCGCGTCCCGCCCCTGTTTAACCTGCCCGGACGGCTTATCACCGCCCGGCGTCCGCCCAGCCCCATGGCCTTGCGGGCAAACCAGCGTTTTGCTCCAGGCAGAAGATCAAGACCCACCAGCCCCGCATCCCGGGCGGCGGTGATCGGTGGCATCGACTGCCCAAACACCCGCACCAGTGAATCCGAGAACCGGACCGTCTGCTGCCAGTCCTGCCGATGCCGCGCCTGATACCGCCTGAGCACATCCAGGTCGCCAATGGATTTGCCCTGCTCTGTCGCCAGCCGGAACTGCTCTACCAACGTCATCAAGCCCCGCAGGGCGAGATTGAAGCCTTGCCCCGCCACCGGATGAAGCGCGTGGGCCGCATTGCCCACCAGAGCAACCCCGGGGCGGACGGGTTCGTCCACCGTGGTCAGCGTCAGCGGGTAATGATGGCAGCTGCCGATTCGGGTAAACCGCCCCAGGCGCCAGCCGAACCGTTCCTGCAGCCGCCGGCATTTGTCGGTATCCGGCAGCTCCAGAACCTCGGCCAGGGCCTCGTCGTTCAGAGTCCATACCAGCGCAGACTGATGGCCGGCGCAGGATGGGGAACCGTGGGGCAACAGCGCCATGGGGCCCGCATCGGTGAATCGCTCAAAGGCAGTAAAGCCATGATTATCACTGGTGGAGATGTTGGCGATCAGGGCATTCTGGCCATAACTGTGGTGACTGGGCTGGAAGCCGAGTTTCTCCCGCAATCCGGAGCGTCCGCCATCCGCCACCACCAGGCAGCGGGCAGTCAGCTCACGGGTGCCGTTGTCATCAGAGGTCAGTTGCACCCGAACGCCCTCGGGCATTGGCGTCATATCCGTGACTTCCGCCGGCGCCTGCCACTGAACATTGGTTTCCAGCAGCTCCCGCATCAGGCAAAGGCCCATCCAGCGGTTATCGGCGACGTAACCCAGGGCTTCCTGCCCGTGCTCGGAGGCGTGCAACCGGGTCGCCCCGAAATGGCCCCGGTCAGACACATGAATGTGGTGGATCGGCGTCGCATGTTCTGCCAGCCGGTGCCAGAGCCCAAGCTCCTCGAAGATCAGCCGGGAGCCCCAGGCCAGTGCCGTGGAACGGGCGTCGTAACTGGGCTGGTAACTCTCGGGCAGGGCATCAGGCGAGAGCGGGAACGCCTCCACCACGGTCACCCGCAGCGAGGGCACCATCCGGGCCACCGCCAGAGCGAGCGTTGCCCCGGCAAGGCCACCGCCGGCAATGATCAGATCGGTATCGGGCTTGGTCACAGGTTGTCAGTCCGCCATCAGGGCTTCAATGTCGGCGATGGTTTTGGGAGCCGCATCGGTCAGAACCCGGCAACCGCCCTTGGTCACCACCACGTCGTCTTCAATACGGATGCCAATGCCCCGCCACTTCTCATCCACATTGGTATTGTCCGGCGCGATGTAGAGCCCTGGCTCAACCGTCAGCACCATCCCGGGCTCCAGCTGGCGCCAGGCATCGCCCACCTTGTAATCCCCCACATCATGCACATCCATTCCCAGCCAGTGGCCGGTGCGGTGCATGAAGAAGGGCTTATAGGCTTCGTTGGCGATGGCGTCTTCCACCGTGCCGGACAACAGGCCCAGATCGATCAGGCCCCGGGTCAGCACCTCCAGCGCCGCCTCATGGGGCCGGTTCCAGTGGTTTTCCGGAGAAACCGCCTCAATGGCCTGGTACTGCGCCGCCAGGACCACCTCATACAAGGCACGCTGCTCGGTGCTGAATTTGCCGCTGACCGGGAAGGTCCGGGTAATGTCCGAGGCGTAGCACTGGTACTCGCAGCCGGCATCAATCAACACCAGGTCGCCTTCTTTCAGCGGCGCGCTGTTCTCGATGTAGTGGAGGATGCAGCCGTTGGCTCCGCCGCCGACAATCGAAGGGTAAGCCGTTGATCGGGCACCGTGTTCCATGAAGGTGTGGATCAGTTCGGCTTCCAGGTTGTATTCGAAGCCGCCTTTTCGGGCCCGCTTCATGGCCCGGCAATGAGCCTCGGCGCTGATCTCGCCGGCCTTGGCCATGACCTTGATTTCATTGGCGCTTTTGAAAAGCCGCAGGTCGTGAAGCAGATGCTCCAGAGCCACAAACTCACCGGGCGGGTGGGCACCACTGCGGACCTTGCTGCGAATCACCTTCACCCAGTCCATCACCCGGGCGTCGAAATGATCGTCCCTGCCCAGCGGGTAGTAGACCCGGCTGCGACCTTCGATCATGCCCGGCAGGATGTCATCAATGTCGGAGACCGGAAACGCATCGTCCAGGCCATAACGCTCAATGGCCCCCTCCGGGCCCACCAGAAAACCGTCCCAAAGCTCTTTTTCCGGATGCCGCTCCTTGCAGAACAGGACCGACTCGCCATGTTCCCGCCCCGGGATCAGGGCCAGTACCGCCTCTGGCTCACCAAAACCGGACAGGTAATGAAAATCGCTGTCCTGGCGAAACGGGTGCAGCACGTCCCGGTTGCGAACACGCTCCGGCGCCGCCGGAATAATGGCAATGCTGTCCGGCGCCATCCGCTCCATCAGCTTGCGACGGCGCTCGGCAAACTCCTTCAGAGGTATCATGGAGGTCATACACTCTCCTGCAGTCGTTGGCCTGCTCAGTGCAGGGTCGGCGATTCAGACGCCGGCTTTTCCGGGGCATTGAACTCGGTAAACACCGCCAGCGCCCCCAGCCGGATGTATTCGGTAATCTCCAGTAGCTGTTGCTCGCTTTCATCGTCCGCTTCCTCGTCGTCGGAAAGCTGGCTGATTGCTACCATATCCTCAATCAGCTCGCGAATCTCGTCCGGAGCCTGCCCCAAAGCCTCCCCGGCAGCCAGCGCCATTCCTTCCAGAAATCCCCGCACCCAGGCGACCAGGGCCTCAAGGCGCTGCTCAATGGCGTAATCATCGTCAGGCAATAGAGGATGGAAACTCATGTCGGCCGATTTCAAGAGCCCCAGAGCCTGATCGTAGGCCTTATTCATGAACGGGGCGAGGTCGCCGGACTCCTCGGCAGCGCTCTCGGGCAACCCCATGTGCTCGCACACCATCGCCAACCAGTCCAGTTCTTCAATACGGGATCCGGCAGCCAGCCGCCCACACAGGGCTCCATGCAATTCGGAGGGATGGCTGAACGCCTTGTGGGCGGTAAAGACATTGGCCCAGCGCTCAAATTCAGCGGCGCGGGCAGCACCGGAAGTGTCGGATTCTGACATGAAACAGGCGGATCCTGTGTTGTTGAATGAAGTGCCTATCCTAGCATTCAGGGGATGCCAAGGCACTTCCCGTCGGATGGCCCGATGATACCCCACTGGAGAACACGCCTGAACCCGACAGCAGACGCCCGGATTCGCAGAGGCGGCTGATCAGTGATCTGCATCACGCAGGGGCTGCAATGACAAGCCTGTAAATTGACCGACTTACCATCCACACTTATAGTTGGCTTTAATAACCTCAAACCACTGCTGGGCACCTCATGGAACAGTCCGAAGTACAGGCATTAGCGGACAAGCTGGACAGGCTGATAGAGCACTGCCAGAAACTGGAGCGGGACAACGCCACACTGCGGGTGCTGCAGGATGACTGGAACCGGGAACGGGTCCAGCTGATGCAGAAGAACGATCACGCGAAGCACAAGATCGAAGCCATGATCGGCCGCCTTCGGGCACTGGAGCATCACTGATGGCACGGCAATCCACCACCGTTGAGGTGAAGATCCTCGACAAGGAATATCTGGTCGCCTGTCCTGAGGAAGAACAGGACGCACTGATCAGGGCCGCAAGGCACCTGGATAGCAAAATGCGGGAAATCCGCGCAGGCGGCAAAGTATTCGGCACCGAGCGCATTGCTGTCATGGCTGCCCTGAACATGACCCATGAATTGCTTGAACGCGACACCATGTCCGACGCCACCAGCACACTGCTCAGGGCCATGGACAACAAACTCGACGGTGCCCTCGGTGACGGCTCGGGCCATTAAAATCCGCACAGAATGCATGACAGGTGTTGCAATCGGCCCCGACCCTGCCCGTATAATGGGATCAACTTCCTGGGCTGTTCGCTATGGTCGGATACGTCCTCGAGCCGATGCGCATTACCCAGGTGGCTACTTCAGGGCATTGTGAGCACGTCCCCGTCAGGGGAAAGCCTAATATGTCACAGCGGCCACCGACCTTGAACTCTGGGTTCAAGGGCAACATCCGATAACGGCAGCCCGGGAAGCTTTATTTTGAGCCAGTTTATCGCCCCCCAACCGTTTGAATACCATCCGGACACCCTTTCGCGCAGTGACCTTCGCAAACGCCTTCGGCAGCACCGGCGCGCGCTTAGTTTCGAGCAGCAGCAACAAGCCGCCGAGTACCTGGCCCTGAACCTGCTGAAGAATCCCGACCTGCACCGCGCCCGCCACATTGCCATCTATCTGCCCAACGACGGCGAGATTGACCCGCATGTCTACCTGGACATTGCCCTGCGCAAGGGCATCCGCTTCTATCTGCCCGTACTGCACCCGATTCACGAAGGCAGACTGGTGTTCAGTCCCTATTACGACGGCGTGGAGCTGACCGCCAACCGTTTCGGCATTCCCGAACCGGCGTTCAGCAAAGGCCTTCGGCGCCCGGCATGGGCACTGGATGCGGTGCTGTTTCCGTTAGTGGGTTTTGATGAGAACGGCGGAAGGCTGGGAATGGGCGGGGGATTCTACGACAGGACGTTTGCCTTCAGCCGGATACGACCACGACTGGCCCCAAAACTGATCGGTCTGGCCCATGATTTTCAGAAAGTAGAAAAGCTGCCAGTAGAACCCTGGGACGTGCCCCTGCACAGCGTGGTTACCGATAAACGGCGTTACCGATTCACCGGCTGACTAATGACCTGAACAGAGCCTACAAGGCTGTTGGCCCTGCCATTTTTGTCTTCTGAGGTGTGGATGGATGTGAAACCGGTTATCACAAGGCCGATGGCAAAAATCAGCACAATGGCTTTGATGATGTCAGGCTTGCCGCCCATGGCTTCAGTTCCTCAAAATGCAGTTTTGAAAGTGTCGGGAAATCAGTGAGCTATTCTTGACTTCAAGAATCAGAAGAAAGACTAACACCTATCTGCACTTTTACAATTTTTGACAGATTAAAATTAGGTAAGCTTTGTGCACGGCGGCCGGCCAGGGTCTGGTAGGGCTTTCCAAAACACGCTGTAAATACGTCCCTGTACGCTTGGCTCCGCCATCCATGGCTCCGCACAGTTTTGGAAAGCCCTACCAGCCCCTGACCTACTCTACGTTAGCTCGATCGTGCATTTCCTTGCCCAAGAAACAGCTGGTAAGCCTCATTGTCCGTCATGTTTTCATAGCGGAAGCCGACCTTGTCCAGCATTTTCTCGAAATCCTGCACTTCGTCATCTTCCACCTGAGCCCCCAACAGAACACGGCTGTAGGCTGCGCCATGGTTTCGGTAGTGGAACATGGAGATGTTCCAGCGGGTGCCCAGTGACATCAGGAACTTCAGCAAAGCGCCGGGGCGCTCCGGAAACTCGAACTGGAAAACCTTTTCGTTGGTAATGGTCGGCGCGTGGCCGCCCACCATATGGCGAATGTGCTGCTTGGCCAGGTCGCTGTCGGTCAGGTCGACCACGGAATAGCCATTCTCCCGCAGGTCCTGAACCAGGTCTTCACGGCCGTGGCCACCCGCTGCGATCTGGATGCCCACGAAAATCGTGGCATTGGTGGCGTCGGCATACCGATAGTTGAACTCGGTGATGCTGCGTTTGTGCAGGGCATTGATAAAGGTCTTGAACGCCCCCGGCTTTTCCGGAATGGTCACGGCCAGGATGGCCTCGCGCTTCTCACCGACTTCCGTGCGCTCGGAAATGTAGCGCAGGCGATCAAAGTTCATGTTGGCACCGCTCAGGGTGGCAATCAGGTTTTCGTCCTCAATCTGCTCCCGCTCGATGTACTTCTTGATCCCGGCCACGCCCAGCGCACCGGCCGGTTCGGCAATAGAACGGGTATCCTCAAACACATCCTTGATGGCGGCACAGATTTCGTCGGTGGATACGGTGATCACCTCGTCCACGTGGTCCTTGCAGATCTCCCATGGGTACTTGCCGATCTGCTTGACCGCCACGCCGTCGGCGAAAATACCGACTTCGTCCAGCACCACCCGCTTGCCCGCCTTCATGGCCGCCTGCAGACAGTTGGAATCCTCCGGCTCGACGCCAATTACTTTGACCTCGGGACGCAGATATTTGATGTACGCCGCCATGCCGGCAATCAGTCCGCCACCGCCAACACAGATGAAAATGGCATGGATCGGCTTGCTGAACTGCCACATGATTTCCATGGCCACCGTGCCCTGGCCGGCGATCACATCCGGATCGTCATAGGGCGGGATGTAGGTGTAGCCGTGTTTCTGGACCAGTTCCTGGGCATGGGCAGCGGCTTCATCAAAGGCATCGCCCTTCAGTACCACCCTGGCACCGTGGTCCCGCACTGAGCGCACCTTGATCTCAGGCGTGGTCTGGGGCATCACAATCACAGCCTTGATGCCAAGCTTTTTCGCCGCCAGAGCCACACCCTGCGCATGATTGCCAGCCGAGGCACAGATCACGCCCCTGGCCTTCTGCTCTTCGGAAAGCTGGGCAATCCGGTTATAGGCGCCGCGAATCTTGAAGGAGAACACCGGCTGAAGATCTTCACGCTTGAGCAGAATATTATTGCCAAAACGCTTGGACAGACTACGGGCTTCAGTGAGGGGTGTTTCAATGGCCACGTCATAGACGCGCGCATCGAGAATCTTCTTGATGTAGCGTTGCGGCATAGCAATTCCGGCTTTTGGTTGGTTTGCGGTTGATGGTCGGCTGGGAAAAACCCACAGTGTAGAAAGTTTGCACGCCAGCCGTCTATAAGCAGAGCGCTCTTAAGCGCTATAATGCGTGCAAATCCCATCTGATTTGCAGCCGGAGCCTCCCATGACCCAGGACGAACTGAAAAAAGCCGTCGCCAAAGCCGCCCTTGATTACATCGCCCCTCGTCTGGATAGCGACAGCATCATCGGCGTTGGCACCGGGAGCACCGCCAACTTCTTTATCGACCTGTTGGCCGAGCTGAAAACTGAATTTGACGGTGCCGTCGCCAGCTCCGAAGTCACCGCCGAGCGCCTGAAAAGCCATGGCATTCCGGTCTATGACCTCAACAGTGCCGGCGAACTGGAGTTTTATGTTGACGGTGCTGACGAAACCAACGAGCGCCTGGAGCTGATCAAGGGTGGCGGTGCCGCCCTGACCCGGGAGAAGATCGTGGCGGCGGTCGCCAAAACCTTCATCTGCATCGCAGACGACTCCAAGATGGTCGGTATTCTGGGCAAATTCCCGCTGCCGGTGGAAGTCATCCCCATGGCCCGCAGCCATGTTGGCCGGGAGATCGTCAGACTCGGGGGCGATCCGGTTTACCGGGAAGGCGTAGTGACCGATAACGGCAACATCATCATCGATGTTCACAACATGGACATTTCCCGCCCGATCCAGATCGAGGAAAAGCTCAACAACATCGTGGGCGTGGTCACCAACGGCCTGTTTGCCCGCCGCCCGGCTGATTTGTTGCTGCTTGGCACCAAAGACGGGGTGAAGAGCATTCCCCGCAAGGGCGCCTGAGCCTCCCCTACCTGGATTACGCAACAGAGCTGGCCTTTCGGGCCAGCTTTTTTATTGCCCCACGGAAGGCAAACCAAGCGCTTGCTTGGGTTCAGGAATTACGCGACACTGCTTGCCATTGATTCCGATCAGGGGGGACTCGACCATGTCCGATTACTTCAACGAAACTCACGAACAGGTGCGCCAGACTGCCCGCAAGTTCATCGATACCCATGTGCTGCCCCATATCGATGACTGGGAAGAAGCCGGCGAATTCCCGCGAGCGCTCTACAAAAAAGCCGGCGATGCGGGCCTGCTGGGCATCGGCTTCCCGGAAGCCCTGGGCGGCATCGGCGAAGGGGACATCTTTCTGAAGGTGGCCGTGTCCGAAGAACTCATGCGCTCCACCTCTGGCGGACTCGTTGCCGGCCTCGGCTCCCTGGATATCGGCCTGCCCCCGGTCGCCAAGTGGGCAAAGAAAGAGGTCCGCGAGCAGATTGTTCCGCCGGTACTCCGGGGCGAGAAAATCTCTGCCCTCGCCGTTACCGAACCCGGTGGCGGTTCGGATGTGGCCAGCCTCAAAACCAGGGCCGTTCGCAGTGGTGACCACTACATGGTCAACGGCAGCAAAACCTTCATCACCAGCGGCATGCGCGCCGACCATTACACCGTCGCCGTCCGCACCGGGGGCGAGGGCCACGGTGGCATCAGCCTGCTGCTCATTGACCGGGACATGCCCGGGTTCTCCACCGGCAGGAAGCTGCGGAAAATGGGCTGGTGGGCCAGCGACACCGCCGAACTCTTTTTTGAAGACTGCCGTGTCCCCGTCGACCGACTGATCGGCGCCGAAAACGCCGGTTTCATCGCCATCATGAGCAACTTCCTGGCCGAGCGCCTGAGTCTGTCCATCATGGCCTACATGACCGCCCAACTCGCCTATGAGGCAGCCCTGGAATACGCCCAGCAGAGGCTGGCTTTTGGCCGCAGCATCGCCGGCTTCCAGGTAACCCGCCACAAACTTGTGGACATGGCCACCCAGATTGACGTGGCCCGGGAATACACCTACCGCTGCGCTGCCCTGATGCAGGCCGGCAAGAACCCCATCAAGCAGGTAGCCATGGCCAAGAACTTCTCCGTGGACGTCTGCGAAAAGGTCACCCGGGAAGCCGTGCAACTGTTCGGCGGCATGGGCTACATGCGGGAAACCGTCGTCGAGCGCCTTTACCGGGACGCCAAAATTCTTTCTATCGGCGGCGGCACGACCGAAATCATGAAGGAACTGATTGCCAAGCAGCTCCGGCTCTAGGTTTCGTGGTGTGGAGGCGCATTTGAACCTTGTAGCCCGAGACTTTCGAGGAAGGGGTGTGTCAGGGGCCTCTCCCAAAACACGCTCCTTGCGGCACATCCCTGTGACGCTTGGGCTCCGCCATCCATGGCTCCGCACAGTTTTGGGAGAGGCCCCTGACACACCCCTACGGGATTCAGAGCATGCTTATCCCACAATTCGCATGCGTCGATTCCCGGCCTATCACCAAAGTTCGGGCGGCTATCTGCCAGGACCTTCCGAAAACGTGGAGCGCCAAGGATGGCGCGACCGAGCCCTACAGGGACGTATTTACGGGCGTTTTTCGGAAGGTCCTGGCAGATAGCCGCATGCACAAATGCCAGATACCCAGACAGGAGCCGCTTCAAAGTCCGGCCCGACCAAGGTTTAGTTTCGAACTGCAGGAGACTCCCGTATAATTGCGTCCACTTTTTAACCGCAGTTAGCAGTTAAACGTACCTTAACGTACCAGGAAGGATCGCACATGCAATTCGACAACATCCCCTCAGGTAAGAACCCGCCTGAAGACATCTACGTTGCTATCGAAATCCCGGCCAACAGCTCACCGGTCAAGTACGAACTGGACAAAGACATGGGCGCCCTGCTGGTCGACCGCTTCATGGCTACCCCGATGTTCTACCCGGCCAACTACGGTTTCATCCCGCACACCCTGGCCGACGACGGCGACCCCCTGGACGTGTTGGTAGTAACCCCCTACCCGGTTCAGGCAGGCTCCGTGATCCGTTGCCGCCCGGTTGGCGTGCTGAACATGGAAGACGAAGCCGGTGGTGATGCCAAGCTGGTTGCCGTGCCCCACGACAAACTGACCACCACCTACCATAACGTTCGGGAAATCACCGATCTGCCCGAGCTGCTGCGCGATCAGATCAAGCACTTCTTCGAGAACTACAAGACACTTGAGCCGGGCAAGTGGGTCAAGGTTCAGGGCTGGGACAACGCCGAAGCTGCCAAAAAAGCCATCGTGGATTCCGTGAACGCCTACAAGGGCTGATCCGGTAATTCCAGGGCACAAAAAAACCGGGACGCGATGCCCGGTTTTTTTATGCTTGCCCACCCGGGACAGGTCATCAATCACCCCCGGGAAAGCAGATCTCGCATATCACTGATTGCCGCGCTGGCCCGGGAGAGATAGGCGGCCATGGTCAGTGAGTGATTGGCGAGTACGCCAAAACCGCTGCCGTTCAGTACCACCGGGCTCCACATTGGCCCCTGGGCACCCTCCAGCTCAATGATCACCTGTTTCATACTGGACATGGCATTTTTGTCCTGCAGCACCTTCCGGAAGTCCACCTCAATGGCACGGAAGATATGCAACAGGGCCCAGGAACTTCCCCGGGCTTCGTAGAGAACATCATCAATCTGGGTCCAGGGCGTCTTCACATCAATGCCCACTGCCTCTTCCTGCAGTGGGTTATCCATATCCATATTGGCCACTGCATCAGATACCGAGGCCTTGCCGACACTCTCGCCCAGTGTTCTTGAGAGGCTGCCGATTCTGGTTTCAAGGTCCGCCAGCCAGTTTGCCAGATTGTCCGCCCGAGCGTAGAACTGGGCATTGGCCTGCTCCGGACTCGACAGCCGGTTGAGGTAACGCTTCAGGGCTGCGATACCGCGACGGTATTCCGCTTCGGTAGACGGGATGGCCCAGCTTCCGCTGTCAAAATGAAACTGCGGCTCGGCAATGATCAGGTCCGGATCCTCTGCGGACTGGCTCTGGGATCGGGCGATATCGCGGCGCATGGCCCGGGACAGGTCCCGGAGCTGCACCAGCACGCCGAACTCCCAACTGGGCATGTTATCCAGCCAAACGCCAGGCGGGAATATATCGTTGGAGATATAGCCGCCGGGCTTTTCAAGCAGGGTTTCTGCGATCCGGATCATGGTCACCGTGGTCGCGAAACCCGTCACCGGTTCACGCTCCATGGAATTGGCTACAGAGCGGGTATATTCACGAACTGAAAACGCGTCGGGCTCGCTGCTCCAGTACATGCCGAGGACGACCGAACCCAGGAGGTACACCACCAGCAAAGCCAGAATGAGTTTGCCAATAACACCGCTGCCCCCGGCATAATCCTGAACATCGTCTTTCCTGCCCCTGAAGTACTGTCTGATTTTGCCTGGCATATGACTTTTAATCCCCTGTCTGTTGATTGTCAGCGGCAAACGGCCGGCCAGGATGGTAACCCATGGCTCCGTCGATACCCAGCGTACAGAGTACCGAGTATTCCGCCGCAGTTTCCACTCCTGTGGGAGCATGGCCCGGCCGGCGATCTGCCCATCCCGGTGATTCGGATAATGAATCGACAGATACCGCCCGCTGGCCAGGTGATTGTGACCTGCACCGCAGAGTTGACAAACATTTACAGTGCGCAACCTACGCCGACAACATTAAACACTATAGACTCTGCAAAAGGACTAAGGTTGAAAAATTGTCCGCACCGGGGAAGGACGACCAATAACGAAAAAGAGACAGGCCGGAGCAGCATGAACGACGAAAGCCAGAAAGAAAAACTCAGGCAGCATTTCGCACGCCGTGTAACAACCCAGGCCCGGGTTGTTCTGGATACCTGGCAAAAGATTCACGAAGACGGTGAGAAGGCCGCGGCTCATCGCGGGGAGTTCGCCGCCGCCACGGACAAACTGGTCCGTTACGCACAACGTTTCGAAATGGTCAGCCACGCCGAAGCGGGCCAGACCATCCTTGAGCTGATCAACCACTGGGAGGCCGGTTCAGCGCTGGACGAGACTCTGGAACGGAAACTCCAGGATGCCATCGAAGCCCTCTCCCAAAGCACGCTGCGCCGGACGGACCGCAACAATCCCGAAGTGCCTCACCAGTTCCGTCGCACTCCGGTTTACATTGCCCTGACCCACCAGGAGATGGCAGCCCGCCTCATCCGTCAGCTGGAGTTTTTCGGCTTCCGGGCCTCAGCCTTTGCCAGTCCCGAAGATCTGACCGAAGCCTGCGCACTGCACAAGCCGGAAACCATTCTGGTGGATGTTAACTTTGGCGGCACGCCCAATGCGGGCATCGCCACCATTGAACATCTGCAGGAACGTCACGACACGCCCATCCCGATCATCTTCGTGAGCGACGAGGACGGTTCCATCGAGACCCGGCTGCAGGCTTCCCGCTGTGGCGGCGAGGAATTCTTCTATCCGGCGGTTGATCCCGGCCAACTGATCGAGAAGATCGAAACCTACACCCATGGCAATACAGTGGAGCCCTATAAGGTACTGGTACTGGACGACTCCCGGGCCCAGGCCAAATACATGGAGACGGTGCTGAAAAAAGCGGGCATGACCGCCCACATCATCACCGACCCGATGCAGATTATTCATGGCCTGGAGGAATTTTCTCCGGAGATCATCATCCTGGATATGTACATGCCAGGCTGCACCGGCATGGAAATCGCCCGGGTAATCCGCCAGCAGGACCGCTTTCACAGCGTACCCATCATTTACCTGTCGGCGGAAGAAGATGTCAGCAAGCAGCTCCACGCAATGAGCCTGGGCGGTGACGACTTCCTCACCAAACCGATCGATCCCAAACACCTGATTGCGACCATTCATAACCGCGGGCGGCGCGCGCGTTCACTGCTGGCGCTGATGATCCGCGACAGCCTGACCGGGCTGTTCAACCACACTCACACCCTGCACCTGCTGGACCAGGAAATTGTCAGGGCGCGGCAGAAAGGCCAGCCTCTGTGCTTTGCGATGATCGACATCGACTATTTCAAGAAGGTGAACGACACCTTTGGCCACCCGATTGGAGACCGCGTGCTGCGGAGCCTGTCGATGTTCCTCAAGCAGCGCCTGCGCAAAACCGATCACATTGGCCGCTATGGCGGTGAGGAATTTGCCATCATCCTGCCCAACACCCGCCCAAGCGATGCGCGGAACGTGCTCAACGAAATTCGCGAACGCTTCTCGGAACTGCAGCGGCCAGCGGGGGACAGGGAGTTCAATGTTACCTTCAGTTGTGGCATCGCGGACTGGAATGAAGATACCTCCCAGGCCCTGTGCGAGCGCGCGGACCGGGCGCTCTACACCTCCAAGGAACATGGCCGCAACTGCGTTACCCTGGCGGATTGACCATCCAGCCCCGCCCCTGCCCCGCCGGGCAAGCTTCAGCCCTTGCCCGGCGCCTGCCATTTATGAAACCAACGTCGTATAGAAGTTCTTACCAACGTTCACGACAATGACTGTCATCAACGGAAAGATCCCGTTTCGCTTCATTTGCCGTCTTTTTACGACCAATGGACAACAGGGAAGATTGTCAAAAAGTGTTGATCTGAGGGAAACAAGCACGCACCATTGAGGGAACTTGCCGTTAATTTCGGCGATCCTGTTAAAAGACATCAAGGCAGACAGAACCATGTCGACAATTCTCGTGCTCCATGGCCCCAACCTCAACATGCTCGGCAGCCGAGAGCCAGAGGTCTATGGTTACGAGACACTGGCCGATATTGACGACCGGCTGCGGTCGCGGGCGGCAGAGCAAGGCCACCACCTGCTGCACCTGCAGTCAAACGCCGAATACGAACTGATTGAGCGGGTTCACGAAGCCCGGGCGGAAGGCGTGGATTTCATTATTATCAATCCTGCGGCTTTTACCCACACCAGCGTTGCCCTCAGGGATGCCATGCTGGCTTCGGGGATCCCCTTTATCGAAGTGCATCTTTCCAACGTGCATGCGCGGGAACCCTTCCGGCATCACTCCTATTTCTCGGATATCGCCAAAGGCGTTATCTGTGGGCTGGGCAGCCAGGGGTACGACCTCGCACTTCAGGCCGCCCTGAAACGCATTCACCGATAGACCTGACAAAACGGGACTGGACTGACTATGGATATTCGCAAAATCAAGAAACTGATCGAGCTGCTTGAGGAATCTGATGTCGAGGAGCTGGAGATTCATGAGGCCGACGATTCGGTGCGCATTTCTCGCCGCCGCGAGCCGGCCGCCGGCACCCACTACATGAGCCATTATCCGGCCCCCGCGCCGCAGGCGGCCCCCGCTCCAGCGGCCTCTGCACCGGCCGCGGAAGAACCATCAGCGCCGGCAGCTCCGGCCGGCCACACCCTGAAATCCCCGATGGTGGGCACGTTCTATCGCTCCCCGTCTCCCACTGCCAAGGCATTTGTGGAAGTCGGCCAGACCGTCAACGTGGGTGATGTGGTCTGCATCGTGGAAGCCATGAAGATGATGAACCAGATCGAGGCTGACAAGAGCGGAACCATCACGGAGATCCTGGTCGAGAATGGCCAGCCGGTCGAGTTTGACCAGCCCCTGGTCGCCATTTCCTGAACGGGGTAATAGTTACTCATGGCCATGTTAGAGAAAGTACTGATCGCAAACCGGGGTGAAATTGCCCTCCGGATTCTGCGCGCCTGCAAGGAGCTGGGCATCAAGACCGTGGCAGTGCACTCCCAGGTCGACCGTGATCTGATGCACGTACGCCTGGCAGACGAGTCTGTCTGTATTGGCCCCAACAGTCCGACCGACAGCTACCTGAACATCCCGACAATTATCAGTGCGGCAGAAGTCACCGACTCCGTGGGCATTCACCCCGGCTATGGTTTTCTTGCCGAGAACGCCGATTTCGCCGAACAGGTCGAGAAAAGCGGATTCCGTTTTATCGGGCCCAAGGCCGAGACCATTCGCCTCATGGGTAACAAGGTGTCTGCCATCAACGCCATGATCAAGGCGGGCGTTCCAACCGTGCCGGGATCAGACGGCCCGCTCGACGAAGACGAAGAACGGACACTCCGTATTGCCCGGGAAATCGGATACCCAGTGATGATCAAGGCCGCGTCCGGCGGCGGTGGTCGCGGTATGCAGGTGGTCCACTCGGAAGCGGCCCTGCTCAAGGGTGTCCAGATTACCCAGAGCGAGGCCAAGAATGCCTTTGGCGATCCGACGGTGTACCTGGAGAAATTCCTGGAAACACCCCGGCACGTGGAGGTTCAGGTGCTGGCCGACATGCACGGCAACTGCATTCATCTGGGCGACCGTGACTGCTCCATGCAGCGCCGGAACCAGAAAGTCATTGAAGAAGCTCCGGCTCCGGACGTCAATCCGGAATCCCGGGAGCGCACCCTCAAGGCCTGCACCGATGCCTGCAAGGAAATTGGCTACGTTGGCGCCGGTACCTTTGAGTTCCTGTACCAGGACGGGGAGTTTTATTTCATCGAAATGAACACCCGGGTTCAGGTTGAGCACCCGGTCTCCGAAATGGTGACGGGCGTGGACATTGTCCGCGAACAGCTGCGTATTGCCAGCGGTCTGCCGCTGCAATACACTCAGGATGATATCCGCATTTCCGGGCACGCCATCGAGTGTCGGATCAACGCGGAAGACCCGAAAACCTTCGTACCGAGCCCGGGCAAGGTCACACACTTCCACGCGCCTGGCGGTAACGGTGTGCGGGTTGATTCGCACCTTTACAGTGGCTACACGGTACCGCCGTTCTACGATTCACTGATCGCCAAACTGATCACCTGGGGTGACGATCGCGAGATCGCACGGCGGCGCATGAAGAACGCGCTGGACGAACTGCTGGTCGAGGGCATCAAGACCAACCAGTCCCTGCATCGAAAACTGGTACGCGATGGTGGTTTTAAGCAGGTAGACTTCACCATCCACTACCTCGAGAAACTGATGCGGGATTAATCATGCCCTGGATACAACTCCAGATCCCGGCTGATCCGGATAACGCGGATCAGCTGGAGGATCTGCTCATGGAGATGGGCTGTGACGCCGTCTCCATGGAAGATGCCGCCGACCAGCCCCTGTACGAGCCGGACCCCGGCACTACCCCGCTCTGGAGCCAGACCACCGTCGCCGGATTATTCGAATCCGACCGGGATATCGAGCAGCTTTGCGCCGATATCCGCGATGCCTGGCACCAGCAAACCCAGCAGGCGCTCCCGGAAATCGAAGTGACACTGGTTGAAGACAAGGACTGGGAACGGGCCTGGATGGGCGATTTCCAGCCCCTGAAATTCGGTGAACGGCTCTGGATTGTTCCCAGCTGGCACGAGGCTCCGGACCCGGACGCCGCCAATCTGATGCTGGACCCCGGCCTCGCCTTTGGGACCGGCACCCACCCGACGACTGCCCTCTGCCTGGAGTGGCTGGACGGACAGGATGTGCAGGGCAAGCAGGTCATCGATTATGGCTGCGGTTCGGGCATTCTTGGCCTGGCTGCCCTGTTACTGGGCGCAGACCATGTGATTGGTGTCGATACCGACCCCCAGGCCCTGGAGGCCAGCCGGGGAAACGCTCGCCGGAATGGCGTCGACGACAGCAAGCTGGACCTCTATCTGCCGGAGGACGAGCCCGACACCCAGGCGGACGTCATGCTGGCAAACATCCTGGCCCAGCCACTGATCGGCCTTGCGCCCCATCTCGCGGCACGGACCAGACAGGGCGGAGATCTGGTACTGTCCGGCATCCTGTCTCATCAGGCCCGGGAAGTGATGGCGGCCTACCAGCCCTGGTTCGTTATGGACGAACCCGAACAGAGGGAAGAATGGATACGCCTCACAGGGCGGCGTAACGACAGGTGACGAATACGGTCTTAACGACTAAACTCCGACACTCGTAGCCCAGTCGCTTTCAGGAAGAAGCATGACCCAAAGCAGCCTGCAGACACAGTGCCCGAATTGCCAGACCCGTTTCCGGGTAACCGACGAACAGCTTGGCATTGCCAAGGGCAAGGTGCGCTGCGGGAACTGCATGAGCGTATTCAACGCCATCGAGCACCAGGTCATTCCCGCCACCGGCCAGAGAGCCGGGACCTCAACCGCCCCTGAAAAGCCGTCACCCAAGTCACCACCATCGGACTCCGCCGGCGTCAGCGAGGAAGAGTTCGTCTTCGCCGACAACCCTGAAGAAGACGCGGCAGAAGGCCGTTATGCCGGCACCAAACTGACCTTTTCCGACGACGAACTCAGCGACAGCTTCCGGAGCTTCGACGAACGCGAAGCGACGGACTACAAGGATGCCGACACCGACACCTCGAACGAAGATGTGGATGAAAGCTGGGCAGAAGCCATCCTGAAAGACGACGAACCAGCGCGCCGGGAACAGACACCTGCCCCCCGCTCCGAACCGAAGCCTGAGCCGGTGCCCAAACCGGAACCAGAGCCCGAACTGAGCCTTGAAGAAGAACCGGTATTCGAACAGGCCCAGCCACCCTCACCGGCCCGCCCCGAACCCGCCAGCGCCAGTGATCCCTTCGACGACTTTGTTGGCGAGTCCGGCTTTGATTTTGATGAGCCAGATCGCCCGGGGGACTCGTTCCATGCCGAGCCACCCTTCAGGGACCTCCGACGAGATCCCGTCGGCGTTGACCCGGGCAGGGGTGGCGGCATCCGGACCCTGGTCTGGAGTCTGATTGTTCTGGGACTGGTGGGGGTTCTGGTCGCCCAGGTGACCTGGTTCCAGTTTGATCGCCTGTCGGCCATCCCGGAGCTGCGACCGTTTTACGAGAAGGGCTGCGAACTGGCAGGCTGCGAGCTCAAACCGCTGATTAACGTCGATGCCATCCAGAGCCGGAAGCTGGTGGTAAGGACCGACCCGGATAACCGCTCCCAGCTTGTTGTTGATGCCGTAATTATCAATCGCGCCGACTTTGAACAGCCGTTTCCGGTCATTGCCCTGACTTTCTCCAACCTGAACGGCGATGTGGTTGCCCAAAGCGTGTTCACACCTGGAGAATACCTGGCCGGGGAAGGCAAAGAACTGGACGCCATGCCGACTGACACGCCCGTTCGAATCGCCATCAGCATCCGGGATCCTGGCCGCGATGCCGTGAACTATAACATTCTGTTCCGCCCCGACTCACCCTGACGCAGCAGGCAGGTATTTACTCGGCAGGCATTGCCGGCGGCCATCGCGCAGAACAAAAGTCAACCAGAAAGAGCGAAAAATAATCAGTTTTTTCGCCATCAAGCCCCTTCAATCAAAGTGCCCCCGGCGGTATCATTAGCGCCCTTCGGATGCTGGATCGGTCATTAATTGAACAACCGCTCAGGTCCGGCCTTGCTAAACCCGCTGTGACACGGACTCAGATCATGCTGCCAATGGCAAAAATCGGGCCGTACACCTTGCCCAATCCATTGATTGTTGCGCCCATGGCTGGCGTAACAGACCGCCCGTTCCGGCTGCTGTGCCGGAGACTCGGTGCCGGCCTGGCAGTGTCGGAAATGGTTATAGCGGACAGCAAGCTCTGGCATACGCGCAAGTCCATGACACGCCTGAACCACGAAGGCGAACCGGAGCCACGCTCGGTGCAGATTGCCGGCGGTGATCCACAAATGCTGGCCGACGCCGCGCAACAGAACGCCCGGTTCGGAGCCCAGATCATCGACATCAACATGGGTTGCCCAGCCAAGAAAGTCTGTAACAAGGCGGCGGGCTCGGCACTGATGAAAGATGAAGTGCTGGTCCGCGATATTCTCGAGGCGGTGGTCAACGCAGTCGATGTTCCTGTGACTCTGAAAATGCGTACCGGCTGGGACCGGGACAATCGCAATGCTCTGGTTGTTGCCCGGATGGCCGAGGGCGCTGGCATACAGGCCGTGGCCATCCATGGCCGGACCCGTGCGGATAAATACGAGGGAAACGCGGAGTACGACACCATCGCCGAGGTAAAATCCCGCATTGGCATTCCGGTGTTTGCCAACGGTGACATAACCTCACCGGAAAAAGCGCGGGATGTGCTCCGACACACCGGCGCCGATGGCTTGCTGATCGGCCGTGCGGCCCAGGGCAGCCCCTGGATCTTCCGGGAGATTCAGCATTTCCTGGAAACCGGTCGCCATATGCCCGCCCCGGCACTGGACGAAGTGGAGGAGATCCTGAGCGAACATCTGCAGGCCCTGCACAGCTTCTATGGCGAGACCATGGGTGTGCGCATTGCCAGAAAACATGTGGGCTGGTATCTGCAGTCCCACGATCCGGGTAAACAGTTCCGTAAAGGCTTCAACGCCATCAATGATGCGCTGGAGCAGAGAGACACGATTCAACGGTATTTTGCAGGCTTACGAAATGGAGAGGTATTCGCAGCATGAGCGCTGAGACTTTGGCAAACGACAACCTGAGCACCCCGGCCAACGATGACACCCATCAGTTGCAGACGGTGAACAACAGCGGCAACAGTGTCACCCTGCGTGACAGCGTTGAGGTTGCCCTGAAAAACTACTTCGCCCAGCTGGATGGCGCTCCGGTCACCGAGGTCTATCAACTGGTCCTTTCCGAGGTGGAAGCCCCGCTGCTGGAACAGGTGATGAAGTACACCCGCAACAACCAGACCAAGGCTTCCACCATGCTTGGGCTGAACCGAGGGACCCTGCGCAAGAAGCTGAAGCAGTACGGTCTGCTATAATCCAGACATTCTTAAGGAGCCTCCCGGACACCATTCGCGAGGCCCTTATTCGTTCATCTCCAGCGAAGAAAGTGACCCATGGCACATCAGGCTAACACCTCCGTCCGTCGCGCGCTGATCAGCGTGAGTGATAAAACCGGCATCGTCGATTTCGGACGTGCCCTGACCGAACGCGGCGTCGAGCTGCTCTCCACCGGTGGCACCTACCGGCTTCTGAAAGAAAACAGTATCCCGGTAACGGAAGTCTCCGATTACACCGGTTTCCCGGAGATGATGGATGGCCGGGTAAAAACCCTGCACCCGAAGATCCACGGCGGCATCCTTGGCCGGCGGGGCACCGACGATGTCGTTATGTCCGAGCATGGCATCAGCCCCATCGATATGGTCGTGGTGAATCTTTACCCCTTTGAGGAAACCGTGGCGAATCCGGATTGCGATCTGCCAACGGCCATAGAGAATATTGATATCGGCGGCCCGACCATGGTTCGCGCTGCCGCCAAAAACCATAACGACGTCGCCATTGTGGTGAATGCGTCCGATTACAGCCGGGTTCTGAAAGAGCTGGATGCCAACGATGGCCAACTGAGCTACAGCACCCGTTTCGATCTGGCGGTCAAGGCGTTCGAACATACCGCCGGTTACGATGGCGCCATCGCCAACTACCTGGGCGGCCGCACGCCGGACAACGACAACGCCGATTTCCCGCGCACCTTCAACGCCCAGTTCGTGAAGGTCCAGGACATGCGTTACGGTGAAAACCCGCACCAGCGCGCGGCTTTCTATGCCGAGCGCAACCCGAAGGAAGCCTGCGTGGCCACGGCCAGGCAGTTGCAGGGCAAAGAACTGAGCTACAACAACGTGGCCGATACCGATGCCGCCCTGGAATGTGTGAAACCCTTCGCGGACCCGGCCTGTGTGATCGTCAAGCACGCTAACCCCTGCGGCGTTGCGATCGGCGCCGACATTCACCAGGCCTACGATCTGGCCTTCGCCACCGACCCCACTTCGGCCTTCGGCGGCATCATTGCCTTCAACCGGGAGCTGGACGCGGAGACCGCGAAAGCCATCATCGACCGCCAGTTTGTGGAGGTGATCATCGCCCCCACCATCGCCCCCGAGGCCGTGGAGCTGGTGTCTGCCAAGAAGAACGTGCGTCTGCTGGCCTGTGGCGAGTTTGACGGCGACCGCGCGCCCGCCATGGACTTCAAACGCGTGACCGGCGGCCTGCTGGTGCAGGACCGGGATCTGGGCATGGTGGCTATGGAAGACGTCAAGGTGGTCACCGAACGCCAACCGTCCGAGCAGGAGCTCAATGACCTGCTGTTTGCCTGGGAAGTGGCGAAATACGTCAAGTCCAACGCCATTGTCTACGCCAAAGCCGGGCGCACCATCGGTGTCGGCGCCGGCCAGATGAGCCGCGTTTACAGTGCCAAAATTGCCGGCATCAAGGCGGCCGATGAAGGCCTGGAAGTGAAAGGCTCCGTGATGGCCTCAGATGCCTTCTTCCCGTTCCGGGACGGCATTGACGCCGCCGCCGCCGCAGGCGTTACCGCTGTTATCCAGCCGGGCGGTTCCATGCGCGATCAGGAAGTGATCGACGCGGCAAACGAGCACGGCATCGCCATGGTCTTCACCGGTATGCGCCATTTCAGGCATTAATACGTGAACATGGGGTCAGAACCACAATTCTGACCCCGAACCGACTCGTGAACATAGGAAAGTGGGGTCAGAAGAAAGCCTTCTTCTGACCCCGGGTTAACCGGCTTCAAGGTAGAAAACTCATGAATATTCTTGTAATCGGCAACGGCGGACGTGAACACGCCCTGGCCTGGAAAGCCGCCCAGTCCCCAAAAGCGGATCGCGTGTTTGTGGCACCCGGTAACGCCGGCACCGCCCGGGAAGCCGGCCTGGAAAACGTCGACATCGACGTGATGGATTTGGACGGCCTGGCCAACTTCGCGGCGACCAACAATGTAGGGCTCACCATTGTCGGCCCAGAAGCTCCCCTGGTAGCGGGTATCGTGGATAAATTCGAACAGCGGGGCCTCAGGGTCTTCGGCCCGAGCGCAGGTGCTGCCCAATTGGAAGGCTCGAAAGCCTTCACCAAGGATTTTCTGGCGCGCCACGACATCCCGACCGCGGGCTACGGCAATTTCACCGACGTCGACGAAGCCCTGGCCTATGTGCGCCAGCAGGGTGCCCCGATTGTGGTCAAGGCTGATGGCCTGGCCGCCGGTAAAGGCGTGATTGTTGCCATGACCCTGAAAGAAGCCGAAGACGCGATCCGGGACATGCTTGCGGGCAATGCCTTTGGTGATGCCGGCAGCCGTGTGGTGATTGAGGAATTCCTCGAAGGCGAGGAAGCCAGCTTTATCGTGATGGTGGACGGCGAACATGTGCTGGCTATGGCCACCTCCCAGGATCACAAGCGCGTCGGCGATGGCGACACCGGTCCCAATACCGGGGGTATGGGCGCCTATTCACCGGCGCCGGTGGTGACCACCGATGTTCACCAGCGCATCATGGACGAAGTGATCTATCCGACCGTGCGCGGCATGGCGGCCGAAGGTCATCGCTACAAGGGCTTCCTCTATGCCGGCCTGATGATCGATACCAGCGGTGCCCCGAAAGTCATCGAGTTCAACTGCCGCTTTGGCGACCCGGAGACCCAGCCGATCATGCTGCGGATGAAGTCCGACCTGGCTGAACTGTGCAATGCCGCCATCGATGGCAGGCTCGATCAGTGTTCCTCCGAGTGGGATGAGCGCGCCTCGGTCGGTATCGTTCTGGCGGCCGGCGGCTACCCGGGCAGCTACCACAAGGGTGATGTCATCTCCGGCCTGCCCGACACCGACACCGACGGTGAAAAGGTCTTCCACGCCGGAACCCGGCTCAATGGAGATCGGGTGGTCACCAACGGGGGGCGGGTACTCTGTGCCACGGCTCTGGGCAATACCGTCACCGAAGCACAGAAGCGTGCGTATGAGCTGGCCTCCCGGATCCGGTGGGATGGCGTGTTTTATCGCAAGGACATCGGCCACCGCGCCATCGGCCGCGAGACCCACTGAGCCTGGCCGACCGATCCGATCCTATTCTCAATCCCCGGCCGACCGGGGATTTCTTCGCCTGACCTGACACCTGCCTGCGTCATAAGCACTGACTATTGACTTTATAGTTACGGAACCGTAAAGTTTCGCCCGAACGTAATGGTAATGATTGTCACTTACATTTCGAAAAACAAATGGTAATGGAGATTAACCACATGTTTAAACCTTCCCGCTTATCACTGGCCGTGGCTGTCAGCCTTGCCCCGGGCGCCAGTTGGGCAGTCGGCGATGATCAGCCCCAGATGCTTGAACCCATGGAAATCATTGGCGATGCGTCCGCAGCCCAGACCTTGCCAGGGTCAGGCTACGTCGTTGGTGAGGAGCAGTTGAAAACCGAGGTTGAGACCGACATCAACCAGGTACTGAAAACCGTCCCGGGCGTCTATGTGCGGGAAGAAGAAGGCCTGGGCCTGCGCCCCAATATCGGCATCCGCGGCGCCACGGCCGAGCGCAGCAGTAATATTACCCTGATGGAAGATGGCATTCTGATCGCACCGGCGCCCTACTCCAATCCGGCCGCCTATTATTTTCCGACACTGAAGCGCATGTCCTCGCTGGAAGTACTCAAGGGTGCCCCGCTGCTGCGCTATGGCCCGCAAACCACCGGTGGTGTCATCAACCTGATTTCCACACCCATTCCCGATCAGCGGCAGGGCTATGTTGAGACAGTCACCAACGACCGCGGCTCCACCGACGTTCATGTAACCTATGGTGACACGGCCGGCGACTGGGGCTACCTGCTTGAGACCGTCCAGCGCTCCGCGAAAGGCTTCAAGGAGATTGACCGCAGTAACCGCGATACCGGCTTTGATATCGAAGACTATGTCGGCAAGCTGCGCTGGCAGGGAGAGCGCCAGAGCGTGACCGCCAAGCTGCAATACTCCGAAGAAACCTCCAACTCCAGTTACCTCGGCCTGACCGATGCGGACTTCAGCCAGGATCCGAACCGGCGTTACGGGTTGTCCAGCATCGATCAGATGAACAATACCCACTCCGGTATCAGCCTGACCCATCAGTTCGACTGGAGTAATACCGTAAGCAGCACGGCCACCCTCTATCGCAACGACTTCAAGCGGAACTGGTTCAAGCTCAGCGGCGGCGGAAGCATCATCGACTCGGCAAACGGCGGCGACGCCAATGCCCAGGGTATTCTGGACGGCACAGTTGACGCCAGCGGCCTGGATTACAAAAACAACGCCAGGGACTACCTGTCCGAGGGCGTGCAGGTAAACTTTGATGTCGACATGGGCAGCCACCAGTTTGATTTCGGCGCCCGCTACCACGAAGATGAAATGGATCGTTTCCAGCCGGTCGATGTTTATGACCAGGTCAACGGCTCTCTGGTGTTCCAGAACACTGTCGCCCCCACGGGCAGCAATAATCGCTTTGAGACCGGCGAAGCCCTGAGCTTCTGGGCGCTCGACACCTGGCAGGCGACGGACAAGCTCAGCGTTAACCTCGCCCTGCGCTACGAGGATGTGAAAACCGGTCGCACCCAATACGCGGATCCCGGCCGCACAACCGTCGACAGCACCCGCGCCAATGACAGTGCTGAACTCCTGCCCGGCGCTTCCTTTACCTATGACCTGTCCCAAAGCTGGCAGGTTCTGGGTGGCGTGCACCGGGGTTTCTCCCCTCTCGGGGGTGGTGCCACGGCAAACGAAGAGCCGGAAACCAGCAAGAACTGGGAGGCCGGCCTCCGGTACTTTGGCAATGCGTTCTTCGCGGAAATGATCGGCTTCTACAGCGACTTCTCCAACAAGGCCGAAAACTGTTCCGTGGGCTCGCCGTGCAGCAATGGCGCAACCTCTGGCAGTTTTGTAACCGGCGAGGCTGAAATTTCCGGTGTTGAGTTCCAGCTCCAGACCGGCACCCGGGCGGGCGAGTTCTACCTTCCGGTCAGCCTTACCTACACCTTTACCCAGGCGGAAATCAGCAAGGACAATGCCGCTTCGGGCCTGAAAAAAGGCGAGCAGCTCAAGGACGTACCTGAAAACCAGATGAGCTTCCGGACAGGCATGGAACACCCGAGTGGCTGGGACAACTACCTTGTGGCCACCTACGTCGATGAGATGTGTGTCAGCGCGGGATGCAACAACACCGCCACGAAACTGGACGAGACCGAGTCCCTGTTCCTGGTCGATTTCATCAGCCGCTACGCACTGACCGCCAGTGCCGATGTCTTCCTGAAAGTGGACAACCTGTTCGATGAACAGCAAATTGTCTCACGTTTGCCCGATGGCGCCATGGCGAACCTGCCGCGCACCGCTTCACTGGGGTTAAGCGTTAATTTCTGACGAATGACCGGGTTGGCCTGGTTTCCGGGCGAACCCGCTGTGAATGGCCCACTGATGAGACCCGGCCCGTTGGCCGGGTCTTTTTTTAGTGCGGGCAGGGGAAGCAATTCCCATTTCCCGGCCCTAGAGTAAGGTAGACTGCGGACACAAAGTTCCGACCACATCGCCCAAAGGAGTCCCTTCGATGCGCCGCCCGTCACCGGTATACCTGCTGATCATACTGGCCGCTTCCCTGCTGTTCAGTGCCTGCTCTCGTCAGGACATCTACCAGACCGCGATTGATTTTGAACGATCATCGGCGGGTCTGGAGGCGGCGAGCGTGGCAGTGGGCAACCTTGACATCGCCTATCTCAGGAACCAGGAAGTGAGCGCAGGCGACACCATCGTCATGATCCATGGCTTCGGGGCCAACAAGGACAACTGGACCCGTCTGGCCGGCCACCTGACCGACGACTTCAATGTCTATGCGATCGATCTGCCGGGGCATGGTGACAGCAGCAAGCCCCTCGACATCGGCTACCGCCTGGAAGATCAGGCCGGTTATGTCGCACGCATCCTCGACGCGCTGTCGGTTGATAAGGCACACGTCATGGGTAACTCCATGGGCGGGGCGATTACCGCGCTTTACGCCGCCAATCATCCGGACAAGGTGCAATCAGCGGTACTGTTCAGTCCCGCCGGCATCCTGGAATACGAGAGCGAACTGGTGGATCTGGTTAAGGCCGGTGACAACCCCCTGATTCCGAAACAGCCCGGTGACTTTGAACGCCTGATGGACTTCGCACTGGAGAAAAAACCGTTTGTGCCCTGGCCCATTATGGGCGTGCTGGAGGAGCGCGCCATCGCCAACCGGGAGGTCAACGAGGTCATCTTTGCCGCCATTCGCGATGCCGGTTCCGGGGCAGATTTCCGCAATGCCATCACCCGGATCACGGCGCCGGTACTGGTCGTCTGGGGCAAGGAAGACCGGGTCATCAACTACCGTAACGGTGAGATCTTTGTGGCGGCGATACCCGATGCCTGGCTGGAGGTGATGGAGGGAATCGGCCACGCGCCGATGCTGGAAGCCCCCGAGGAGTCCGCACAACTGTTCCGGCAATTTATCGGGCCGCCGGCGGAGTAAACCGGATTTCCGCAAAAGTCATGGAATTCCGCCCTCAGCGACTACAAGGGCATGGGAAAACAGGGTAGCCTAGCAAGCATTGCACCCTTGATCTCTGAACTGACCACTCATGCCTGAAGCAATCTGGATAACTTTTGCCTTTGGTCTTGGCCTTCTGGTCAAGCTTGTGGGGCTCCCCCCTCTCGTCGGTTACCTGGCCGCGGGTTTTGTTCTGAGCGGCATTGCCGAAACAACCGGCGTCGTGATCGAAGAGACCGACGTCCTTGAGCGAATTGCGCACCTGGGTGTATTGCTTCTGCTGTTCACGGTGGGGCTCAAGCTGAAACTCCGGTCCGTGGTCAGCCCGGAGGTGATTGGTGGAAGCCTGCTGCATTTCGGGATCACCTGCGCCATCTTTACGCCGGGCCTCTATCTGCTGATGGAACTGTCCTGGAAGACCGCCTTTCTGCTGGCCATCGCGCTCTCGTTCTCATCTACCGTACTGGCCGCCAAGGTCCTGGAATCCAAGCGGGAGCTGCGAGCCTTTCACGGCCGAGTGGCCATTGGCATCCTGATCATGCAGGATCTTATCGCCCTGGTCGTGATGAGCGTGGCCGCCGGGCAGAGGCCCTCGCAATGGGCACTGATTATCTTTGGCCTGCCCCTGCTACGCCCTGTGCTGTTCCGCCTGCTGGATGCCAGCGGCCACGACGAACTGCTGGTCCTGCTCGGGCTCTTGCTGGCACTTGTCATTGGCGGGCTGGGCTTCGAATCCGTTGGCCTGAGCTCGGAGCTGGGGGCACTGGTGTTCGGTGCCATGCTGGCGAATCATCCGCGATCCCAGGAACTCTCCAAGTCGCTCTGGAGTGTAAAAGAGGTTTTTCTGGTGGGGTTCTTCCTTCAGATTGGCATTGGCGGCCTGCCCGATGGGGAGGCCCTCCTGTTCGCGGTCATCGCTGGCCTGGTGCTGCCGCTCAAAGGTACCCTGTTCTTTTTCCTGCTGCTGGCGTTCCGGTTGCGGGCCCGAAGCGGCTTCCTTAGCTCACTGGCCCTGACCAACTACAGCGAGTTCGGGCTGATTGTAGCGAGCGTTGCGCTGCCCCAATGGCTGGTTCCGCTGGCGATTTCGGTATCGCTCTCGTTTGTCTTTTCCGCGCCTCTCAACCGCTTCTCCCACACGCTTTACGAGCGTTTCGCCCATGGCCTCAGCCGCTATGAGGGCAGCAAACACCATCCGGATGAACAGCCCCTGTCGCTGGGCGATACGCGGGTCCTGATCATGGGAATGGGGAGAACGGGCACCGCTGCCTACGATTGGCTGAGGGAGAAGCAGCCGAAACTGATGGGCCTGGATTCCGATCCGGCAAAGGCCGCCCAGCACCAGAAGGAAGGGCGTAACGTGGTCTTCGCGGACGCCGAGGATGCCTCCTTCTGGAACGGTCTGCACATGCCCGCCATTGAATCGGTGATCCTGGCCATGGGCGACATCGAGGGCAAACTGATTGCTGCGCGCACGCTCAGAACGATGGGTTTCAAGGGCTTTATCGTGGCTCACACCATGTACCAAGATGAAGCAAGACAGATTCAGGAAGCCGGCGCCGACGAGGCCTACCTGACCATGAGCGAGACCGGTGTCGCCCTGGCCAGCCACCTGATGGACAGGACACCCGCGAAACCCTCCCTGATTGTCGGCAAATCCGTGTAGCCTCAACACCCAGGGCGGCCACGTGGCGACTCATCGTCAAGCGCGCAGGTGCGAAACCCGGTATAGACGTCGTTGCGCACCGGCAGGTAAGCCTGGCGATAGGTGCCGCGAATCAGGCAGGAGGAGGTGGCGCAACCGCCCCCGCGGGTCACCTTGTGATCACCGAACTGCAGGGTCGACATGAACGGGTACATATCCACCCTGAAGCCGTCGTAGGGGAAGAACTGGCTGCTGGTCCACTGCCAGACCGTGCCCGTCATCTGGCGGCAGCCAAAGGGGCTGTCGCCGGCCGGGAAATCAAACACCGGATTCTGTGCCATGGCACGGCCATTCAAATCAGCGCGTTGCTCATCCGGCGCCGTGTTGCCCCAGGGAAAACGCCGGAACGGCTTGCCCGGGCGATTACCAAGGGCGGCCACCTCCCATTCAAACTCCGTGGGCAAACGACGCCCCGCCCACCGGCACCAGGCTTCAGCCTCCCAGAACGTCACATGGGTAACCGGTGCATCCGGGTTCAGGGGCTGCCAGCGATCAAACACCCGCTCCTGCCACTGGCCATCGTGCCAGCGCCAGTACAGCGGGTGGCGGGGAACACGAAGCAGGGGTTCGTCACTGCCATGAACCAGGGCAACATCGGATTCGGTCTGCAGCCATTTCCGCCCGCCGAACGACCAGAGTTCGGGCCGCCGGTAGCCGCCATCCTCAACAAACTCCAGGAACCGGCGATTACTGACCAGACACTTTGAAATGGCAAACGGGTCCAGTTTTACAGTAAACCGGGGTTTCTCATTATCGAAGGCAAAATCCTCCCGGGCGTAGCGCTCCGAATCACCGGGCATGCCGATTAACCATTCCCCCGCAGGAATCAAGGCATCGCCATCATGCTGAACACCCGGCGCTGGCCGGTACAGATCCGTTCCCGGAGGTGCCGGATAGCCAACCGTCTGCCGGCACCAGATCAGTGACTCAACATGCATGTTCTGGTGATAGACCGCGTAGCGGTAAAGGTACAGCGCCTGGTCGGTCAGGGGCTGCGCCTTTATTCGCTCAGCCACCTGATCGTAAACAGTGTTGAAGTATTCAAGGGTTTTCTCGCGCCCGGGAAACAGGTCCCGGTTCCAGCGGTCGCGGTGCTCAACATGGAAGGAATCCCAGAGATCGTCCATGGACGGGTCAAAACTGGGCGTGCCATCGAGCAGGTTGAACACGAACACCTCGTAGAAAAAAGCGGCATGGCCCATTTCCCACAGCGGCGGATTCACCCCCGGATGCCAGGGCACATCCAGCAGCTTCTCGGGCAGAGAGCACACCAGGCTTTCCGTACGTTTCCGTGTCCACTCAAGCTGATCCAGCAGTTCCGCTCTGGCCTGATCCGTTCGGTCAATCGTCGTCATGTTTCGCCTCACTCATCTCAACCTCATCAAGTACCTGCATATCAGTATCCCAGCCAGTCAACAACACCTCCGTTAACAAGCCCCTGACACTCACTGTGGCACCCACATCCTTTACTCGCACTCTCCCCCGGTTTACAGACTGTGTCGGCAGACTTTACAGAAAACGTACTGTGACAAAATCCCCCGTTTCTAACCCGCTGAAACGACTGCAAGTGTTTAAACTGGCATACAACCTGAATGTCTGCCAGCAGGAGTTTCGCCTGTTTCCCCAAGCCGTATGCGGTCACAGGGCAGTGACCGGATCGAGCAGTTCCGGTATTACCAGCATTTACTGAACGTTGTGCAGTTCGTTTTCCCGGCAAGTTCTCAGGAGAATCGCCATGCAGGAAAAGCGACCGCTCGTTTGGTTGTCGGCGGTGTACCCGGTTTTCACAGCCAGCGAGCCAGTGTTCAGGGACTGGCAGCTGATTCATGTCTCCCTATCAGGCCGGTCGCTCACGGAAATGACACCTGACTCAGGCGCCAGAGTCGGCGTGTTTGATCTTGGTTCACTGACAGGGGATCAACTGGCTCGCCTGCCCGAATGGCTGGACGCCATCCCCGTCCAGCACTGGGTCGCCACGCTGGAGTCTCACCAGATTCAGAACCCCGATATCTGTGCGCTGATAAATCGCTATTGCAAGGACTACCACACACTGCCACTTCAGCCAGACCGGCTCAATGCCATCCTCGGCCACCTGTGGGGCATGTCGGAACTGCAGGAGAAGGCCTCACGGACGAAATCCGGTAGCTATCAAGAATTTGCCCTTGAGGGTGAGTCCCCGGCGATCCAGCAGGTCAGGGTGTTGTTGCAGAAATTCGCCCGCACCGAAGAACCGGTGCTTATCTATGGTGAGAACGGAACCGGTAAGGAAGCGGCTGCCAGCTTTATTCATGACCACTCGTTACGGAGGAACAAGCCGCTGGTCGCCGTGAACTGCGCCGCTTTACCCCGCTCCCTCACCCAGAACGAACTCTTCGGTCATGAAAAAGGCGCGTTTACCCATGCCATGAGTGCCCAGAAAGGCAGATTTGAAGCGGCCAATGGCGGCACCCTGCTACTTATTGGCGTGGATGAGCTCTACCCGGAACAGCAATCGGCGATTTTGCGTTTCCTCCAGGAGGGCCTGATAGAGCGCCTGGGTTCCAGTCATTCCATCAGCGTCGACACACGGCTCATCGCCAGCAGCACGAGACCGCTCGAACAGCTGGTGAAGACCGGGGCTTTCCGGAGTGATGTGTTTTACCGGCTTGGAAGTCTGCATGTGCTTTTGCCGCCGCTGCGGGAGCGGAAGGAAGATATTCCCATGCTAGCCAACCGGATACTCTCGGCCACACCCTCGGCCGAGGGTCCTCGGCACCTCAGTGACGCCGCCATTATCTGCCTTGCCGAACACCCCTGGCCGGGCAATCTCAGGGAACTGCAAAACCGGTTGCGTCAGGCCCTGTTGCTGGGTGACGGCCCCCGAATCGAAGCGGAGGATATGGGCTTTGCCGTTCCTCCCTCAGAAAACCAACACCGGAGCCAGGAACTGTCCCTCGACGCTTTCCGATCCCGGGCGGATCGCCAGGCGATCTCGATAAGTCTCGCACTTGCACACAACAACGTGTCGGCAGCCGCAAGGCTGCTGAACATTTCAAGGGTTTCGTTATACCGGCTGATGGACAAACACCAGTTCCCCCACGGTGCCCACACCCGGCCACCGAAGAATAACTGAAGGAGATTCCCCATGCATAAAAAAACACGCTGGATCATCCCGGTACTCACCCTGGCTGCTCCCATGCTTGCCGCGGCCGCACAGGTCGACAGGGATAGCACACCGGTATCCACTGGCACGGCTGGCCACACAGAGCCGAACGACAACTCGGCTACCGATATTGCATCAATAACTGCTGACCGGGGCATTGTCACCCGCCCGGGCCGCTTCACGATCGAGCCCTCCTTCTCCCATGCGTACAGCAACTCAACGGCGGTTGCGGTGGAAGGTTACACGGTGATACCTGCCCTGCTCATCGGGCTGATCAATATTTCGGAAATCCAGCGCGATATTTTCGTCGGCGCGATGTCACTCAAGTACGGCTTCACCAGTAAGCTTGAAGCGGCGGTTCGTGTACCCTACCTCAGTATCAGTGAGGACTTGAGAGAACGTGAGATTTTCAAGGGCACACCGGTGGATACTCTGCGCGAGTCCTCAGGCGAAGGCCTCGGTGATGTTGAACTCTCGGTTCGTTACCAGCTAACCGATGGCTTGGGCGGCTGGCCATACATTATTGGCGCAATGCGGGTGAAAGCGCCAACCGGAGAGGGCCCTTATGACGTCGAGCGACGGGTAATCGAGGGCGATGATGGCACTCCCATCGGCGTCGAGCTCGGTGATCGCCCCACGGGCACCGGTTTCTGGGCGTTCGAACCAGGTCTCTCATTCATCTACCCGTCGGACCCAGCCGTGCTATTCGGAAACCTGAGTTATGTCTGGACTCTCAAAGAGGAGCAGGGCTTCGAAAACGGGGGCACGGTCGACCCCGGCGACATTGTGCGTTTCGGCTTCGGAATGGGGTTTGCCTTTAACGACCGCACGTCCTTTAGCCTGGGCTATGACCACTCGATCATCCGGAAAACAACGTTCGAGAGGAATAACGATCTGTTTGCCGCCAACTTTGATCGTATACAGATCGGGTCACTATCGTTCGGCTTATCCCAGCGCCTGACGCGCGCCACAAGTCTGAGCCTGACGGTGAGTATAGGAGTTACGGAAAATGCGCCCAACAGCGAAATTACCCTGAAGCTTCCCATCAGTCTCTAGCAACCTGTCGGACTTAAGGCTGCTAGGCGGACAAGCTGGATAGCCGGTCAGCGGCCAAGCAACTGGACCAACTGATCACTGAGCCGTGCCGGGAACTGATTTCCGGCACCGACATTGTTCAGCTCGATGTTCAGTTGATGCATATTCTGTATCACAGTGCTATCAAGGCTGTTCTGAACGACGGTCATCCAGCCGTTGGGCCCCGCCATATTACTGGATACCCGAGCGCCGCCACTCCGGTTCGCGCTGATAACCTCGACTACTGTTTCCATTTGACTGTCCACCAAACCGCCGTTTACGGTCTGATTAAGATTGGGAATGGTCAAACGATTGATCACCAGGGTGTCACCGTTTATTCCGACGATCTGCTCCAGACCAATACTGATTTCCAGGCTGTCCATCAGGAAGCCACCCCGGTATTCAGACAGTTCCAGATCGCTCAGGGACTCAACACCAAGTGTCAGCTCTGCATGAACAGACGGCGTTAACGTGGTAAAGGAACTAACCAACAAAGCTAGAACTGGCATCCGGACCATCATGATCGTCACCATTCCCTTGAGGAGGGCCAGTAGGGCAGTGTGTGCCCGAGAGAAGGACCTTCCAGACCTGTCTGTGTCGGCGCCCTCGCCACTTGAGGCCAATGTCCGTCGCCGAGAAAGCCCTCTCGCCCTTCTTTGAGATGGCTGCGGATAACAAAGGCGGTGCCGTTCCAGTATTCGCTGAATTGTGCGTAGGAATACACCTTCAGCCCCCGGGCCGGATCCCCCACCAGGACTTCATCGTCACTGATCCCCTTGATCAGAACAAAATGCCGGAAGCCATCAATGTTCAACAACACAATCGTGGGTAAGCGCACCTTCTCCCTGAGGCCGGTCAACGGCATACGGAAACCATCGGCCTTGTACCCTCTGGACTCCAGATAGTGCTTCATATCGAGCATGGAGAAACCTTCCCGGCGCACCTTCTTTTCATCCGCCAACGCAAGCATTTCGATAAAGACATCGTGTTCTGTGACCTGGTCTTCGTAGTGAAAGGACAACAACGAAGCAACAGCTGCGGAGCCGCAACTGAAGTCGTATTGCTGGCGCATGACGCTGTCAAACCGGCGGTTCTCGAAACTGTTTACCTTTAGCCAGAAATCACCACCAATACCCGGCACCGTGACCGAGCCGGCGAAGGCAGTGGACCATAGCAGCCCGGCACTCGCGCAGATCGCAACAAGAACCTTTCTGGCCATGGCCCACCTCCGTCAGCGGTTAATCAGTATGTTGATTTGGGTACTGTCCTGAATGACCACCTGGTTACCGGTGTTCTGGATAACCGTGGCAACCCCGCTCATGTTACCGAACGCGTTGTCGGAAATACTGTTATTACCAGTGACAACATTACCCGACAGCAGGTTATCGGACACATTCGCATTTTGCTGGTTATCGTTAATCTGCCACTGCATCGGGACTCCCTGGCGACCGCTTGAATCCGCCAACTGATCTGCCGACAATGGCGTGGCCTCCATCCACTCCTCGGCCGATACAAATCCCGTTGCCCCGAACATTAACGCCAGCAAGGCAGCCTTCAGTTTCCATCTGATGACACGACCCATGGCAGTTCTCCCGGAATAACCGGGCCGCACCCGCTACAGGCAGGTGCGACCTGGATTCCTTATTGGGTGCCGCCACCGCTACCGGTGGACAGGTTGGACATTACACTGACATTAGCCTGTGTAACGCTGCCATTACCTGCGTTCTGGGCAAATGCCCCGACGCCGTTGAAGTTCGCTGAGCCACCGGAGATTTCGTTGCTGTTGCGAACTATGGTGTAGGAGCCGTCAGCGTTGGCACTACCGTATGTGGTTGCAGTACCCGATACGGTGCCGTTCAGATCGGCGCTATTCAGGAACACATCCAGATCCAGGGCCAGGGAGTTATCGGAACTATCATTGCCACTGTCAGACACAGTGGTGTTTCCGCTGTCCGCAACGTTGGTGGAATTGTCGGAGCTGTCATTTCCACTATCGGCAACGTTGGTGGAGTTGTCGGAGTTGTCGGAGTTGTCCGAATTATCCGAGTTGTCCGAATTGTCGGAATTATCCGAGTTATCGTTGCCACTGTCAGCGATCTTGAACGAATCGTTCACGCTGGTGCTGTTGTCGGAGTTATCTGAATTATCCGAATTGTCGCTGTTGTCGGAATTATCAGAGTTGTCCGAATTGTCAGAGTTATCCGACATGTCATTGCCGCTGTCAGCGATCTTGAACGAGTCGGCCACGTCGGTGCTGTTATCCGAATTGTCCGAGTTATCGGAGTTATCGGAGTTATCGGAGGCATCCGAATTATCGGTATTGCCACTGTCAGCGATCTTGAACGAGTCGGCCACGTCGGTGCTGTTATCCGAATTGTCCGAGTTATCGGAGTTATCAGAGTTATCGGAGGCATCCGAATTATCGGTATTGCCGCTGTCAGCGATCTTGAACGAGTCGGCCACGTCGGTGCTGTTGTCCGAGCTGTCCGAGTTATCCGAGTTATCCGAGTTATCCGAATTGTCGGTATTGGTGGAGTTGTTGTTACCTGAGTCGGTATTGCCGGATTGGTCATTATTGGCCGTGGAGGTATTATCCGCATTGGTGTTCGGATCTCCGTCACCCCCCTGGTCCGCATAGGCAAAACCGGAAACACCCAGACTCATTGCGATGGCAGCTGCTAGCAAACTTTTTTTGGTATTCATAATATCGCTTCCTTTTCGATTATTGGCTTTTAAGGGATCCGACCCAACCCGCTAGCCTTCAGGTAAGCCAAGGTCCAGACCCGCCAGAGAAATGGAGCGATTCTCGTGCCAGAATTAAAAAAAAATACCTAAGCCAATATTTCTAAAGGCTTTTTATTTTTATTGCGTGAACGGGAAGCTTTCGCGGGGATGGAGAACTGTTTCAGGGATGAAACAGGCAGGGCGCGTGGAAAACATCGAAACCGAGGTTTATGCCGTGGTTTCAGACACATACACCTAAACGACAGTGTCAAAAAAACAAAACCCCGCAACGGGCGGGGTTTCGGGCTTGAAGCGAGCATTCAAGCCCGCTTCAGCAACACCTGAGCCTTCGATTAACCGAACTGGTTCATGGTGTTGTCTTTACCACCGGCTTTCAGGGCCGCTTCACCGGCGAAGAATTCCTTGTGGTCGTCACCGATGTTGGAACCCGCCATATCCTGGTGCTTGACGGTGGCGATGCCCTGACGGATTTCCTTGCGCTGTACACCGGCAACGTAGGCCAGCATGCCTTCGTCACCGAAATAGCCCTTGGCCAGGTTGTCGGTAGACAGGGCCGCGGTGTGGTATGTCGGCAGCGTGATCAGGTGGTGGAAGATACCCGCTTCACGTGATCCGTCACGCTGGAAGTTACGGCACCATTCGTCAGCCAGCTGACCCAGCTCGGTGTTGTCATACTCTTCGTTCATCAGCTTGGCGCGCTCGTAGGCCGATACATCCTTGCCTTCTTCCTTCCATGCGTCGAATACCTGCTGACGGAAGTTCAGGGTCCAGTTGAAGGACGGGCTGTTGTTGTACACCAGCTTGGCGTCGGGCACCACTTCCTTGATGCGGTTAACCATGGCCGCGATCTGGCCAACGTGCGGCTTCTCGGTTTCGATCCACAGCAGGTCGGCACCGTTCTGCAGGCTGGTGATGCAATCCAGCACAACACGGTCTTCGCCGGTGCCCGGCTTGAACTGGAACAGGCCAGAGGCCAGACGCTTCGGACGAACCAGCTGGCCGTTCTGCTTGATCACAACGTCGCCGTTGTTGATGTCTTCGGCCTTCTCGATAACCTCACCGTCGATGAAGCTGTTGTACTGGTCACCCAGATCGCCCGGCTCGTTGGTCACGGCGATTTTCTGGGTCAGGCCCGCGCCCAGGGAGTCAGTACGGGCAACGATAACACCGTCATCAACACCGAGCTCGAGGAACGCCAGACGCACGGCGTTGATCTTGGAGAGGAAGTCGGCGTGCGGAACGGTAACCTTGCCGTCCTGGTGACCACACTGCTTCTCATCAGACACCTGGTTCTCGATCTGGATGCAGCAGGCACCCGCTTCGATCATCTGCTTGGCCAGCAGGTAGGTCGCTTCGGCGTTACCGAAACCGGCGTCGATGTCGGCAATGATCGGCACAACATGAGTTTCGTGGTTATCGATCTGCCTGATCAGCTCGTCAGCCTTGGCGTTGTCGCCGGCGTTCTCGGCTTCTTCCAGGGCACGGAACAGGTGGTTCAGTTCCCAGGCATCGGCTTGGCGCAGGAAGGTGTACAGCTCTTCAATCAGGCCGGATACGGCGGTCTTCTCATGCATGGACTGATCCGGCAGCGGGCCGAACTCGGAACGCAGAGCAGCAACCATCCAGCCCGAGAGGTACAGGTAACGACGCTTGGTGGTACCGAAGTGCTTCTTGATGGACAGCATCTTCTGCTGGCCGATAAAGCCGTGCCAGCAGCCCAGGGACTGGGTGTACTGGGAAGTGTCATTGTCGTAGTTCGCCATGTCTTCGCGCATGATCTTGGCGGTGTACTTCGCGATATCCAGACCGGTCTTGAACTTGTTCTGTGCGCGCATGCGAGCGGCGTGCTTCGGGTTGATAGCGTTCCAGGTCGGGTGCTGCTTCAAAAGGGAAGCGATCTGGTCAACGTCTTGTGCGTAGGGCATGGTCTCAATCCTTTCTACGTTGGTTTTCTAAGTCGATGCGGAGAAGCGTACAGCAACTTCCGAAGCCAACAACCTGCTCACTTTTTGAGCGAAGCGCTGACGTTGAGGGTTACTTTAGTGGTTTCAAATTTATAATTGAAATTTATATGATCTATTTTCGGCATTTTTTTGGTGAATGAATAAAAAGACCAGGCCTTGAGTTGAATCAACACCACAACCGTCACTATTGTTACTGTTGCCAATGAGCACTTCCCACCGGAAACCCGTCAGGCGCAAACCGTGTTCTATCTGCGAGCTTTCAGTCATTCCCTTCTGCATGCTCTGAAGAATCTCTTTCCGATCCTGGCCGTCGTTCTCTTTTTCCAGCTCGTGATTCTCCAGCAGGTTCCGGAAAACACATTCGCGATGGCGTTGGGGTTGCTGATCGTGGCCGTGGGGGTTGCCCTGTTCCTCCAGGGCCTTGAATTAAGCATTTTCCCGGTCGGAAAGAGTCTGTCCAACCAGTTTGCCCGCAAGGGCTCGGTTCCTGTTCTGCTGTCGTTCGGTTTCGCGATGGGCTTTTCGGCGGTGGTCGCAGAACCCGCGCTGATTGCCGTAGCCCAGCAGGCCGAGGAAATCAGCGAAGGCAAGGTCAGGGCCCTGACCCTGAGAATCCTGGTCGCCGTCTCCGTCGGGCTGGTGGTTGCCGTCGGTGTGTTCAGAACCATCTTTGGTTATCCGCTGCACTGGTTCATGATCATTGGTTATATCGTGGTTGTGATAATCACCTGGTTTGCGCCTCCGGAGATTGTCGGCCTCGCTTACGATTCCGGCGGCGTGACCACCAATATCGTCACCGTTCCCCTGATTGCGGCCCTGGGCATTGGTCTTGCCGCCTCCATCCGCGGGCGCAATCCGCTAATGGACGGGTTCGGACTGGTTGCGCTTGCTGCCATGGTGCCCATGATCACCGTTCAGTTGTACGGGATTGTTGTGTATTCCGGGGAAACCGCGGATCCGTCCGTTTTGCCGGCTCTGGTTGCCAATACAAATGTGGAGGACGCTCCGGTTCTGCTCGCGATGTTGCTGGACCTGGCTGAAATGGTTCGGGATGTGCTTCCGATCATTATCACCATCCTGTTCTTCCAGTACCTGGTCTTGCGCCGGGGGCTGACCAATCCCCGCAGGATTCTGTCCGGATTTACACTGGTTGTCCTGGGGCTCTATGCCTTCGTTGTCGGCCTGAAGCTTGGCCTGTTTCCCATCGGCACCAGCATGGCCGAGCAGTTGATGAGCATGGAGGGTTTCGCCTTCGTCTACCTCTTTGCGTTCATGATCGGTTTTGCCACCACCATGGCCGAACCTGCGCTGATCGCTATCGGACACCAGGCGGAACAGGCGGCGGCCGGAACCATCAATGGCAACGCCATCAGGATCATCGTGGCGGTCGGGGTGGCCGTGGGCATAACCCTCGGAGTACACCGGATTATCAGTGGCGATTCGATTCACCATTACATCATCGGCGGCTATATTCTGGTCATCTTCCTGACCGCGCTGGCACCGAGGTACATCATTCCCCTGGCCTATGATCTCGGTGGCGTCACCACCTCCGAGGTCACCGTGCCCCTGGTGACCGCACTGGGCATCGGCCTGGCGAGCAGCATAGAGGGCCGTAACGTACTGATCGACGGTTTTGGCCTGATTGCCTTCGCGTCGATCTTTCCGATTGTTACGGTGATGAGCTATGCCATTATTGTTGAAATGCTTGCAAAGCAAAGGAAAACAGAGCCATGAAATTTTCCGTACTGGTTGCCATTGTTCCCGAGGATCAGGAGCAGAACTGTGTTGATGCGGCAAGAGACCTGGGCGCCGGGGGCATAACGGTGCTGTCGGGCCGGGGCATCAGTAACACCGCCAGGAAGACGTTCTTCGGGCTGACCTACGACGGCAGCCAGAGCGTTTTGCTGATGGTACTGGAGAAGGGCCTTTCACTTGATATTCTGAAATCTATCCAGAAAATTCTCATGCCAGACCACACCGATTCACAGGGACTTGTGTTCACCCTCCCCGTGGAACACCTGGGTGGGATCGATTTGTCACAGGTCGAGAAATTCGAACAACACCTGAAATGTTCACTGTATCCGGAGAACAACGATGAAACTGGTTAAAGATGTGATGGTCCGGGACATTATCACCATTACTCCGTTTGCCACCATCCGTGAGGCGCTCTCTCTGATGAAGAGGCACTCGGTGAAATCACTGGTGGTGGAGAAACAGAGCGAACACGATGCCTGGGGATTGATCACCTATACCAACGTGCTGAAAACCGTGATTGCGGAAGACGGCGACATTGACCTTCTGAATGTTTACGACGCCTGCGCCAAACCTGTCATCAGTGTCGGTGAGAGCCTGAATGTCCGGCATGCGGCAAGTCTGATGAGTATGTATCGAGTGAAGCGCCTTCTGGTGCTGGCGGACAATGACCTGAAAGGCTTTGTGGTGATGGATGACATTATGGCCGCCCTGCTCGAAAGCATCGACTGAAAACCGTTCAGGTCAGGCACAGCACCACCAGCCGGTCACCAGGCTGTAGCTCAAGATAGTCCTTGCGGGGCGGATTCAGTTGGAGGTGGCGTCCACGCTCATTCTGCTTGTGCCGGAAGATACCCAGAGCCAGCTCACCTTCCGCCGCCACCGTCTTCTCCAGAACCTGGAACGTGGCGCTGGCTGGCAACGGGTAATCCGCGGGATCCCGGAACTGGATTTCGGCCCCGCCGACGGTGAACAGCTCATCCAGAACCACCCGGAGTTCCCGCCTCAAGGCGACCTGGGCCAGGACGTGACTCAGAATCATCGGGCTGATCAGCATTTCACTCTGGTGCCCGTACAACAGGTGCCGGTTGTCCGGATCGCTCAGTTCCATAATCAACTGGGGCCGCCTTGGGGACTCGGCCAGGATGTCCTCAAGCTGGAGATACCCCACCATGGCCCGGGCATCCGCTTCTTCCCCCGATGCCAGCCGGTCGCTACTGAGCAGGATTATTGTGTCGTAGCCCGCCGGCTGAACCCGGCGGAGCTCCCCCTCCACCATGTAGTCCGCCTCGATATGGCCACAGGCCACCCGGCCGTGGCCTTCAACATACCGGGCAATGGCCTGTTCCCGCTCGCCTTTTGGCACCACGGAAACAAGGTCCAGCTCGAAGCTGCGATGGCCGTAACTTTCAAACTCAGCCACCAGGCTCGGAACCCGCCGATTCCAGCCAAGGACCAGCACACGGTGGTTGTTCTGATCCGGCGGGCGTGCCACGCGGGCCGCCTCGCCCCTGGCAATTGCCGGCATTGCCGGCTTTTTCGGATCGGGTTCGGTCTCGACGTAATCCCGGGCCATCATCACCACCCGGTCTTCCGTGTCGATCCGCGTGTCGGACGGCGCCAGCAAGCACACCTCCCAGCCAACCACCCCGCGCCTCAGCAATCCCAGCACAATAACTTCAGGCCGTGCCGAAGCCAGCTCTCCAAGCGTCAGCCCAGCCACCGACTCGCCACCCCGGATATAGATTTCATTACCGTCACCGGCGGTAAGCAACTCGTTAAAGATTTCCGACAGCCCCGGGTGAAGGATATTCTGAACCATCAACCGGCTAATGGTGGCATCGCCGGCAACCACTTCCACCGCCCCTGGATAGGCCCGCTCAATCACCGGCAGCTTCCGTACATCCTGGATCTCTGCCACCACGAACGGCAACGAAGCCTGCAGATACCTTGCCTGCGCGGCGATGGAGAGCAGCGCCTTGACTGTTTCCACGTCCGATGTCACCAGACTGCCCGCCTCGTGGGTCGCGCTGGGCACAATCACCGCCGCGGCGTCCAGACAAGCCACCCGATGAAGTGCATCCGGCTGGATAGCCGACCCGGAGCGCAGAATGATCTGCCGGGCTCGTCGGCCAATGCCGGGCTCGTTTCGCAATTCGTGAACCTGCTGTGCCGATGCTTCTTCTGACAGCACAACCAGATTCAGCCTCTGGGTAGCGTGCTTTTCCAGGAACCGGCGTACTCGGCCGCTGGAGCCCAGCAATTCCGACAGCAGCGGCAGGGTCTGGCTGGTCCACCCCAGTACCACCACATGATTTTTCAGGGTTACCGGGGTAAGCCCACGCTCGAGCTCTGCCATTTTGGCAATCAACCACCGAGTCAGGATCGCCACCAGCGTACCCATGAACACGACATAGCCACTGATGGTCAGCAGGGTTGAGACAAACCGCTGCCAGGTACCCACATCGTCACCCAGATAACCGGGATCGGTCAGTCGCAGGAACGCCCACCAGATGGCCGAGCCCGGGTCCTCCAATTCCCCGCCCTGAGACACCACCAGCAGGCCGCCGACCAGAGAGATCAGGCCGATAAACACACCAACGACCAGGAGCTGAAACCCCGCCCCCTTGACCAGTTGGCGTTCCACAATAAATTTCAGGCGGTCGATCAGCCGGAAAGGCAGCATGGCATTCCTCTTGTCCAGAGCGTTTTCAATGCCTAAGGGTAAACTATCCGGGGACTTTAAGAATCAACGTTTTATCCGGAGGGCTGATCAGATTCAGAAGCGGGGTTACTGATCAGACGCAAGGCTTCTTCCAGGGAGGAAGTATAGCGGCTGACGCCGGACACCGGCGTCACACCAGCGCGAGCCAGGGTCCTCAGCGGCTGGAACTGGAGATCGGCAATGACAATCTGCGTGCCGTCCTGCTCGCAGGTGTCAATCAGCTTGTTCAGGGCAGACAGGCCCCCGGCATCAAGAATAGTGACGCCGTCCATATACAGGATAAACCCGCGGGCCTCCCGGGACAGTTCTGCCAGCTCCCCGAAAATCCGGTCGGCGGCCGCAAAGAACAGTGGCCCGTTGATTTTGAACACCTGCCAGCCGTCAGGCAGGCCAGAGTCAGCAACCCGTCTGTTCAGCGTGATGTCCGTCACCTTGGTCATCTGGGCCATTTCACGCATGAAGAGAACCGCCGCCAGCAAAACCCCGGTGGTGATCGCGATCACCATATCCAGCAACACCGTAAGCCAAAAGCAGGTGAGGAAAACAAGGATATCGCTACGTGGCGCTGTTTTCAGAAGATGCACGGATTTGGGCGCCTCGCTCATATTCCAGGCCACCATCACCAGCAGCGCTGCCATGGCCGGCATGGGCAGAAAAGCCAACAGGCCAGCCAGCGAGACCAGCGCCAGCAGAACCACCAGAGAGTGAATCATTGCCGATACCGGGGACTCGGCACCGGCCCGGTAGTTGGCCGCGGAGCGTGCAATGGCAGCCGTGGCGGTAATGCCGCCGAAAAACGGGACAATAATGTTCCCCAGACCCTGCCCCATCAACTCACTGTTGGCACTGTGGCGCTTACCGGTCATGCCATCGAGTACCACCGCGCACAGCAGGGACTCGATGGCACCGAGCATGGCGATGGCGAAGGCCGCCGGCAGCAGTTCCCGGACCAGGGTCCAGGACAGTCCGATCGGTTCGCCGGAAGCGCCCATCTGCCGCCACGGCCAGGCGAACTCGGGCAAAAACGGCGGAATACCCGCCCCCATACTGCCATCGGGCATCAGATAGCTGAACCTTGAGCCGATGGTTTCGATGGATGCGCCGCTGGCATTGAACCACAGGGCAAGCAAGCTACCGACAATGACAGCCGGGAGGTGCGGCGGCACGGGGGTTTTCAGTCTCGGCCAGAGCAGCATCACCGCAAGGGTTACGCCGGCCACCAGAGTACTCATCCCATCCAGTTCCGGCAGTGCGCTGGCCAGCACCGCCAGCTTGTCCCAGTAGTGCTCAGGCATATCGCCAACCGGCAGGCCAAAAAAGTCCCGGACCTGAAGGGTGGCGATCACCACCGCAATGCCACCAGTAAACCCCAGGGTTACCGATTCGGGAATGTACTCAATAAACCGGCCCAGTCGCATCAAAGCCATAATCATCAGCAACACCCCCGACATCAGGGTTGCCAGCAGCAAGCCTCCCAGCCCGTAGGTCTGGGCAATCGGGTATAAAATGACCACAAAGGCAGCGGTGGGGCCGGATATACTGAAACGACTGCCTCCGGTCAGGGCAATCACAAAACCGGCAATGATGGCGGTGTAAAGCCCGTACTGGGGCGCAACACCACTGGCGATTGCCAGAGCCATGGCCAGTGGGATGGCAATGATCCCCACCGTGACACCGGCCAAAAGATCACGCAGGAACCGGCGGCCGCTGTAGCGTTCATCCAGACAGGATTCGCGAAGGGCATGGGCCAGCCGGAGGGAAAACAGGTGCGCGCGGTGGGGCATGAAAGTCTCGTTTATTGCAACACGTCGGGTTAGATTATATGCTCACCACATCCACATTCAATGTTAATCTGATTAACATATAACGAGCATTTCACAGAGAAATGAGTACCCCATGGAAAACCGCACTGCCCGTCTGACATTATTGATCGACCCGGAAAAAAAGGCCGCCTTTGAAGAACTCTGCAAGCAGGAGGATGTAACGCCCTCCCAAAAAGTCCGCCAGTTTATCCGGGAATACGTGGAGGAAAGGCTGGGGCCAGACTGGCGCGAAGATCGCAAAAACAGATCCTGATGAAAGCCGGAGCCTATTGATTGTCATGAAACCTCTCGCGCCGGCCCTGTTACTCTCCGTCCTGTTTGTTCTGAACGGATGCACCGCCATGCCCTCCTCCAGCAGCCCGAAAGGTCTGACCATACCGCAAACCCAGTACGACGCCCGGGTCGTTGAGCCGGAAAGCGGCGCCGCCCTCACTCCGGAGCAACTGGCCCGGCGCCTCGCTGAAACGGATGTCGTGATCGTAGGCGAATATCACGGGCACCATGGCTCGCATTTGCTGCAATCCCGGCTTCAGATGGCACTCTTTCGACAAGAGCCCAGGCAGATCCTGTCTATGGAGCAGTTCAACCTGGACCATCAGCCTGAACTGGACCGGTACCTGCAGGGTAAAACCGGGGAAACAGAAATGATTGAGGATGCCGGCGCCTGGGACAATTACCGGGCCTCCTACCGCCCCGTGGTGGCATTTGCGCGCCAGCAGAATCTGCCGGTCATTGCTGCGAATGCGCCGGCGGATGTTGTTCGCTGTGTCGGCCGCAAGGGGCCTTCCTATCTCGATCAGGTTTCCAGGAGTATCCGGCAAGCACTGCCCCCTGATCCATTCACGGACACCCCCGCTTACCGTGAGAAGTTCGCTGATGCCATTGGCGCAAGCCACCGTAGCGACAGCACCATGAACGAACGCATGGAGAACACCTACAAAGCCCAGTTGCTCCGGGATAACACCATGGCGGCACGCATTCTCGAGGCCAGGGCCGCATTTCCGGGATATCAGGTGCTGCACCTGACCGGCACTTTCCACAGTGAAGGCGGGCTGGGAATCGTAGCATTGCTGAAACAGCGGGCGCCGGCGCTTTCTGTTGCCGTTATCAGCCCGGTGTTCTGGCCGGCAACGAACAGTAAGCCTCCCCTGGAACAGAATCGATCAAAAGGTGACTTCCTCTACTTTATCCAGCCACTGCCCGACGAATTCAAGGACCCGGAGCGCGAACGCGAAGCCATGACGGCCCGTTTCCAGCGCTCCGCCAGAAAAACCTGCGACTGACGAACGACCGGCGTTCAGGATAGCGGGCAGGCTTACTGGGTCGCCACCATTTCGTCCGTCACCTGGTACTCCCCGGCCAGCCAGCGCAGGATCTCAGTGGCGGCGGGGTGATCAAAGGCGTCGTAGGTATGCTGGAGGCTCTGCCGCTTTTCATCACTGATCCGGCCCAGGCCGGCATCCTGCAGCACCAGTAAATCGGCGTGGATCTGTGCCGCCAGCTCCCTCCCGAGCACTTCCCGTGCCACATGGCGAAACGCCTGACCATACTGGTAAGAAGGCCCCAGACGGTAGGACTCCGCGAGCGTGATCGCCGGGATGGCGGTCAGGGTTGGTTGCAGGGCCGGATTGATGCCATGGCCGGCCAGGTGGGCAGCGTTGGCTGCCGGTCTTCCGGTAAAGGCGCGCAGGTGCAAATGTTGTGACATCCGGTCGCCGTCATTGACCGGGTAATTGTCCCAGAGTACCGGCTTGCGCCCGAGCAGATCCCCGACCCGTTTCAGGTGCCCGGGGGAAATTTCCCGGGAACAGACCTCCTCGCCGGTCCAGAATATATTGATTGAATGGTCCAGCCTGCGACCCAGGGTTTCCAGGTAATCCGCCGGGCGTTCGCCGAACACCCGGTCCAGAACTGGATCGTCGGAATAATAACTGGGGCAGACGCTCAAACGCTTGATGGTTGTGCGCTCGCGAATCCAGTGCACGATCTCCACCTGGGTACCGGCAAGATCCGGCGTATCCGCCCGCATGTCATCAAACAGGATGGCCAGCTCATCGATACCCATGCTCTCCAGCAACGAAAGCTTTTCCGCCAGGGCCACGCGGGCATCGTCATCAAACCGGTTGAAGATTTCGAGCGGGCTCAGGCCTACCCCGAAACGCACACCTTCGCGCCGGCAAAACCGGGCAAACTCCGCCAGCTCCGAGGCCATGGCGGGCGGATGCGCCTGCTGCCATTTGCGGCGAAGGAAGGCGTCGGCTTTCGGGGCGTACAGATAAAAACCATATCCGTGGGGCGCCAGGGTCTGGACCAGCTGTCGGCGCTCCTGCCAGGTCCACACGGGGCCGTAGAATCCCTCGATGACTCCCAATGTCGTTGTCATGGCTATACACCCCATTCCAGCTGGTTCCCGGGTTCTCAAATCATGTACCCCTCAGACCACAATTTTGACTAGACTGACCATTATTGCCAACTATAAAAAACATGATCATTCCAATCAGGAGCAATGCGATGGAAATAAAAACCTTCGAGGATCTGATCGACTGGACCCGCCAGCTACACGCGTACCTGGCCAGATGCCTGCACGATTCAGCCAGCCTGAACAAGGACGAGCGAGCCAGCGCCCTCCTGGATTATCTGTCCAGCCATGAAAGTCTGCTGGAAAGAGCCGTGAGCGAGTTCGAAAAGCAGGCCGATCCGAAGGCGATGAAAACCCGCCTCTATGATTACCTGAACCATAAACCGATCAAGGCCAGCCAGGCTTCGGATACCCATTATGCCGGCATGGCATTCAAAGACATCGCCAGGGAGGTCTTTCAGTTCCACGACCAGGTAATGGACCTCTATGAGTCTTTGATCGGAAAGGCCGAAATCCCAGAGGCCAAGGCACTTCTGGAGGATCTGCTGGCCCTGGAGGAGCACGAAGCCATGCGCCTCGCCAGCCAGATTAGCCGGATGGAAGATATCTGATCCGCGTTACGACCAAGGTCGTACGACCGGCGGTTTTTGATTTCGTTTGTTAACGATAATTGCTAACGTGAACTAGTATTAAGAGTGGTTTTGCCCCAAAAGGGTGAGACGCTCGACCCACAAAAACGATAAGAGGATAGAAGAGCAATGAAGATCCGTTCTGTTCTTTCCGCGGCTGTGCTGGCTGTGGTAACGACCTTTGCCGCCACGCAGGCGCTCGCCCAAGAGACTTTCACCCTCCGCCTCGCAGAAACCTGGGGGCCGAACTTCCCGATTTTCGGTGATACCACCAAACGATTCGCCGAAACGGTCGAGAAGATGTCCGACGGACGCCTGAAGGTCCGTATCGATTCCGCCAATAAACACAAAGCCCCGCTGGGCGTGTTTGACATGGTCAAGGCCGGCCAGTACGACATGGGCCACTCCGCCTCCTACTACTGGAAGGGCAAGGTTCCCGAGACGCTGTTCTTCACCAGCATGCCATTTGGCATGAATGCCATGGAACAGTACGCCTGGTTCTACCACGGCGGCGGCATGGAGCTGATGCAGGAAGTGTATGAGCCCCACAACATGCTGTCGTTCCCGGGCGGTAACACCGGCGTGCAGATGGGCGGCTGGTTCCGCAAGGAGATCAAATCCCTGGAAGATCTGCAGGGCCTGAAAATGCGCATCCCCGGCTTCGCCGGCGAAGTGTTTGCCGAAGTAGGCGTCAACCCGACCAACATCGCGCCGGGCGAGCTCTATACCGCTCTTGAACGCAACACGATCGATGCGGTCGAGTGGGTCGGTCCGGCCCTGGATCTGCGCCTTGGCTTCCAGCAGATTGCCGACTACTACTACACCGGCTGGCACGAGCCGGCCACCGAGCTTCAGTTCCTGGTCAACAAGCGGGTCTGGGAAAAGCTGCCGGCGGACCTGCGGGAAATCATGCGTGTCGCCATGCGCACGGCCTCCTATGACATGCTGGTGCAGTCTCAGCACGCCAATGCCGAGGCCTGGGCCAACATTCGCGAGGAGTACCCGAACGTGCAGATCAAGCGGTTCCCGAACGACATCTTCCAGGCCATGTATGCGGCCAACACCAAGCTGCTGAAAGAAGCAGCAGCTGAAAGCGACATGGCAGCCAGGATCATTGAGTCCCAGGCCAGCTACCAGAAACAGAGCCGTGCTTACACAGATATTTCCGAGCGCGCATACCTCAACACCATGGCCGAAGTCGAGTAAGATAGAGGCTTTAACGGAGCCGGGATCGCTCTCGAAGTGATCCCGGTTTTGTCGTTTATAGCAACCGGAAAATCGCCAGTCCGCCTGGCGGAGGATTATCAATGCGGTGGATTATCAAACTGGATGAGGGGCTTGCCCGCTTGTCCGTGTTCTGTGGCTGGGTCGCCTGTGTCGCGATGATACTGATGGCAGCCAACGTCTTTTACGACGTGGTGGCCCGTTACGCCTTTAACGACGTTTCAATCGGCATGCAGGAAATGGAGTGGCACCTCTATTCGGTGGTGTTCCTGCTAGGTATTCCCTACGCACTACGCACGGATGGTCACGTTCGCGTCGACGTCTTTTACACCCGCTGGAGCAACAAGGCCAAGGCCTGGATAAACCTGGTAGGTGCGATCATTTTTGTTATTCCCTTTGCCTACCTGATTGGCATCTATGGCTACGACTTTGCGATCGATTCCTACAACATGGGCGAAGGCAGCGGTGACCCGGGCGGCTTGCCCTATCGTTGGATCATCAAGTCTGTGATTCCCGTCAGCGCGGTTTTTATCGGCATTGCAGGGCTGAACATGGCCACCTATGCCCTGCGTGTCATGGCAGGCGACAAAGAGTACGAAGGTGAGCACAGCGCAGGAGGCCTGGCATGATTGGTATGATTATGTTCGGCGCCGCCCTGCTGATGCTGATGCTGGGCTTTCCGGTAGCCTTTACCTTCGGCGGCGTAGCCCTGTTCTTCGGAATATTTGCCGAGGGCATGGATCTGTTTGCCTTTATGCCCTACCGGATCATGAGTGTGATGCAGAATACCGTTCTGATGGCGGTTCCCCTGTTTATCTTCATGGGAGTTGTGCTGCAGCGCACCCGGCTGGCGGAGCAACTGCTGACCTCAATGGGACGACTGTTCGGTGGCCTGCCAGGCGGCCTGGCCATTTCCACTATTCTGGTTGGCGCCCTGCTGGCCGCTTCCACCGGCGTCGTCGGTGCCAGCGTGGTTGCCATGGGGCTGATTTCCCTGCCGGTCATGCTGGCACACAAGTACGACAAGCGACTGGCCACCGGCACCATCTGCGCCTCCGGCACCCTGGGGCAAATCGTGCCACCCTCGATCATACTGATCATTCTCGGCGACGTGCTGGGGCTTCCGGTGGGCGACCTGTTCAAGGCAGCCGTCTGGCCCGGCGTGGTTCTGATCGGGCTGTACATCGTCTATATCCTGATCGTGACCCGGCTTCGGCCTGAAACCGCGCCGGCCATGCCCGAGGAAAGCGGTGTTTCCCGCAAGAAGGAAATCCTCAACGCGCTGCTGGCCATCATCCCGCCGCTGGCACTGATCGTAGTGGTACTGGGTTCGATTTTCACCGGTATTGCCACACCCACGGAATCCTCGGCGCTGGGCGGTGTTGGTGCCGTGGTTCTGGCGATTATCTACCGGCAGTTTTCCTTCAGGATGGTCTGGGACGCCTCCAAGGACACTGTGAAGGTCACCGCCATGGTGTTCGCAATCCTGATCGGTGCCACCGCCTTCTCCATGGTGTTCAGCTACACCGGCGGCGACTATCTTCTGGAAGAGTGGCTGCTGCAACTGCCCGGTGAGAAGTGGGGCTTCATCATCCTGGCCATGCTGGTCATCCTGGTGCTGGGTTTCTTCATTGACTTCGTGGAGATCTCCTTCATCATCGTGCCGATCCTGGCGCCGGTGGCCGAAGCCATGGGCATCAACATGCTGTGGTTTGCGATCCTGATCGCCATGAACCTTCAGACGAGCTTCCTGACCCCGCCGTTCGGGTTCTCTCTGTTCTACCTGAAAGGCGTGGCTCCACCGGAAGTCCGGACCATCGATATCTACCGGGGTATCGTGCCCTTTATCCTGATCCAGATACTGGTGCTGGCGCTGATCGTGGTATTCCCCGAATGGTTTGGCATGAGCCCCTCCTACTGACCTTGCACGAATGCCGGGCCCCCGGGCCCGGTATTTTTTTACCTGACGCGACTCCCTCGCTCCCACCTGCCCTTCCCGATTTACCCGATAGTTTTCCCCGGTATTATTCCCGCCTGACAAAACCCGACAGTTTTCTATACTGAGTAGACAATCGGCAATTCTCAGGCTTATATTCGGGAAGCCCCGGCGCGCGAACGTCGCCGAAAGACATTGATGTTGAGGTTATCAAGGGAGAGCGGAGTCCATGAATCAGAGTACGACCCAGAAAACCCGTGACACCGGGCAGGAACAGAAAAGCCACGTTCTTACCCTGCCACTGGATCACACCCAGGCAGACCGGTCGCCCCATACCTACGAGCGCTGGCTGATCGCCAAGCTTGTGCGGATGGCTGGCGCCCCGCCGGTCCGGTTCCGGCTCTGGAACGGGGATGTTATCGAACCTGAGGGACAGCAGGCAGAATTTACCCTGCACCTGACCGACCCCAAAGCCCTGTATGCTCTGGTCACCAACCCCAATCTGGCCTTTGGCGATCTGTACAGCGCCGGACGGCTGGAAGTGGAAGGCGATTTGCCAGACCTGATGGAGACCCTTTACCGGGCCGTTTATGAGGCCCGCCAGAAATGGCCGAAATGGCTGGAGGCCCTGTGGCGCAATCACACCCCGCGATCCACCAGCATCTCCGAAGCCAAGGAGAACATCCATCACCACTACGATCTCGGTAACGAGTTCTACCGGCTCTGGCTGGACAACGCCGAAATGCAGTACACCTGCGCCTATTACGAAACCCCGGACCTGAGCCTGGAACAGGCCCAGTTGGCCAAGCTGGAGCACGTCTGCCGAAAACTCCGGCTCAAACCCGGTATGACCGTTGTCGAGGCCGGCTGCGGCTGGGGCGGGCTGGCCCGCTACATGGCCCGTAATTACGGGGTAAAAGTCCACTCCTACAACATTTCCCGGGAACAGCTGGACTACGCCCGGGAAGAGGCCCACAAACAGGGGCTGGATCATCTGGTCGAGTACGTCGAGGACGACTACCGCAACATCAGCGGCCAGTACGATGCCTTTGTGTCCATCGGCATGCTCGAGCATGTGGGCAAGGAAAATTACGCAGCCCTGTCCGAGTTGATTAAACGAAGCCTCAAACCCGACGGCATTGCCCTGCTCCACAGCATCGGACGTAACCGCCCGATGCTCATGAATGCCTGGATCGAAAAGCGCATTTTCCCCGGCGCCTATCCTCCGAGCATCGGCGAATTCATGCAGATCTGTGAGCACAGCGATTTCTCGGTGCTGGACGTGGAAAACCTGCGCCTGCACTATGCCCAGACCCTCAGCCACTGGATGGAGCGCTTCACAGAAAACGAGGATAAGGTAACGGCCATGTACGACGGGCACTTCACCCGGGCCTGGCGCATGTACCTGGCCGGCTCCATGGCCGCCTTCCGGGCCGGTTCCCTGCAGCTGTTCCAGGTTGTCTTCAGCCACGGTGACAATAACCGGCTGCCACAAAGCCGGCAGGATCTCTACAACTTTCCCGCGGCACCCGAGGAGGCCTGATGGACTACTATGACCTGATCATCGTCGGTGCCGGCCCCGCCGGCTCCACCCTGGCCAGCGCCCTGGGGAACAGCGGCAAACGAATACTGATCATCGACAAACAGGGTTTTCCCAGAGACAAAACCTGCGCGGGCTGGGTAACGCCCGCAGTGATGGAAACCCTGAATATCGACCTGCAAGACTATGGGACCGGCCGAACCCTGCAGCCAATCCGGCGTTTCCGCATTGGCATGATGGGGCAAGCCGCCGTGGAAAACGATCACGGCGACGTGGTCAGTTATGGCATCCGCCGGTTCGAGTTTGACGAGTACCTGCTCAGCCGTGTTACCTGCCCGAAGCAGCTTGCCACGCCCGTCAAATCGATTGTCCGAAGGGGGGGGAACTGGGTCATTAACGAGACCTGGGAAGCGCCCCTGGTGGTGGGTGCGGGCGGCCACTTCTGCCCGGTGGCGCGGCTGCTTGGCGAGGGGCCCGGCAGCCATGAGACCGTGGTTGCAGCCAAGGAAGTTGAATTCGAGATGACACCGGAGCAGGCATCAGTCTGCCAGGCCCGGGGCGACACACCGGAACTCTGGTTCTGCCGGGACCTCAAGGGCTACGCCTGGGTCTTCCGCAAAGGCAATTACCTGAATATCGGCCTGGGCCGGGAAGACAACCACAAACTGACCGGCCACCTGCAGGCATTCGTGGAGGAGATGAAGTCAGCCGGACGTATCCCGGCGGATCTTCCCGGGCACTTCAAGGGCCACGCCTATCTGCTGTACGCTCACGCGGAACGGCCATTGGTGGATGATGGCATGCTGCTGATCGGTGACTCGGCCGGTCTTGCCTATACCCAGAGCGGTGAAGGCATCCGGCCAGCGATCGAATCAGCCCTGATGGCAGCGGATGTGATTCGCCATGCCCCTGACTCTTCCGCCTCCTCGCTGCAGGTGTACGGCGATGCCATTGCAGAACGCTTTGGCAACCGTGCCGCCGACACGGAACAAGGCTGGCAGGTGCCGGACTGGGTCAAGATGCCCCTGGCCAGCACCCTGATGCGGTCACACTGGTTTACCCGGAAGGTGGTGACGGAGAAGTGGTTCCTGCATCAGGCAGTGCCGCCGCTTCAAATTGCAGTCTGATCCCGCCAACCCGCTCCATCTCCACCCACTGACCGGATGCAGAACAAGGGTCTGACGAAAAGATAAAAAAAGATGGCGGCCCTGGGTAGGGCCGCCACTGATTCACTTACACCCCGGTTCAGTGGCCGAGATAGCTACGGTACATCCAGACCGTTTTCTCCTGCTGGGAAATGTAATCGCTCATCAGCGCCACCGTGCCCTCATCTTCTGCTTCGCCCGCAAGGCTGAGCAGTGCACGCTGCTTGCCGATCAGCTTGACGAAACTGTCTACGATGTTCTCCATGGCGTCCTTGCCATCGGAAACATCCTTGCGCTCGGGCACTTCGGAGCGTTCGATATAGGTACTGTAGGCATGGGCAGGACGATGGCCAAGGGTGAGCACCCGCTCGGCAATCTCGTCGATTTTCAATAGCAGATCGTCATAGAGCTCTTCAAATTTCACGTGCAGCTCGAAAAAGTTGTCACCCTTGATGTTCCAGTGGTATCCGCGCACGTTCATGTAAAAAATCTGGTAATTGGACAGCAGCTCGTTGAGCGAGTCTGCAAGTTTTGCGGTCTTCTCGGTATCCAGACCAATAAAGTTCTTACCCATAGCGTGTCTCCTTGACAGCGAATGAAATATTGACCGGCCAATCGTACGCCAGATCACTGAAATTTGTGAAGTGAAGCCTGCCGGGCATGCAACCGACTCGGGCGCACGTGGTGCCATACTGCCCGGCCTCAATCAGCACCACCTTGCCGGTGACTTTACGCACACGCTGATACGCCACCATACCGGCGGTTCCAACGCCAATAATGGCAACGTCTGCTTCTCGTTTGTTCATAAAAACAGTCTCCTGAGGGGCATTTCCGGAGCCCGGGAACCGGGAAAGGTTCGGTCGGATGTGACCTCAGTATAGAAGCCGTGGCAAGTTTCATCCGCCCCGTGAAAAAAACGCGGAATCAGCCTATGCTGTCAGACTTTTCAAACGACGGCGAACGCTCCGGGGGTGCAAACATGCAGAATTACTGGCCGGAATTTCTGACGGTCGCGCTGGTTCACTTGCTGGCTGTCGCCAGCCCGGGGCCGGACTTTGCCGTGACGCTCCGCCAGGCACTTTGTCAGAGCCGGAGGAATGCCCTCCTGACCGCCATCGGTATTGGCGCCGGGATTCTGGTGCATGTCGGCTACTCGCTGCTGGGTATTGGCCTGCTGATCCAGCAATCCATCGTCCTGTTCAGTATTCTCAAGGTGCTGGGCGCGCTGTATCTCACCTGGATTGCCATTCAGTGTCTGCGGGCCCGGGCCGGCGGCGTCCATGTGGAGAAGGGGCCAACGACCCATCAATCGGGTCTGGCCGCCCTGCGCCTGGGGTTTCTGACCAATGTCCTCAACCCCAAGGCAACGCTGTTCTTTGTCTCTCTGTTTTCCGTTGTGATCAGTCCCGGCACACCCATCGCCCTGCAAGCCGGATATGGCCTTTATATGGCACTGGCCACCGGGCTCTGGTTCGCCATGGTAGCCGTTTTCTTCACCCTGCCGCAGGTACGCAGGAGCTTCAATCGCTTTGGCCACTGGCTGGACCGGTTAATGGGTGGCGTACTGCTTGTGCTGGCCGGCCAGTTGCTGTTGTCTACAGTGAGCGGATCAGAGCCTCCGTCTGGGCCCATCCCAGGCACGGATCGGTAATCGAGCAGCCGTAACGCAGATCCTCGCCATCGTCCTGGCGGCCCGGTTCCAGGAAACTCTCCAGCATCAGGCCGCGAATATGGCGGTTGCCGGCCCGGCGCCGGGCCATCACCTCCCGGGCAATATCCAGCTGGCGCTCAGCCTGTTTGCAGGCATTGTCATGACTGCAATCCACCATCACTGCGGTGGACAGCCCGGCTTCTGCCAGCGTACGGACTGCCCAGTCAATGCTGTCGGCATCGTAGTTGGTAATGCCCCGTCCACCCCGCAGCACCAGGTGCGTGTCGGGATTGCCCCGGGTGGTGATCATTACTGGCACTCCGGTTGCGGACACTCCCAGGTGGTGGTGTGGATGGCTGGCCGACCTCATGGCGTTTGTTGCAACCACAATACCGCCATCGGTGCCGTTCTTGAAGCCAGTCGGCATTGGCAGACCGCTGACCATTTCCCGATGCACCTGGGACTCGGTGGTACGAGCCCCAATGGCGGTCCAGCTCACCAGATCGCCCAGGTAATCCATGGCGAACGGGCTCAACGCTTCGGTCGCAAGAGGCAACCCCATGGCAGACAGATTCAGCAGCAATCGACGGGAACGCCGCAGCCCCTCATTCAGATCTCCCGATCCGGTGCGCCCGGGGTCGTACAGCAGCCCCTTCCAGCCAACTGTAGTCCGAGGTTTCTCCAGGTACGCCCGCATGACAATCAGGAACCGGTCGCTGACGGCATCAGCCAGTGCCTTCAGCTTCTCTCCGTATTCCAGGGCGGCTACCTCATCATGGATGGAACAGGGACCCATCACGATCAGGGTTCTGGCATCGGCACCCCGCAGAATCCGCCGGATAGCCCGCCTCTGTTCACTTACCTGCCGAACGACCAGGTCACTCGCCGGCATCTCCCGTTTCAGCTCCGCCGGCGTCGGCAGAATGACTTCCTGCCGGTGCAGGGCCAAAGACTCCGCTGTCTGGTCTGTCAGTTCTGTGTTCAAGGGCATGTTCATGTCAGTGTTCCCGTTTCCCTGCGTCAGAATCAAAAAGCCCCGGCTGGGCTACCAGTCGGGGCTTTTTGAGTCCGGTGGCAGCCTGGGTTTTCTGCCGGGCTGCCTTCCTCGTTATTCGTTCGGTGAAGATGCTATGGGCGGCCCCGGCTCTGGCTAAAATAAAAGCCATAACCAAACCACCAGAAAAACACGGCCACGACTGCCGCCGGCCTGGCGCCGAAAGCTTGCAGAACATTCAATTGACAGATCGCGTGTGTCGTCTTCATGCTTTTCAATATATACCCCCGGTTTTCAACTTGGCAACCCGTGTGCCGGAATTTTTCAGTTCCGGCAGTAAGGTTGGGAGCGAGCAATGACCGCACATTCTGGGCGATACCCGCTATATCTCTTGCTGGCCGCACTCCTCGGCCTGTGTTCAAGCCACGCCATGGCCCAGGCGGAGACCCGGGACTACCAGCTCAACAACCGGTCCGCGGAGGATGTGGCGGCACAGGTTCGCCAGCTTTACCAGGGTTCTTCCGTGGCTGTCACCGCCCGGGGGGCACAACTGGTGGTTCGCGGCGAGCCAGAGTTGCTGGATGAAATTGGCAGGCTGGTTGACACCCTGGACGTGGCGCCGGTTCAGCTCCGGATTACCGTTCGCTCCAGAACTGACACCGGGGGCAAGCGGTCGGGAGCCGGCCTTTCTGCGCCCGGGGGCCGGGTGGAACTTTCGGCACAGCGGCGCGTGACCAGCACCGGCAGCACCCGGGAGAGAACGCTGGTTATGCAGGATGGCCAGTCCGCCCACATCACCTCGGGCCAGATCCGGACAATTCCGGTCGCCGTTCGGGGTGGCCGAAATCCGGCCGCCTTCCTTGAGCAGGTCGAAACCCGAAGCGGGTTCCTGGTCAGCCCGCAGGTAATTTCCAATCAGGCGGTTGAGCTGAGCATTGTTTCGTTCGAGGAGGATCCGGCGAGTCTGGACGGTTATGAAACCGAAGCCGTAGTCACCATCCGACGGGTCGAGCCGGGGCAGTGGGTGTCACTGGGCAGCACAGCAACCAGCTCGGCCCGGGAGCGCAGCGGAATTACCTATCAGGTTAACAGCAGCCGCTCCGACAACCGAAGCTTTGAAGTCAGAGTCGATCTTCTGCCCTGACCTCAGGCCTTGCGTTTGCCGAGCAAAACCTGCTTGGCTTCGTTGAGTTTGGCGGCCAGGTAATCGTTACCGCCCCGGTCCGGGTGAAGCTTTTGCATCAGCCGGCGATGAGCCATCACGATGTCCTCTTCAGAACAGCCGGCTTTCACTCCGAGGACGTCACAGGCTTCGCGCACCGACATCTGGCCACTCAGATCGCTGCCCGGGCCCGACTGCCGGTTTGTCTGCCCAGTGCCCCCATCCTGCTGCTTGTCCGCAAACATCCGGTTTATGGCAGGGGCGTATTTCAGTAACGCAGGCAGCTTGCGCAACAGCGGAATAACGGCAGCCACTGCGGCGGTCAGCACATGGATACGTCCCGTCAGAACCATAAAAACCAGAAGGGCGCCACCAGCCACCAGGACAACTTTCCAGGTAGCGGCCTTTTTCTTCTCGGCGGACAACGCGCCCCACTGTTTCAGAATCACAAACATGGCGGCTGCCAACGCGATTCCCAGAATCCACTGCATGGTTGATCCTTACCTTGAGTACGGTCGTAATTCTGTCACCGTCTCCTGTCACTTTACCAGCACCTCTGCGCTGAAAACCGGCAGGCACCGAGACTGCTATGACTTCCGTCAAAACCGGCAAACCCGGAATCTAGCTAGTTTCCGTCCATAAACGGCCTGTTTTCAAGGCTACTCGCCCGGCCGGGTCGGTCAAATTGTTTCTCTTGACCCACTTTATCCCGGTCACATCACAACCTGTGGTCTTCCGTCGCCATTTTGACCGCGAATTGGCATTTTTCAGGCACAGGAAAGCCTCGGCCAGAGTGCCGATAAGGCTTTTTGTGAGTGCTCTTGAGTGGCTCGGGCTGAAGCGCTATCTGGCGAGCAGTCGCGAGAACACGGCCAGGTTGTGGGCGACCACAGCCGACCACACGTACGACTTAAAGTGCTCCAGCCCCTTCCAGGTGCAGCGCGACAAACCGTAGGACCGCTTCAGGCAGGAGATGCCCGCTTCGATCCCGGCCCGGAAGTTGCGCAGCTTGCGATAAACCCAGTCGCTCTTCGCCATCTGCTCGACCTTCAGGCCCTTCTTTTTGTGGAAGGCCACATCCTTCACGCCTTTGTCTTTGGCTTGCTGCACGTTGTCTTTGCTGGCATACCCCCCGTCCGCTGCTATTTGCCGGGGCGCACGGCCATAGATCTCGATCTGCCGTTCCAACAGCGGCATAAAGCGTTCGCTATCGGCTGGATTACCTTCCTCGATAACGGCATCAAGAATCAGGCCGCTACGACCGCTCGTCAGGTTCAGCTTGTGCCCATACTGAATATCACGGCTGCCTTTGATAATGATATCGGTGTGCTCCTCGAACAGACTGAAGATCTTCTCGGTGGCAGGAACCTGTTCACCGTTGATGACCCGCCGTTGCGCCTGGTCGATCACTCCCTCGATCAATCCCCGGTAGTGCTTTACCTGCGCTTCCCAGGCGGCGAACGCCGCCTCATCGACGGTCAGTTGGCTTAACCTGCACCAGGCCTTATCCAGGTAAGTGAGACCCTTGCGAGTGACCTTGATCAGATCCCGATACCAATTGGCCTTTTTTTCCTTCCCCCGGGAATACTGGATCTGACAGGCACGCTTTTTGGCCACGCGCCGGTGGTTGCACCAGGTCAGTCGCGTCTGCCCAGCCAGCTCTTGCGCTTGCTCCATCAGCCGCACCTGGGTGCGGACCGAATCCCACAGCAAAGTGCTGTCTGTTGGTTCGTGAACCGGTGTCTCCGTGACCGTGCTATCGACCCGGACCACGCGCCCGCGCTCGATTTTCTGAACGTTGGCATCCCGGACCATCAAACGGTGGATCCGCTCCCAGCTGGCATCGCTAATGGCACTGACCCCTTTCTGTAAAACCGACTTCTTTGGCCTTAACCCGAGAGGCAGCCGTGCAAAGGCCTGAAAGGAATGGGAGTCCTCCAGATGAAAGGCCAGTGCCTCGTAGCTGAGCTGACGATGCTGTTTAAGAATGGCGCTACGCACGATCGACTCGACTGACAACCCTTCACGCCCAGTCTCTTTGATTTCAGCCCGGCACAGCTCTGGCGCAATCCAGTCCAGAATCTCGGGATGCTTATCCAACCAATCGGACATGGCCTTCAGTTCGCGTCCGATCTCGTGCTCTGCGTAAAGATCAAATATACTGCCCTGGACGGTGCGTTTTTGACGCATTGTCACCTCCGCGG
>NZ_JBSXNZ010000055.1:0-28905 GCF_056857895.1 Marinobacter sp. B-21
GGAGGAAAGCGCAGTTGAGTTGGGATAGAATTGGACATGGGCGAACCTTGTTTAGCTTCTTCCGAAGCGTTATTGTCGTAACTCCCATTATATCAATGGGTTGAGCAAGGTTCGCCTTTTTTTATGAATTTTTCGGGTTAGATTAAGCGGCTTTCCTTTCGTGCTGTGGCCGGCGCTATCTGGCAGGACCTTATTACATTGAAATCGCCACTTTTAACCGCACTGTTGTGGTGCGTAGTCAGTCAGCCTCTCTACGCCGAAGACGGCGGCTCGTGGCTCCGCAACGGCTGGCAACCCTATTCGAGCAATTTAGCCGGCAGTGTGGACGCGTTCCGGGAGGAGCGCGAACACTGGTTGAGGTCCCGGCTGAAGTTTTCCGGCAAGACGGAACTGAACAGTGATGGCATCGATGGCTCTGTGGGCGTGGCCGCAGACAGACTGCTCGGTCAGAGTGATGCCATTGGATTCGACTACCGTGATGCCCGATCCTATAGGAACGAGACCGATTCCAGTGCCGCGTCATTCCGTTATCGCTTCCCGGCAGGGGCGAATCAGTTGCGGATTGAGGCGGGGAGCTCTCGTTACGAGTACGCTGCCAGCAATGCTGGCAGCCGCTTTAACGCCAGCAGTAAATCCCGTGTGCTCGGTCTGGGGGCGAGCAGACCGCTGTTCTCCCGGTTTGGCATGGCCTTTGATGGCATCGCCCGGCATCGGGGGCGAGACAGCGTATTCTTTGAGCAAGACAGCCTGGTATCAGAATCGCGTTACCAGGTTTCGTCCATTGGCCTGGAGGCAAGCGGAGGTCATGAACTGGCAGCCGGCCTGGTTGCCAACACCCGAATTCTGGCATTGAGTGGCCGCGAATTCCTCGCAACCGATTATCCGTCGCATGATGACATGGCAGATGAAAAGGAGTTCTACAAGATCGCCGTGTCCGCTTCTGTTGAGCAGGAGCTGTTCCAGTGGAACTGGCGGGTGAACGGACGGTATCAGTTTGCGGATGAAGATCTCCCGTCGTCGGAATACCTGACGGTCGCCGGCCCGTCCATGCTCACCGGATTCAATGGCCAGACCGTTTCTGTGTTCAGGGGCGGCTGGCTGCGAATCGATACCGCCAGCCCCGCGTGGCCCGTGCCATTCGTGGATGGCGTATTGTCCACTGTGAACTTTGCCGTGTTGCAGGGCTGGGTTCCCGATTACGGGGTCCAGACAGCCCGCCACGGTAACGCCAGTGCCGGTCAGGTCTCGGTGAAGATGCAGGGCCGGGCCTTTACCGCCAACGTCAGCGTGGGCCGGATGATCCGCGCCTCCACCATGGCCCTGACAATGCCCGATTATCCGGACGTGCGGATCTCGCTGTCCATGGGGATCTGACCCCGAGTCTTAAGAAGTTGTCACTTGAGTAAGTTTCGACCGCTGGTGTTACATTACTATTCTACGGAATGTTAATGGGGTTGGAGAACCATGCGCTCAGGGACAAGATTGCTCACGCTGCTTTTGTTGCAGTGCTCTCTCTATACCGGAACCGCTCAGGCTTTTAAGTTTGAGGAGGTAGTCGACAAGGCCAGGGCCCTGGCCAACGCCAAGTATGAGCCGCCACCCGAGGTGCCGGGATTTCTCAGAGATCTGGATTACCAGAACTATCAGGCCATTCGGTTCAATCCCGAGGCGAGTCTCTGGCGTGAAGGTCGTTCCCGTTTTCAGGTCATGATGGTGCCACCCGGCAATTTCTACACTCACACCGTGCAACTGAACGAAATTGACGCGGATGGTGTAGAGCCCATCCCTTTTGACAAGTCTGCCTACAGCTTTCCCGACAGTGACCTTGCCAAACGAATACCCGCCAATCTCGGTCACGCCGGTTTCAAGCTTACCTATCCTCTGGGCGACGGAACGGAGCAGAACCAGTTCCTGGTTTTTGCCGGAGCAAGTTACTTCCGGGGAGTCGGGGCGGGTAACCGGTTCGGGCTCTCCGCCAGAGGCATTGCTGTGAACACGGGCTTGCCCTCCGGCGAAGAGTTTCCCTCATTCGTTGAATTCTGGCTTGAGCGGCCCGGCGGCGGCAGTGATCGTATGCGGGTATACGGGTTGCTGAATGGCCCAAGCGTGTCCGGCGCCTACAGCTTTGATATACAACCCGGGCCCACTACCCGGATTGACGTCACGGCCGAACTGTTTTTCCGGAATGCAGTGGAACAGCCGGGCCTTGCGCCACTCACTTCCATGTTCTATTACGGCGAAAATACCGCGCGTCCGGTTGGGGAGTGGCGGCCACAGGTTCACGACTCAGACGGCGTGTTGATTCACGACGAGGGCAGTGGCGAGTGGTTGTGGCGTCCCCTGATCAATCCCTCCCGCCTGCGCCTCAGTTACCTGCAGGTGAATCGCCTGGGCGGCTTTGGACTGATCCAGAGAGATACGGCCTTCCACCAGTTTGAGGACGCAGAAGCCCGTTACGACCTGCGTCCCAGCGCCTGGGTATCACCCCGGCCAAGCTGGTCCAATGGGGAAGTGGTACTGGTAGAGATCCCCACGAATTCTGAAACCAACGACAACATCGTCGCTTTCTGGAAACCGGGGGAAGACGCGAGTGCCGGCGCTCACCACCAATTTGCCTATACGCTCAGCTTTGGTAGCAGTGACGTGGCTGGTCAGGATACCGGACGGGTGGTGAAAACGTTCGTGGGGGATGGTAGCCGCACCGGAGGCGGCGACGCAGAGAATGCTTACCGAATCATTGTTGATTTTGCCGGCGGACCACTGGAAGAACTCAAACCGGACGCGGCGGTGATCAGCAACGTCAGTGCAGGGGGCGGTGGCGAAGGCTTTGAAATTATTGAGCATTATGTCGAATTCATTGAGGCGGACAAGAGCTGGCGTCTGTCCATGCTGGTGCGGCCTGGTAAAGGAAAGGATACGGTTCTTCGCGGCCAGTTACTGCTGGATGACAAGCCCCTGACGGAAGTCTGGACCTATCTGTTGTTCGAGGCTTCCAGGGCCACTCAGAACAGATCATGAAGGGAGGGAGCCCTGATCATGCCCGAGATCTTGTGTCAGCAAGCGTTGGAAAGGGTACTTACCTACCTGGATGACGATGGCGTTGAATTGACAACAGACGCCTGCAGGCAAGCCCTTCGCCTCCTGGAAATGTCGATGGCTCAGGGCGCCGGGCCGGACCTGCCCGCCCGGTGTATCGACAGCATTCCCGGTTATTTCGAGCGTCCCCATGAGAGCATTCCGGACGCCAGCCCACCACTGAAGCGCGGGCACATCGGCTATGACTGATATAGCCAACAGGGAAGCCACACTGGCTCGGAGACGTTCCGGTGGTTGGCGAAGAGTCGCTACGTTCAGGCGACTGCTGCTGACCATTTTCGTGGTGGGGCAAACCCTTACAGCCTGCTATTTTCTGCTCTGGGTTTTACCTTACCACGGGGGCACCAAAGTCGAGTTGGGGCTGTTGGTGCTGTTTGCGCTGCTGTACATGTGGATTGCCGTTGGCTTCTGGACGGCCGTATTTGGTTTTCTGCTCAGACTGATGGGTGGTGATCGCCACAGCCTGCTGAAGCGACATGCCGGGAAGGAGCTGGAAGCGACACCGTTGGCCCGAACGGCCATTATCATGCCGGTCTATCACGAGCCCGTGCACTGGACTCTCAGCGGGCTCAAGGCGGTGTATCAGGACCTTGAACGCTCCGGCCATCTGGACCAGTTCGAATTTCATATTCTCTCGGACAGCCGCGACCCGAATGTCTGGCTTGAGGAGCAGGCCACCTGGTATCAGCTGTGCCGGGAGCTTGGGGCAGAGGGGCGGCTGTTTTACCGCCGGCGCCGGGTGAACCTGAACTTCAAGAGCGGTAATGTGGCGGATTTTCTGCGCCGCTGGGGCCGCCGCTATCGTTACATGGTGGTCCTCGATGCCGACAGCCTGCTCAGCGCAGACACCATCGTGCGCATGGTGCAACTGATGGAACGTGAGCCGAAGGTTGGCATACTGCAGACCGCCCCCTCCATCATCAACGGCGAGTCACTGTTTGCCAGGGTGCAGCAGTTTTCCAACCGCCTCTATTCCACCCTGTTTGCCACTGGTCTTGCCGCCATTCAGATGGGCGACGCCGCTTTCTGGGGACACAACGCCATTATCCGGATCAAATCCTTTATGGATCATTGTGGCCTGCGCAAACTGCGTGGGTTCGGCCTGTTCCGGGGGGCCATCATGAGCCACGACTTTGTGGAGGCGGCCTACATGGGCAGGGCCGGTTACGAAGTCTGGCTGGAGCCGGGCCTTGGCAACAGTTTCGAGGAGTCTCCGCCAACGCTGTCGGACGAACTATCCCGTGACAACCGCTGGTCCCGGGGGAATCTCCAGCATTTGTGGATTCTGCTGTTGGGGCGCCGGCTTCGACTGGCCCACAGGATGGCTCTGTTGAACGGGGTCATGGCCTATCTGGCTTCGCCCCTCTGGCTGGCGTTCCTGATTCTGACCACCGTGGAAGCCGTACAGATGACAGTCGCCAGAATCGACTACTTCCCGGAGGGGCATCAGGGTTTGTTCCCGCTCTGGCCGGAATGGCGACCGGAATGGGCGCTCGGCCTTGCGTTAAGCACTCTTTCCCTGCTGTTTATCCCGAAATTCCTGGCCATTCTGGACGCGGTTATTCACGGTACTGCCAGGCAGTTTGGCGGGGTTTTGAGGCTGTTTATCAGTGTGCTGGCTGAAATCGTGGTTTCGGTCCTGCTCGCGCCTATAAGAATGATGGCTCACAGCCGCTATGTTATTGGCGCCCTGTTGAACCTTTCGCTGAGCTGGGCTGGACAGAACCGCACACAGGAGACCTCCTGGCGGGACGCCTTTGTTACCCAGCTTCCCGGAATGTTGGTCGCGGCAGGCTGGTCCGCCTTTGCCTGGAGCCTGGACCCCATCTTCTTCCTCTGGTCATTGCCGGTTGCTATTCCACTGGTACTGGCAGCTCCCACGTCTGTGTTGCTGAGCCGGGTGGGCGCAGGTCAGGCGCTGCGAACCTGGGGCATGCTGCTGATACCGGAAGAACGAGTGCCCGTTAAGGTGTTGGAAGACGCCCGTGCAGCCAGGCGCAACGGCGGTAGAGGATCAGTGTTAACGGCGGTGGAAGCTGCGGTGGTACGGCCCCGGCTTAACCGGCTCCATCAGGCGCTTGCCCGCAAGGTCCGCCTCGCCAGAAGGGCGGAGCTGCTGGCGCCCCTGGTGGCGCGCTGTGGCAGCGACGGCCCCGCCTCATTGTCGCGAAGCGAACTCAGCCAGTTATTCCGAGACAGGCAGTCGCTGGCGGAACTGCACCAGCTTGCCTGGCAGGCTCCGCCAGACAGTTTCTGGGGCCGGCGCATCACTTTGCTAGGCAGAAACCATTGAAGCCGGACGGCCAGGTGCTGACAGACACCTGGCCGTATCAGTACACGCCGCCGCCTGAGCAATAGAGGGCATAGCCATGGAAAAACAGGAAAAAAACAGAAAGAGCGACGGGGCTCTGTATTTCATCTCCTGGGCCCAGGCGGGTGCTTCCTGTTTGTGGTGCTGATGATCATCAAAACCCTGTGTGACCACGTCAGCAATCTGAGAGCGGTGGGGGAGTTACTGGGTAAATGAGCTTGCATTTGTCAACAAGTAATCAGTCTTAGCTCAAAGGATTGTTGACAATACTTCGTTTCAGGCGTAGTTTTTGGATAACTACGGTCAATATTGTTAACAAAGTATGTCTGAAGCCATTGTTCAAACCTACACTCGCGCTGATGAAGCCTTTGATTGTCTGCAAACGGCTATTGTGAAAGGCGATCTCATCCCCGGCGAGAAAATCGGCGAAGTTGAACTCTGCTCCCGATTCAATCTTACCCGTGGCCCCTTGAGGGAAGCCCTTGGCCGACTTGAATCCCGTGGACTACTGGTGCGCCGCCCGCACGCCGGAGTAAAGGTGGTTTCGGTGAGCGCTTCGGAACTGATGGAACTTTACCGGATCCGGGAAGTGATGGAGGGCCTGGCAGCACGCCAGGCCGCCGAGCGCATGACCGACCAGGAAATTGCGGACCTTCAGCGCACCCTCGACACCCACGAACAGATGATTGAGGAAGCTCAGGGGCAGGCCTATTATCAGGCTGAAGGCGATTACGACTTTCACCACAGGGTTGCCACCGGCAGCCGCAACACCAAACTGGCCCAGATGCTACTGGGTGATCTTTACTACATGGTGCGGATGTACCGTTACCGGTTAAGCACCTCCACCGGTCGCCCCCATCGGGCGCTGGGTGAACACCGCCGTATCGTCGAAGCGATTGCGCAGCGAGACGGTGAGCTCGCCGAATTTCTGATGAAAAGACACATCAACGCCGCCCGCCTGAACATCGAGAAAAAAATCCAGGAAGGCGAACTGACAATCTGAAAAAGGGGTCTGACTCGAAGTGTGAAGAAGGGTCTAACTCCGAGTTTGAAAAAGGGGTCTGACCCCGCGGGGTCAGACCCCAACTTCACGCACCAAATCAGCAGGCTAAAAAGGGGTCTGACCCCAAGTTCACAAACAACCAAGAGAGGCCAACACCATGTCCAAAAAACTCAGCCCAGGCGCCCGTTTCCGCAAGGCCCTGAAAGCAAACCAGCCCCTGCAGATCGTGGGAACCATCAACGCCTACGCCGCCATGATGGCCGAGAAAGTCGGTCACCAGGCGATCTACCTGTCCGGTGGTGGTGTGGCCAACGCCTCCTACGGCCTGCCGGATCTGGGCATGACCTCCATGAACGATGTGGTTGAAGACGTTCGCCGCATCACCGCAGCCACCGACGTTCCGTTGCTGGTCGACATCGACACCGGCTGGGGCGGCGCCTTCAACATCGGCCGAACCATTCGCGAAATGGAACGTGCCGGCGCGGCAGCGGTCCATATTGAAGACCAGGTTGCCCAGAAACGTTGCGGTCACCGCCCGAACAAGGAAATCGTCTCCCAGGAAGAAATGGTAGACCGTATCAAAGCCGCGGTTGATGCCCGTGAAGACAAAGACTTCTTCATCATGGCCCGTACCGATGCCTTCCAGAAAGAAGGCCTGGAAGCCGCCATTGAGCGTGCCAAGGCCTGCATCGAAGCCGGTGCAGACGGTATTTTCGCCGAAGCGGTTACCGAGCTTGAACACTACAAGGCATTCTCTGACGCCCTGGATGCACCCATTCTGGCCAACATCACCGAATTCGGCGCCACGCCGCTGTATAACCGCAAAGAGCTGGCCGATGCCGGCGCCGACATGGTGCTGTACCCGCTCAGCGCCTTCCGCGCCATGAACAAGGCCGCCCTGACGGTTTATCAGAACATCCTGGAGAAGGGCGACCAGAAGGACGTGGTTGACCTGATGCAGACCCGGATGGAACTGTATGATTTCCTGAACTACCACGACTTCGAGCAGAAGCTGGACCAACTGTTCCAGCAGAGCAAAGGTTAAAGACTGAAAATGGGGTCAGATGAAAACGGGGTCAGATGAAATTTTCATCTGACCCCATGTTGAAGCTGAAAGTGGGGTCAGACCCGGTTGGGTCAGACCCCGAATAATGATGGGTCAGACCCGGTTGGGTCAGATCCCGAATAATGGGGAGACAACAATGGCTGAAGCAAAACAACTGAACGGCGCCGGCCTTCGGGGCCAGGTGGCTGGTGAAACCGCATTGTGTACCGTTGGCAAGAGCGGCGCAGGCCTGACTTACCGCGGCTACGACATCGCCGATCTGGCAGAAAAGGCCCAGTTCGAGGAAATCGCCTACCTGCTGCTGCGCGGCAAACTACCGAACCGCCAGGAACTGGCTGCCTACAAGACAAGGCTCCATGGCCTGCGTGGCCTGCCGGCTGCCCTGAAAACCGTGCTCGAGCAGATTCCCAAGGATGCGCACCCGATGGATGTGATGCGTACCGGTTGTTCCATGCTGGGTATCCTGGAAACCGAACAGGATTTCAGCGAGCAGGACGACAAAATCGACCGAATGCTGGCGATCTTCCCGTCGATCATTACTTACTGGTACCGCTTCGCCCACGAAGGCGTGCGCATTGAAACCGACAGCGATGTCGATTCCATCGGCGGGCACTTCCTGGAACTGCTCCACGGCAAGAAGCCCAGCGAGCTGCACGAGCGCGTGATGAACGTGTCGCTGATCCTCTACGCCGAGCACGAATTCAACGCCTCTACCTTTACTGCTCGTGTGTGCGCCTCCACGCTGTCGGACATCCACAGCTGCGTAACCGGCGCCATCGGCACCCTGCGAGGCCCGCTGCACGGTGGTGCCAACGAAGCCGCCATGGCGCTGATCCAGAAGTTCAAAACCCCGGACGAAGCCGAAGAAGGCCTGATGGGCATGCTCGAGCGCAAGGAAAAGATCATGGGCTTCGGCCACGCGATCTACAAGGATTCCGATCCGCGCAACGCCATTATCAAACAGTGGTCCAAAAAGCTGGCAGACGAAGTGGGGGATACCGTGCTGTACCCGGTGTCCGAGCGCTGCGAAGCCGTCATGTGGCGAGAGAAGAAGCTGTTCTGCAACGCGGATTTCTACCACGCCTCGGCCTATCACTTCATGGGCATCCCGACCGAACTCTTCACCCCGATCTTCGTGATGTCCCGCGTCTCCGGCTGGACCGCCCACGTGAAAGAGCAACGCGAAAACAACCGCATTATCCGCCCAAGCGCCGATTACACCGGCCCGGCGGATGCAAAGTGGGTGCCGATCGACGAGCGGCCCTGAGGGAGTGAAAAAGGGGTCTGACCCCGTGGGGTCAGACCCCAAGTTCAGACCGCGAACTCCGAGTTATGAAGTAGGGGTCTGACCCCAAGGGGTCAGACCCCATGTTCACAGTACGGGGTCATGACCCCAAGGGGTCAGACCCCATGTTCACACCACCGAGTTGCTGACCATGAACACTGAATACCGCAAGAATCTCCCAGGCACCGACCTGGACTATTTCGACACCCGCCAGGCTGTGGAAGACATCCAGGCCGGCGCCTACGACAAACTGCCGTACACCTCCAAAATCCTGGCCGAACAACTGGTTCGCCGCTGCAATCCCGAGGCACTGACCGATTCCCTCAAGCAGCTGATCGAGCGCAAGCGCGACCTGGACTTCCCCTGGTACCCGGCGCGAGTGGTGTGCCACGACATCCTCGGCCAGACCGCATTGGTGGATCTGGCAGGCCTGCGTGATGCCATAGCAGAGAAGGGCGGTGACCCCGCCAAGGTCAACCCGGTGGTTCCCACCCAACTGATCGTGGATCACTCCCTGGCCGTTGAGCACGCCGGTTTCGAAAAAGACGCGTTCGAAAAGAACCGTCAGATTGAAGACCGCCGTAACGACGACCGTTTCCATTTCATCAACTGGACCAAGACCGCGTTCAAAAACGTCGACGTAATCCCCCCGGGCAACGGCATCATGCACCAGATCAACCTGGAGAAGATGTCCCCGGTGGTGCAGGCTCGTGATGGCGTTGCTTACCCGGACACCTGCGTAGGCACCGACAGCCACACCCCGATGGTTGATGCCCTGGGCGTGATTTCCGTGGGTGTGGGTGGTCTGGAAGCGGAGAGCGTAATGCTTGGTCGCGCTTCCATGATGCGCCTGCCGGACATCGTGGGCGTGGAACTGACTGGCCGACTGCAGCCGGGCATTACCGGGACCGATATGGTCTTGGCCATCACTGAATTCCTGCGTAAGGAGCGCGTAGTCGGCGCCTACCTGGAATTCTACGGCGAAGGCGCTGACAGCCTCACCGTCGGCGACCGTGCCACCATCTCCAACATGACTCCGGAATACGGCGCTACCGCCGCGATGTTCTATATCGACGGCCAGACCATCGATTACCTGAAGCTGACCGGCCGTGAAGACGACCAGGTAGCCCTGGTAGAAACATTCGCCAAGGAAACCGGCTTGTGGGCCGACAGCATGAAGAACGCCGAATACGAGCGCGTGCTGAAGTTCGACCTGTCCAAAGTCACCCGTACCCTGGCCGGACCCTCCAACCCCCATGCTCACCTGCCCACTTCCGAGCTGGCAGAGCGCGGCATTGCCGGTGAATGGGAACAGGAAGAAGGCAAGATGCCGGATGGCGCGGTGATCATCGCTGCCATCACCAGTTGCACCAACACCAGCAACCCCCGGAATATGGTGGCGGCAGGGCTGATTGCCCGCAACGCCAACAAGCTGGGCCTGACCCGCAAGCCCTGGGTAAAAACCTCCCTGGCGCCCGGCTCCAAAACGGTGAAGATGTACCTGGAAGAAGCCAGCCTGATGCCAGAGCTGGAAACCCTCGGTTTCGGCGTGGTGGCCTTTGCCTGCACCACCTGTAACGGCATGAGTGGCGCCCTGGATCCGAAAATCCAGCAGGAAATCATCGACCGGGATCTGTACTCCACCGCGGTGCTCTCCGGAAACCGGAACTTCGACGGCCGGATTCACCCCTACGCCAAGCAGGCGTTCCTGGCGTCGCCGCCGCTGGTAGTGGCCTACGCCATCGCCGGCACCATCCGTTTCGACATCGAGAAAGATGCCCTGGGCTATGACAAAGACGGCAACCCCGTCACCCTGAAGGACATCTGGCCGGATGATGCGGAGATCGATGCCATCGTGAAATCCAGCGTCAAGCCGGAGCAGTTCCGCAGCACTTACATTCCGATGTTCGACATCACCCGGGATGCCCAGGCCAACACCAACCCGCTATATGAGTGGCGCCCGCAGAGCACCTACATCCGCCGCCCGCCGTACTGGGAAGGTGGCATGGTGGGTGAGAAAGCCCTCAAGGGCATGCGTCCGCTGGCGGTGTTGCCGGATAACATCACCACGGATCACCTGTCGCCGTCCAACGCCATCCTGATGAACAGTGCGTCTGGTGAATACCTGCACAAGATGGGTGTGCCGGAGGAAGACTTTAACTCCTACGCCACCCACCGGGGTGATCACCTGACTGCCCAGCGTGCCACCTTCGCCAACCCGAAACTGTTCAACGAAATGGTCCGGGATGAAAACGGCAACGTGAAGCAGGGTTCGCTGGCGCGTATCGAGCCGGAAGGCAAGGTCACCCGCATGTGGGAAGCCATCGAAACCTACATGGAGCGCAAGCAGCCGCTGATCATCATCGCCGGCGCCGACTACGGCCAGGGCTCCTCCCGTGACTGGGCCGCCAAGGGCGTGGCACTCGCCGGTGTCGAAGCAATTGTGGCCGAAGGATTCGAGCGGATTCACCGAACCAACCTGATCGGTATGGGCGTGATGCCCCTGCAGTTCGAAGAAGGCACCACACGCAAGACCCTCGCCCTAGACGGCACTGAAACCTACGACGTAGAAGGCACCCCGGCGCCCCGTGCCGAACTGACGCTGGTCATCCACCGCAAGAACGGCAGCACCGAACGCGTGCCAGTGACCTGTCGCCTGGATACCGCCGAAGAAGTATCGATCTACAGTGCGGGTGGCGTGTTGCAGCGGTTTGCGGAAGATTTCCTGCAATCGGAAGGTGCTGCGTAAACAAGGGGTCTGACCCCGTGGGGTCAGACCCCATTTTCAAACTCCGAGGTCGGGGTTGAAGAAGGGGTCAGAAGAAAGCCTTCTTCTGACCCCATGTTCACCGCACCCATAGCATCGACAAAGGGGTCAGATGAAATTTTCATCTGACCCCGTCTTCACCAAGAGAGCAGAAAAATGACCCACGCTCCCCAAATCAAAATCCCCGCCACCTACATGCGCGGCGGTACATCAAAAGGCGTGTTCTTCCGCCTTCAGGACCTCCCAGAACCCTGCCAGACTCCAGGCGAAGCCCGGGACAAACTCCTGCTGCGCGTTATCGGCAGCCCCGACCCCTACCAGAAACAGATCGACGGCATGGGCGGCGCCACCTCCAGCACCAGCAAAACCGTCATCCTGGCCGAGCCCACCCAGCCGGACCACGATGTGGACTACTTGTTCGGCCAGGTCTCCATCGACAAGCCCTTCGTAGACTGGAGCGGCAACTGCGGCAACCTCACAGCCGCCGTGGGCGCCTTCGCCATCAACGGCGGCTTCGTCGCCAAAGACCGGATTCCTGAAAATGGCACCTGCACCGTGCGCATCTGGCAGGCCAACATCAAGAAAACCATCGTCGCCCACGTGCCCATCACCAACGGTGAAGTCCAGGAAACCGGCGATTTCGAACTGGACGGCGTGACCTTCCCCGCGGCTGAAGTGCAGGTGGAATTCATGGACCCGGCGGATGGTGAAGGTTCCATGTTCCCCACCGGCAATCTGGTGGACGACCTGGAAGTGCCTGGCGTAGGCACCCTCAAGGCCACGATGATCAACGCCGGCATTCCCACCATCTTTCTGAACGCCGAAGACATTGGCTACAAAGGCACCGAGCTTCAGGACGCCATCAACTCCGACCCTAAAGCCCTGGCCATGTTCGAAACCATCCGCGCCCACGGCGCCGTGAAGATGGGGCTGATCCAGAACATCAAGGAAGCCGCCAATCGCCAGCACACCCCGAAAGTCGCCTTCGTGGCCAAACCCTCCGATTACGTGTCATCAAGCGGCAAACAGATCGGGGAAGGGGATGTGGATGTACTGGTCCGGGCCCTATCCATGGGCAAACTCCATCACGCCATGATGGGCACCGCCTCTGTTGCCATCGCCACCGCAGCCGCCGTTCCCGGAACTCTGGTCAACCTTGCAGCCGGCGACGGAGATCGGACTTCCGTCACCTTCGGCCATCCATCCGGAACTCTTCAGGTTGGCGCAGAAGCCAGTCTGGTGAATAACCAGTGGACCGCCACCAAAGCCATCATGAGCCGCAGTGCGAGGGTGTTAATGGAAGGTTGGGTGAGAGTGCCTGGGTGAAAGTGCCTGGGTGAGAGTGCCTGGGTGAGAGTGCCGGGGGATTCGGTCTGACAGGACCTTAGTAAAGCCTGCATTTAAAGGCCGGGGTTGCCCCGGCTCTGCTTCGCCTGAATACTGGTCACCGGCCCCACTTTACCAATCAGGCTCGCTCGTTTTTCATTCCAAGTGTTGACCTACAGTAAACCTATTCGTAAACTTTCCGCATGTACTCACTGAAATACAAAAAATCCGCACTGAAAGCACTGAAGAAAGCCCCCAGGCCAGTAGCAGAAAGGATAATGTCCGAACTCGAAGCGATTGCGCTGGATCCAGACAACTACCGTGGCGACTGGAAGCCGATGAAAGGAAAGCCTTATTGGCGCCTTCGTCAGGGTGGATACAGGGCGATTTGCAGTTTTGATAATGGTGAGCTGATTTTACTGGTATTGAAAGTCGGCGCCAGAGGAGATATTTATAAATGAGCGTGCAGATTATTGAAAAATCGGGAAAACCCGAATACGCAGTCATTCCCTATGCCGAGTATCAAGAGTTGCTTGAGATGGCACAGGATGCGCGTGATATTCAGGATGCCGATGTTGCGATGGCTGAACTTTCCGCCGGAGAAGATGAAAGCATTCCTGCGGCTATCGCTAAGCGCCTCATGTCTGGAGATGAACACCCGCTGAAGATTTGGAGGGAATATCGCGGCTATACTCAGGAATCACTGGGCACAGAAGCCGGTATTGGCAAATCGTATGTGTCACAAATTGAGGCTGGCACCAAAACGGGTTCAACAAAAGTTCTCAGAGCGATTGCGAAAGCTTTGCAGGTTGAAATAGACGATCTGTTGGGCCGATAGTGAGTGATGCGCCTGGCTGGGTGAGAGTGCCAAGTACCCAATTGTCAGATGGCTGCTTACTGTAGTCATCTGCCGGATATATAGTAATGACTATACCCTATGACCATGGTGTGGCAATTTCTCGTGTCAGCTATATCAGCATGGGAAATTGCATTGCTTGTGGGGCGGGACCGGCTGACCCTGGGCATGAATCTCGATGACTGGCTTGAGACAGTCAGTGAGATTGAGGGGGTGCGGTTTGTGGCTTTGGATGAAGTCGAATCCGAGCGTATAAACATGTTCGATATACTCCGGTCCCGGGTTCCTGGCGTCAGCATAATTTACGCACTCGGAAGTCAGTCTGCTGTTTAACGGCATTTTTAATTCTGTAATAACTATAAATCGATCTCTTTAAATGTTTTTGTTCTAATCGACCCTGCTTACATACCTCTCCAAAAAATACATAGCGTGGAAGACGATGCATTTACGCTCCTTCAATGTCGAAGATACTTACACCTGCATCTCCACATCCACCAGGCCGAAATTTTAAGTTTATGAAAGATAATCAGTTTAAATATTTGGTATGGATGATGCGTGTAGCTATACACCGCTGACGTGCTTGCCTGAATTCCAGCTGCCAGCGTTCACCTTCAAGGAGAGATAACTATGAACACTGCACTCAAAAGAACGCTTTTATCAACGCTTGTTGTGCCATTTGCGCTGGGCGCGGCATCTGCCAGCGCGGATCTGATTACCACATGGGATTATACGGTCGACAGCAATTTCTCCAACGCGATATTCACTAATAAAGGGAGCGCCAACCCCGGTACCCAGGATACTAGCGACCCAAATGTGATTTCATGGGGTGGAACAACAGCTGCGAGTCGGTCGTCTGTCTCGATTACCGATGTCGATTCCACAACGGATGGTACGCTTCCAAAACTTGTAACCAATGGGGTCTCCGTAGACGGTGGCGTATTTACCCATGATAACAACACCATCAATTCGAGTTTTGATACGCTGCTAACGTTTGACCTGACCTCCACGCTCACCCTGAATCCGCTTACACCGATGGGTGTTGGCAGTACCGAGGTGCTGCCCTCGATTACCTTCAACAGTCGCTTTACGGAAACGCCAAACAACCCGGGCAGTGGGTCCTGTGCCGATGGATTAGCCCAGCCCTGCGGTGACATTTTCACCCTGACCGACATTGACGGTTTGGGCCCCTATACCGGTGGCGCCCTTCCCCCACAGCAGTTCACCATGGAGGGCTACGTCTACTCGGTGTTCCTTGATCTCGCTGGGCTGATGACGCTGCCTGATACTGCCTGTGCGGCTGCGGGGGCTGCTAACGGATGTCTTGGTCTTCTGACTCCTGAGGGCGGCCCCAACTCTTTTGAGACCTCGTTCCGTATCGAGGCTACACCGGTTAGCGTACCTGAGCCAGGCACCCTGGCGTTGTTGGGCCTGGGCCTCGCCGGACTTGGCCTGTCACGCAGGAAAAAAGCAGCAAAGGCATAACGTCTGAGCAGTTATAGTGCTTAGATGAGAGTGCCGGTAGAATAAAGGCCCCCGCCAACAAGCGGGGGCCTTTTCAGTTCGAGCGTTTCCCTAAGCCGAAATCGCCAGGTTCAGTTCGGTTTTGCAGGCAGGTACCGTCCGGCGTCTGTAATCAGCGACCAGACATCCGGACGACGCCTCCTGATACCGTCAATCAGTGACGCTGCCTCGGTGAAGGCAGGGCGGCGGAGGCCGTGATACTCCAGCACCGGTCCCACGTGATCAAACTCCACACCAAACCGCTTTAACAGGCGCAGCTGTGCCGGCTCCATGACCGCCATCCAGTGGGTGATGCCATGCCTGACCGACATCTGGAGAATCGCGGCGAAAAGCCCCAGGCTGATGTAGGGCATGGCGCGTTTGCCATTTTCCGAATCACTGTAGCAGACAGAATCGCTGGTGCCAGAGGCCGATTCGCCCTCGTTGAGACGGCGCCGAAACTCCCGGCTGACCGCCATCCGGGATATTTCTGCGATCTGCGCGCGGGGTGCGGCTGCAAATGCGTTCCGTGCCTGTTGGCCCATCCGGTGGATGCAGTGGCCTTCCATTGGAAAATCGCCCTGTTCCGGGTTTTCCGGGTGGTCGCCCGTCATAACGAGACGAACGGTGGCAACGCTGTCTCCCGTTATCCGGTGCCGGATCAGCGCGTGTGCGGATCGCGGATCGTAGGCATCGTGCTCGCGTTTATCAGCGAAGCAATCGGGGTCCTCGAAAGGCCGGTCAATACAATAAACCTGGTACCGAAGTTCGAAGACCTCGTTAACCACCTCTGGAGACGTCGCCAACTCGACCTTGAATACTGAGTTGAAAATAGTACTGACGTCTTTGTGAGTTTGTTGGTTATCTGTGTTTTCTGTTTCATGCCGAAGTGCAAACCCTGTGTTCATTTTCAGGTCCTCATTCCTTCCCGCTCAGGGGTTGTTATGGCGATAGTCGCAGTGAAAGAAAACGCCGTTTAACCAAACTTGACGGCGGACTACGGGTGTATCGAGGTTACCGCTCATCAGACCTCGGAATGCTTGATCCCGGGCACGTAACGTCCCGGCGCCAGGATGAAATTGGGGTCGACCGCAGCTTTCAGTTGACTGGCCAGTCTGGAGAAAGCAGAGCCACTGGTATTCAGGGTGCTCATCGCGTCGATGTTGAGGCGGTAGGGCAGGAAGCCTTGTTTCTGACCGGCTTCGTACAGGGCGCGATAACAGTCATTCGCCCGCGCTGTCGCCTTCGCGTCACCGCGATCAAACAGAAGGGGAACGGTAGAGTCGAAGCAGCGATCATTTACTGTCGTCAAGGTAATGAGCGGATTAACACCATACTGCGGGCAAATTCGTTCAATCATATCGACATAGCGGCGAACGTCTTTCCCCCGTATCGGAACCAGCGGCGCGAACCATATAAGCCCACAGCCATCCCGTGCGGGGTTTTTGGGCTGCCCGGTCTCGGGCAGGGTACCCGAGCGCCAGTAAGCCAGCGCCAGCGCAACGTCGTTGGGGGTGCCATGCATGATTTCCAGCGCCCCCGAGAGTGTATCCGCCATGCCCTGGACCCGTGTTGCCAGCCTGCCGGGTAGCATGCGGACAATAGTCCGCGCCAGGTCAACTTTTCGCCGGTTGATAAAAACGAGACGGTCGGTTACCGGGCCCAGAAGCCGCCGTAGCGTGCGTCGGGCCGCTCGGGCAACTTCCTTTGAGGCATAAATCGCACCAACCCCGCTCCACGCAGGAACGCCATGACGGTTGGCGAGATTTTCGACTTCGTGAGCCGGCAGAACACCATCAATGGCCCTGTCTTCAGGGAAGGGCGTCATCATCGAGAGCATGCGTTGGCTGTTGAGCAGGTTAATCGCCACAACCGAACCGCCGAGCGCTCGCAACACTGCCCTGACGGTGGGCACCAGCGCTTCCAGCCTGGCGTCCTCTTTGGTGGAAAAGAAAAACGCGGTCACGGTGTCGGGTGCTGGCGCAAGGGCGATGGTCATATTCACAACCACGCCGAAATTCCCCTGGCTGAAAAGCCCGTCGAGATAAGGGCCCAGGCCCCATTTGAAAAGCCCGTCCACTTCCGCACCGCCAAGCTCGCTGAGCGGCGTCCGGTAAAGGGTGCCGTCGGGCAGGATCGCTTCAATCTTTGTCACCGCCGCAAAATGGTCGGTAATCGGCGTGATGCCGTAACCTCGCTCAAGCGCATTGCCAAGAATGCTGCAAGTGGGGCCCGCGCCGGTCACCGGAACGAGATAATCGCCCTCATGGTTATCAAGGAAGTCCCTCAGGGCACCCTGGGTTACGCCGGGCCCAACCGTGACAACGCCCATTTCAGGATCAAAACCGGAAATGCTGTCAAGCCGGCTCAGATCAAGGATGACGCAGCCGTCTTCAACCGGGTTGGCACTGCCATAGCCCCAGTTATTGCCCCTGCTTACGGGATAGACCGCGACCTGCCAGCGTTGCGCAACCTGAAGAACCGCGGCGACCTGCTCCTGGTTCTCTGGGCGGAGCACAGCCGGAATAGAGCGTTTTGCTCCTATTGTGGAGGCGCCAAACTCTGCTGAGCCAGCCACAACGACGCCGGATTCACCCAGAATGGCGGCCCATTCGTCAATGGCAGATTCGATGGTGGTGCGAGTCACTGGTATTTCCACGGGTTATCGATAACTTCCATGAATGCTTCGTTAGCGTTTGCTTACGGGTTGTTCATTAATTGCGCGAAGATTATAGGCGAGATAAGGTTGGCAAAACCATGTTGTACCATTACGGCTTTGAAAACGATTTACTTTAAAGAACTGAAGTGCAAACAAGCAGTTGAAGTAAAAATAGAGAAATGCGGCAGGGGCCTGTTCATTAAAACAATTTAACCAAGGTCGGGGTCGGTTCGCACTTATTTTATAAGTTATTGAATTATAACAAAATAAAAAATTTATTTTAGGAAGATGTAGTTGATGTAAACAGATATTTAAAATTAACAGATGTGCACAAGAGTGTGTAAATAAAATGCTACAAATATCGGCTTTCTGGTTGTCAGTTTTATTTACATTCTTTAGAAAAGTGTAATTCAGGCTTAACATTATGCGTTTTTAAGCCTTTGTTGATGACGGCTCGCTGGTTTTTGTTTGAGTAGACCAAGTCAGGCCTGGTTGGTAAACCAGATCCGGGACCCGGAACCGAATGGTGCCCGGCATTTCTCGCTGTATTTTGGCGTTGGTGTCGGGTGCGCTAATCTGTGGTTAGAGGACACCAAAACCGAAGGAGCCACCGCCATGTCAGCAACATTTGATCTCAACGAACGCCCCGACTACGACAAGCTCATGCAGACGATTGCCGATTACACCCTCGGCTACCGGATCAAAAGCAAGGAAGCCTGGGAGACCGCCCGCAACTGCCTGATGGATACCCTGGGCTGCGGCCTGTTGGCCCTCAGGTTTCCCGAATGCACAAAGCACCTGGGCCCGATTGTTGAAGGCACGGTAGTGCCCCATGGCGCGCGCGTTCCCGGAACCTCCTTCCGGCTGGATCCGGTGAAAGCGGCCTGGGATATTGGCTGCCTTATCCGCTGGCTGGACTACAACGACACCTGGCTTGCTGCCGAGTGGGGGCATCCGTCCGACAACCTGGGGGGTATTCTTGCGGTTGCTGATCATCTTTCCCAGAAAAGGGTGGCGGAAGGCAAAGAGCCGCTGACCATGAAGGACGTGCTGGGGGCCATGATCATGGCCCATGAAATCCAGGGTGTGCTGGCGCTTGAAAACTCCTTAAACCGGGTAGGGCTGGACCACGTGGTGCTGGTTAAAGTGGCCTCCACGGCCGTCACCGCCAGACTGATGGGCGCTAACCGCGAGCAATTGCTGTCGGCACTTTCCCACGCCTGGGTAGACGGCCAGTCATTGCGAACCTACCGCCACGCGCCCAATGCAGGCTCCCGGAAGTCCTGGGCAGCAGGCGATGCCACGTCCCGCGCGGTACGATTGGCCGATATCGCCATGCGAGGAGAAATGGGCATTCCGAGCGCACTGACAGCCCCCCAATGGGGCTTCTATGATGTGCTGTTCAGCAAGACCAACAAAGATCAGAAGTTAAAGCCCGAGGATAAGCGTCAGTTTTCTTTACCCCAGGAACTGGGCTCCTACGTGATGGAGAACATCCTGTTCAAGATCTCCTTCCCGGCGGAGTTCCACGCCCAGACAGCGGCGGAAGCGGCAGTAGCCCTGCACCCCCAGGTCAAAGACCGACTCGACGAGATCGACCGTATTGTCATCACCACCCACGAATCCGCCATCCGCATCATCTCCAAGCAGGGCAGGCTTGCGAACGCGGCCGACAGGGATCACTGCCTTCAGTACATGGTGGCTGTCCCGCTGATTTTTGGGAGTCTCACCGCGGAACACTACGAAGACAGCTTCCACGAAGCCAATCCGCTTATCGACCGGGTTCGGGAGAAAATGGAAGTGGTGGAAGATGAAAGGTATACCCGTGAGTACCTGGAAGAAGACAAACGCTCCATCGCCAACGCCATTCAGGTGTTCTTCAGGGATGGCAGTGCCACGGACAAGGTCGCGGTTGAATACCCCATCGGCCACCGTCGCCGCAGGAAGGAGGGGATTCCGCTCTTGGAAGACAAATTCAACAACAACCTTGCCACCCGGTTCCCTGGCCAGCGTTGCGACCGGATCTACCAGCTCTGCAGGGATCAGAAAGCGCTGGAAGGCACGCCAGTGCATGAGTTTGTCGGGCTTTTTGTGATCTGAATATGAAACAGTGGGTGTCGGTTTAATTTACAGTTTGTGGGTAAGGGCTTCATAACAAGCTGAAATTTAAACAGTTATCATTGTGGCGCGAAATGTGCCTTCAGTACTCCGGCGAAGGCGAATTAATCAGTGAAACGGAGTACTGATATGAACAAGGCAACAGCCATTATTGCGACCGGACTACTCTTTGGCGCATGCTCCTGGGTTTCCGCAGCACCCATTCTTTCCGTCAGCCCCCAGGGCGGAGCCGCCGCTGGCCAGGCCGAAAGTAACTTCCTGGCAACCCTGAGCGGCGGCTATCTCACCGAAACGTTCGACAACAATACCTTTTACAACCCTGGTGATCAGTCAGTTTCCATTAACTCCCAGGTGGGTGTCGGCAGTTTTACCAGCGCGGTGCCGGGTTCCGGCGGCCTTTGCGATAGTGGCGGTTACACCTGCACGAAAGGCCTTGCCGTTCTGGATGCAGGCACAACGCCTTTCAGCGGGCGCTACCCGGTATCCGGTGACAACTGGCTGGACAGCATGGACGCCAGGGAAATGAGCATCTCGCCGGCTGCGGGTTACAATGCCATGGGGTTCTACATGACAGATCCTAACGATGCGGGTGGCCGGTTCTCGATTGGCGGCGTGGGGTTCAGTTTCAACGACATCTTCGGAACAGCCCTGGGTAACGGCACGATTTTTTACATCTCGATTTTTGACTCGGCAGGCCTTGGCGGCGTGTCCATCTTTTCCAATAAACCGAATGACGGCTACGGCCTGGATAACGTAACCGTCGGTACCGTTGCGGTCCCGGAGCCCGGCACCCTGGCGCTGCTTGGGCTCGGTCTCCTGGGGCTTTTTCTGGCCCGCATGCGCAAGCGGTCGTAACGCCTGATACAGAGAAGAAACTGACAACCCGGGCGCCGTGTGTTGTCAGTTTTCTTTACATTCTGAACGCACCCTGAACGGCTGACACGCTCATTCTGTTTGCCGTTGGTTGCAGTTACAGGAATTTACAGTACACTGCTGTTCATATAACGCTGTATGTAAACGCACTGGATGCGTTGTTTCATTGTTGTGAGCAGCAAAAGGAGTTGGCGTGGCCCACGTCAGATTGTTCAGGCATTACATCCATCTTCCGTATGTCATCCTCGGCCTGATTGATTTTTTGCTGCTGGCGTTTGCCTTCGCCCTGACGGTATTTTTTCGCTACTTCGGCGACCTTTCCTTCTTCCTTGAAAACCTGCGATTTCTGTTGCCATCAGCGGTTGTCTTTTCGGCAATGAACCTTTTGGTGATGGTGGCGCTTGGTGTTCACCAGTCGCGCCTGGAGGAGGGCATGTCGGGCATGATGCTCCGCACCATCATGGCGCTGATTATCAGCATTCCTTTAAACGGTTTTGCCTACCTGCTGGCAGCAGACTGGTTGTGGTACCTCGGTGAAAGCGGTGTTTTGACAACAGGGTCTGTGTTCGGCTTTTTCCTGATCGGTATCGCGCGCTCAATCTTCTTCGACACGGTGGGCAAGGACGCCTTCAAACGAAAGGTGCTGGTACTGGGTGCTGGCTTTCGCGCCAGGCAGATTCACGAAGACCTTAAAGCACCATTGAACCGCAAGGGGTTCATCCTGATGGGGTTTGTCCCCCTGCCGGACGAGCCGGTTGAGATCCGCGACGACTACCTGCTGAACATTCCCACCACACTTCACCAATTCATCATCAAGAACCCGGTCAGTGAAATTGTGGTAGCCGTGGATGATCGCCGCAAGGGCCTGCCCATGGAAGACCTGCTGGAATGCAAGATGGAGGGCGTAAAAATTGTTGACGGTATGACTTTCTATGAGCGGGAGAGTCGTAAAGTTGCGCTGGAAATGGTCACCAGGGGCTGGCTGGTTTTTACCGATGGTTTTACCGTCTCGTCGGTCTTCGGATTTGGTAAACGATCACTGGATATCCTGGCAGCAACAACGCTCCTGCTTGTGAGTTTGCCGTTGATGATCCTTACCGTCATAGCCATAAAAGCAGAGGATGGCTTCAGGGCGCCGATGCTGTATAGCCAGGAACGGGTAGGGCTTAACGGCAGAGTCTTCAAAGTGTACAAATTCCGCTCCATGATTAACGATGCTGAGAAAAATGGAGCAGTCTGGGCCAGCAAAAACGACACCCGGGTAACCCGGGTGGGTGACGTTATCCGAAAATTACGGATCGACGAACTGCCGCAAATCTTTAACGTTCTCAATGGCACCATGGCCTTCGTGGGCCCGCGCCCCGAACGGCCGGTGTTCGTGGCGCAGCTGTCTGAAAAGATACCGTTTTACAGTGAGCGCCATCGCGTAAAGCCTGGCCTGACCGGCTGGGCCCAGCTATGCTTTGCGTACGCGGGCAACGAGGAAGACACGCGGGAAAAACTTTGTTACGACCTCTATTACATCAAGAATCAAAGCCTGTTGCTGGATTTATTGATTATAATTCAAACAGTAGAGGTGGTACTGTTCAAGAAAGGATCAAGGTAGTTTCGGGACCTGCCCTCCCCGGGACACGGAAACAGACACGGAATCAGAGAGGAATAACAATGTCATCGAAGTATTCACTGCGGGGACTGCTGATCTCCGTGACGGCGGTAGCGTTTGTAACGGGTTGTGCCGGGCCTCAGCCATCGTCTCAGGAAGACATCAACGAAGCTCTCAGCCTGCAGACATCAACGGGGGTCGAGGAGTATGTGCTCGGCCCAACGGATGAAATCCAGATCTCGGTCTGGCGTAATGCGGATCTCAGCATCGGCGTTCCCGTACGCCCGGACGGCAGGGTATCCATGCCCCTTATTGGCGATGTCCAGGCCACCGGTAAAACGCCGGAACAGCTCGCCAATGAAATCGAGGAAGGCCTTAAAAGCTACATCCGTGAACCCCAGGTAACCGTGGTGGTCAAGTCCATGGGCAGCCAGGAATTCAACAACCGGGTGCGGGTAACCGGCGCGGTCAACCAGCCCATCTCCGTGCCCCACAGGTCCGGAATGACGGTCCTGGACATGGTGCTGAGCGCAGGCGGTGCAAACCCCTTTGCCAACCTCAACGACGCCATGTTGTACCGCTCACTGGGCAACAGGATGGTGGCCATTCCCGTTCGACTCAACGACATTCTCAGCAAGGGTGATGTATCCACCAATTACCGCCTGCGACCCGGGGATATCCTGACCGTGCCGGAACGGAATTTCTAGGATTGGCTGCAACCGCTGTTTGAAGCCGGCGCGGAACTGTTTATCAACAGGTAATTAGAGATGGCACTTCCATTAAACCAGATTCCTTCGGAAATAATCAGAGAGGTCCGCTCGCGTAAGTGGCTGGCCTTTTTCCTGTTCACAATTGTCAGTTTTGCCGTACTGGGGGCAGGGTTTGTCTGGCCTTACAAGTATGAGTCTCAGGTTGTGATATTTGTGGATGACCAGAATATTATTCGCCCGCTGATGGAAGGCAGTGCCGTAACCACCAAGATCAGCGAGCGCAGCTCCGTAGCCCGGGAAATGCTCTGGTCCCGGGATGTCATGTCAAAGGTTGCCAAAGACAAGGACATCTTCGGCCAGGATGCTGACCAGCTGACCGACGAGGAACTCGAGCGCAGAATCGGCATGCTTCGCACTAACATGAATGTGCGTCCCCGTGGTGACCGCTATTTCAGTATTGGTTATACCTCCGAGTCGCCCATGCAGGCCTTCCGCATTGCACAACGCCTGGGGCAACTGTTTATATCCGAAAATTCGGAAAGCAAACGCAAGGAAAGCCGTAACGCCTACAACTTCATCGACAAGCAGGTCAAGAATTACGAGTCCATACTTGCCGGGGTTGAACAAAAACTGAAGAAGTTCCTCTCCGAGAATGTTGACGGAACGGAAAGCGAAGCCAATGCCCGCATGGCGAACCTGCGCCGCGAACTGGAACTGGCCGAGCTGGAGCGCTCCGAACTGATGGCGCGGGCCGAATCCCTGGAGTCACAACTGGGCGACGTGCAACCCATGCTCAGCCAGGCCAGAACGGCAGATTCCTACACCCGCAGAATTCGCGAGAAGGAAACCCAGCTTGACGAACTGCGGCTGCAGTACCACGACACCTACCCGGATATTGTGGTACTGAAGGAACAGATTGCCGAGCTGAAAAAACAACGGGACAGGGCAGCCCTCAGTGGTGAGCTGGGCCTGGCTGCCAGTGAAGGCGATCAACTGGTCAATCCTCTGTACCAGGACATCAGCGCGGAAGTTGCCAAAACCCGCGCCAGTATCCGCACCCAGGAATCACGCATCAATTCGCTTGAGAATCTGATCGCGGAGCAGGAAGAGCGGATGGCGCGTATCCAGGAAAACAAGACACAGTATTCAGAGCTCACACGGGATATGGAAGTCAACGAACAGATCTACAACGACCTGCTCAGACGCCGCGAAAAAGCCCGGGTATCCATGTACCTGGACATCGAAGGCCAGGGCCTGAATTTCCGCATCAATGAAACCGCTCAATTCCCCCTGGACCCGGTTGGTCCGCAGTTCCAGCTGTTTGCTTCCGCTGGCCTGATTCTCGGAGCCCTGGCCCCGTTCGGCCTTGCGGCCGGCGCACTGCAGATAGACCCCCGTGTACGGGCCCGGAAACAGCTTGAAGACGGTATTGGCCTGCCCGTGCTGGCAGAGATGCCCCACGTACGAACACCCTACGAGAAACGCAGGGACCGATTTTTAACCGTTTCCGTCGCTGTATGCGCCGTGCTGGTTGTAGCTGCCTATGGCGGTGTTGCCGGTGCTGCTCTGATGGGGGTTATTTAATGACAGAGCAAAAACGGGACAGGGAAAGGGAAGAGATGAAAACCAGTACCCGGGCGCGTGATAACAACAGTGGTGGAGCGGATTTCAAGGCAAGGGAACGCATAGGCGATCTGAAGAAACAGGGTGCGGATTCCGATAGCGGGCACGGCAACGATTTCTCCCAGTGGGATGACTCCCGCATGCTGGTACCGAGTTCCCTGGAGTTGGGCCCCGGTGCTGTCGACAAGTACGTGATCAGCAAACAGATCGTCAAGATGCAGGAGCCCCGCCGGCTCACCCGCGACGACATGGACGAGCGGCGCATCATTTATCCGGAATCCCAAAACCGGGCCCTCGTCAACCGGTTTCGCCACCTGCGTACCAAACTGCTGGAACTGTCGGGTGGCAACAACTTCACCATGGTGGTCAGCGGCGCCTGTGAAGGTGCGGGAACCTCTTTCATGGCCCTCAACCTGGCAGCGGCATTTGCCTTTGACCAGTCCAAAACCGCGCTGATCATCGACTGCAACCTGCGCGCCCCCTCACTGCACGCCCAGTTGGACCTGGCCGCCGAAACCGGGCTGACGGACTTCCTGGAAGACCCGGACTACGACATCGGCCGGATTATCTATCCCACGGGCATTCCACGCCTGCGCCTGATACCGGCAGGCAGCAAACGCGAAACGCCAGCGGAGTTCTTTACCTCATTTCGCATGAAGCAGTTCCTGCAGGCCATCCGCCGCCGCTATCCAGATCGCTTCATTGTGCTGGATACGGCGCCCATTTCCGACTCTCCGGACGCACGGATTCTGACCGATCTTTGCGATTACGGCATGCTGGTGGTCCCCCACGGCAAGCTGACGCCAGGCAAGATTGAGAATGCGGCCCTGGCGTTCAATCCGGATAAATTTGTGGGTGCGGTGATCAATGGTTAAGGCAATGGCGTTCAGGTCTTTCGCCGCAAAGCTGCGGCCTTCGCTGGGGCTGGCCCTTCTGGCCAGCTCGCCGGTTACACTGGCTACACCTCCGGAGCTGTATGTGGGCTTTGGGCCCAGATACAGCGACAACATCGCCAGAAGGGCGGATCAACAGCAGAGCGATATTGAAAACCGGTTTACCTTACGGGGCAACTACCAGACCGATCCCGGAAAATGTATTGCCAGCGCGAACGGCGAATTATCCTATTCGGTTTACTCGCAGAATACCTACGAGCCGCAAACAGGAATTAACGCAGGCATTACAGGCAGCTGTGAACTTGCACAGGGTCTTTCCTGGGAAGTCGACAACCAGACCCGGGAATATACCCGAACCCGTCGCCTGAGCAACACACCCGACAACCGGACCCGGAAAAATGTCTTCCGAACCGGGCCCAGCTATCTCTGGCAACTGTCACTGCTGGATTCGGTTCAGTTATCCTCAAGTTATGAGAACACAGAGTATAACGACCTCTCAGACCCGAGCAGAAATAATAACAGTACTCTGTCCTATCCAGACAGTGACAGATTCATCGGCGCCATCGCCTGGAGCCACCTTTTTTCGCCGGATTTTTCCGCCGGTTTATCCGCTTCGGTGAGCGACGCGGAGCTTGACACCGGCGCGCAGATCCGCACAAGCACACTCAGTGGCACCTTCAGCAAACGCTGGGCCACAACCGCATTGAGTGGGTCCCTGGGGGTCAGTGAAATAAATACCACACTTGGGAGTTTTGAGCAGAATTCAGGCGGGGTGGTGGGTGACCTGAACCTTACACGCTCACTGAACTCCGGAGGAACGCTCTATCTCAGGGCCTCCCGGGAGTTCACGGACCGGGCATCGAATTACGACATTCGCTTCAATGAATTCACTTTCGAGCTGGAAGAAAGTAACACGCTTGAAGCCACCAGTATTGAAACCGGCCTGGACAAAATATTCAGTAACGGTGATTCCTTGTCTGTCTCCGCCTTCGCCAACCGCTCCGACTACCTGGGAGCGAGATCCGTCGCCGGAGGCCGGCGGGACGGAACAGGGGTAAGGGTCGGTTATACCAGACAACTGACCCCAAAGCTGTCCGCGGTCGCCTCTGGCGAGTATGAGTTGCTGACCTACAAGGCAGATCAAGCCGATTATCAGACCACCGGCCTTGATCTGGGCCTGACCTACCGCTCCTCGCGCCGCCTTGAGTGGGCCGCAAGAGTGGGCCGGTATGAGCGCGACAGCGACATCGAAACACAGACCTATGACGAGAACTGGGTGCAGTTAAGTGTTGACTACAGGCTTCTGTAAACCGGCGCCGCAAGGATGTGATGACCATGAGCGCGATTGAAAACGCCCTGACCATTGATGTTGAAGACTACTTCCAGGTTGCCGCACTGGCCGAAGCCGTCCGCCGGGAAGACTGGCATTCCATGGAATACCGGGTAGAAGCCAACACCCAGCGCATTCTCAGCCTGCTGGACCGTCACAAGGCCAGGGCTACCTTCTTTACCCTGGGCTGGGTTGCAGAAAAGTCTCCCGAACTGGTTCGCCTGATCCGGAAAGAAGGCCACGAAATTGCCAGTCACGGGTACAGCCATCAGCTGATTTATAACCAGACACCCGAGGTCTTTCGCGAGGAAACCAGGCGCTCAAAACAGATCCTCGAGGACATTATTGGCGAACCCGTCACTGGGTATCGCGCCGCAAGCTATTCTATCACCAACCAGTCGCGCTGGGCCCTGGATATACTCGCCGAGGAAGGATTTACCTGGGACTCCTCCATTTTCCCGGTGCACCACGACCGTTACGGCATGCCGGGTGCGCCGCGCTGGCCCCACCGCCTGAAAACCGACAAAGGCCATGAACTGGCCGAGTTCCCCCTGAGCACACTGAAGTTTCCCGGTTACACCCTGCCGATCGCCGGCGGTGGCTATTTCCGGTTGTTTCCCTACTGGTTCAGCCGCTGGGGCCTGGGCAGCATCAACCGCCAGGGCCAGCCGTTCGTGTTCTACCTCCATCCCTGGGAGGTAGACCCGGGCCAGCCACGGCTGGACGTTAAATGGTTTTCCCGGTTCCGGCATTACAACAATCTGGATGTGTGCGAGGCGCGGCTGTCGAAATTACTGGGACACTTCTTATTCACTACCATGAGCAGTGTACTTCGCAGGCAGGGCGTTCTGGGCACGGAGCCTGCTGAATCCGGTGATTTCAAGGCCGCGGGCGGGGTTGCATGATGCAGTTCGTGTTCTGGTGTTCGGTTTTCCTGCTGCTTTACATCTACTTTGGTTACCCGCTGGCAGTCAAAGCCATTGCTACTTTCAGAACAAGGCCAGTGCAAAAATCAGAGAACTACCTGCCGAAAGTATCCATTCTTATCGCCGCCTACAACGAATCCAGGGACATCGAAGATACCCTGCGAAATAAACTGGCACTGGACTACCCATCGGACAAACTGGAAATTCTCGTTATCTCGGACGAATCCGACGACGGCACCGACGACATTGTGGAGCGGGTGGCAAGCTCTTCCCGGTTTCCCATCCGCCTTTTCCGACAAGTACCTCGACAGGGCAAAACCACCGGCCTGAACACTCTGGTACCCGAAACCAAGGGCGACATCATCCTCTTCTCCGACGCCAACTCCCAGTGGGACAGCCAGACGGTCAGCCAATTGTGCAGCAACTTCGCCGACCCCGATGTGGGCTATGTGACGGGCAAGATGGTCTACGTGAACGACGACGGCTCCCTGGTGGGCGACGGCTGCAGTACCTATATGAAATACGAGAACTGGCTACGTGAGCAGGAAACCCGGTTAGGTTCGGTTGTCGGTGTGGATGGCGGCATAGACGCCATGCGCAAGGGGCTTTACCGACCCCTCGCCCCCGACCAGTTGCCGGACTTCGTACAACCGTTGAAAGTGGTCGAGCAGGGCTATCGGGTAATCTACGACCCCCAGGCCCTGCTGAAAGAGGAAACCCTGAACGACAGCAACAGCGAATTCAGCATGCGGGTGCGTGTCAGCCTTCGTGCCTTGTGGGCATTGAAAGACATGCGGCACCTGATGAACCCTGTGCGGTATCCATTGTTTGCCTGGCAGCTCGTTTCTCACAAGCTGTTACGTTATACCGCCTTCGTACCTTTGATCACCCTGGCCATCAGCACACTGATACTCGCCCCGGCCCGTGGCGTCTACACACTGGCATTCATCGGCCTGGTCA
>NZ_JBSXNZ010000056.1:0-21126 GCF_056857895.1 Marinobacter sp. B-21
GGTGGCGTCGGGGCGATTGTGCTCATCGCGCCCGAAGGCCGCCGTGCCCTTGTGGGATGTGACTTCGACCGGCACGATCTCGGCGTCGAAGCGTCCTGCCGCCTGAGCCTCGCTGAAGCGTTGCTGGCTGCGCGCCGCCCAACGGTCCTGGTCCTCGCGGCTGATGTCAAAGCGGCTGACCAGGTCTTCGGTGTGCCACCCGGAGTGCTGATCAGAGAAGGCATCATTGAGCCCGTCGCGCAGCATGCTGTCGTAAATCTCGGCATTGCCCATGCGGTGGCCCCAGCGCCCGTGCAGATCCAGATAGGGCGCAAGATCCATGTTCTCCATTCCGCCGGCGATAGCACAGTCACGATGCCCGAGCATCACCTCCTGCGCGGCGTTAATCACCGCCTGGGCGCCGGAGCCGCAGACCCGGTTGACCGTCATGGCCGGCACCGACACCGGCAATCCGGCGTGGATCGCAGCCTGGCGCGCCGGATTCATCCTGGCGCCGGCCTGAACCACCTGACCCAGCACCACACTCTGCACATCGTCGGGGGTCAGGCCCGAGCGGCGCAGGCTCTCGGCGATGGCAGTAGCACCGAGGTCGGGTGCCGGTATGGCCTTGAGTGTGCCACCGTAGGTACCGATGGCTGTGCGTACCGGGGCGCAGAGAACGACGTTGGATTCTTTCATGATTGATCACCTCGCGTATCTGTTTTGTCCTTGCCGGGCCATAACCCGCCATAGAGCCTTTTAAACGCCATCTCGAAGACACTGTCGCGGGCCGTGCCCGCAAGCGTCAGTGCCGAGGCGATGGAGTCGCTCATTGACGTCTCCCATTGCCGATAGGGGTTACTGCTATTGACCGGCGTTGGCCTGGTCTCCATCCTCTCGGCCAGCCACTTGACCCCGCCCATCCAGGGCGCGAAGCGCTCCGAGAACATCAGGCGGCTGGTTCTTGCCGGATGCAGTTGGCGCAGCATCTCGGCCGACCAGGGGGTGGTGACCCGCCGTACCCAGGGCCCGGCAAAGGTCTCATAGAGGGCCACATTGCGCCTGGAGAGGGCTTTTACGCGCTCGAACTCCGGTGCCTGGTCCGGGTACTCCAGATCTTCCACCTGACGTTCCTCGAAACGCACCTGGAACTGGGGCTTGTGACAGTCCGGGTCGCCGGTGGGGTTGTCTATCTTCATCTCGTAGAGCCCGGGGGCAAGGTCATTGAGATCGCCAACGCTCTCGAGGATCGCCCGGTGCTCCAGCCGTGCGACCTTGGCGGAAACGAAGATTCCCAGATGGCCAACGTGTGGGTTGATCAGGTAGACGATTCGCTGGCCAGCGGCCTTGAGTGCCTTGGTGTCCGGGTACACCGCTGGGATCCAGTTGAGCGCCTGGTGCGGTGGGGTGATGTTGTCGCCACTGGAGGCAAAGATCACCAGCGGGTTGCGGATGCGCTTGAGGTCAACGGTGCAACCGGGATGGACTTCAAACTCGCCACGTTCCAGCTTGTTACCGATGAAGAGATTCTCGACGATGGCGACAATCTCTTCCTTGCTCAGGCTATAGAAGCCGGTCCACCAGCGCTCAAAGTCCAGGAATCGCTCGCGCTGGCCGTCGATGTCGGCTAACAACTGGTAGTCCTTCTGCCACAAGGTATTTGCCGGCTTAAGGGATTCGAAGTTGGCCGCCAGATGGGCGCCATCAAAGCGCCCACCCCCCAGGTCCGCCAGCAGGTGCGTCATCCAGGCGCCGCCCAACAGCCCACCGGCGAGGCGCATGGGATTAACGCCGGATTCGCCGGCCCAGTAGGACAGCGGTGAGCCGTTAAGCACCGCCGGCCCGACCAGGCCCTCACAATCAGCCGAGAGCAGTGCGATGGCCCATCCCGCCTGGCAGTTGCCGTAGAGCACCGGCGGCATGCCGGGATGGCGCTCGGCCAGCGTCTCGACGAAGCGCCGCAGTACGTTTAACACGTCCTCCAGCGTCTGCCCGGGCATGGGCTCGGGGAAGAAGATCGCGAAATAGACCGGGTGCCCCTCGTGGAGTGCCATGCCTACTTCGGAATCTTGCTTGAAACCGCCGATGCCGGGGCCATGACCGGCGCGCGGATCGACGATCATCACCGGCGGTTTGGTCTCGTCAAGGCAGTCTTCCAGACAGTCCTCGCCGACCCGGGTGATACGTAGCAGGGCATAGTTGGCGGGGCGCTCCAGTCGGCGGCCGTCCAGGATCATTTCATAGTCGAAGTCGAGTAGCGGTGGCTTGCCGGCCTGCTCATGCTCGAGCATGTTATTGGCTCGCTCGCGCAGGGTGTCCAGGTAGCGCACCCAGCGCCGCCACAGGTCGGTCTGGTAGGCGAACAGTTCCGCCGCCGGGTTGCTCTGGATGGTGGCCTGTTTGTCAGACCTGACCATCGGGTCGGGCCCCTTGTCTCTCGTTAGCTTGGTATTCATAGTCGTTTTAGCTCTCAGTGTCAGGATATGGTTTGGTTAAGCTGGTTCTGCGAGGCGCAGCCGGATTGCCAGCCAAGCGAAGATGAACACCCCCAACTGTTTTGCCCAGTATGAAACCGAGGGCCACCCCGAGGAAGACATTGCCAAAATCCGCACTTCAATCTCTCACCGCGATACGGGAATCTGCTCGACCCATGGGCCAGAACAGGACGAGGTGAAAGCGTGTAGCTTTCGGCTCTTGCTAACCGTTAGTGTCCAGTCTATGTGATCAAGCTGAATCTAGACTGAACACATACTTCCTGCCCGGAAATGGTTATGAGGCAATATCAGCGGTTGATCAACCCCCGACCGTGCCGCCGTCGCAAGCTGGCGCCCAGGTCATTGACAGCGGGTGGGCACTTCTGAAACCGTGCGGAGCCATAGATGGCGGAGCCGAGCATACAGGGACGTATTCACAGCGTGTTTCAGAAGCGCCTGCCCGCGCCCGCTCAGACTCAGAGCAAAAATACTAAAGAGACTGCGAGTACCAGGATGACAAGCCTGCTAAACACCCAAGAATTCTGGCAATACCTCAGTATCCCGGTGATTGCCGCCCTGATCGGCTGGAGCACCAACTGGCTCGCCATCAAAATGACCTTCTACCCCCTGGAATTCATCGGCAAGCCACCGCTACTGGGCTGGCAAGGCATCATCCCCTCAAAAGCCCGGAAAATGGCCGCCATCAGCGTAGACGCCACCATCTCCAAAATCGGCACCGTTCGGGAAATCTTCCAGCAGATCGACCCCAAGGTACTGGCCACCCACATCGTTCACTCCGTAGACCCTCGCATCGAAGAATACGTGGACGAAATGATGCTGAAGGAATACCCCACCTTCTGGGAAAACCTCCCGGCTTCAGCCCGGAAAATGGTTTACGACCGGGTTCGAAAATCCACCCCTCAACTGGTCGACAACCTCGTTGAAGACGTCTCCGGTAACATCGAAGACCTGCTGGACATCAAGGGCATGGTGATCGAGCGACTGGCGAGCGACAAGGAACTGCTGAACCGGATCTTTCTTGAATGCGGCGAAGTCGAGTTCCGCTTTATCATCAACTCCGGTCTCTACTTCGGCTTCCTGTTCGGCCTGATTCAGATGGCTGTCTGGTACGTGTACCCGAGCTGGTGGGTGCTGCCATTCTTCGGCTTGCTGGTTGGCTGGGCCACCAACTGGATTGCACTCAACGTCATCTTCCGCCCGTTACATGCAAAAAAAATCGGGCCGTTCCGGGTGCAGGGCCTGTTTCTCAAACGACAGCCGGCCGTGGCGGAGTCCTTCTGCCACATCGTTACCCATGAAATCCTCACCGTTGGCAACATCATTAACGCGATTCTCGACGGCCCTAAAGGCGACCGCGCCCGCAATATGGTTAAGAAACACATCAAGCCACTGGTGGATGAAACCGCCGGCATGGGTAAGGCGCTGACCCAGGTCGCCTTTGGCCCCACCGGGTTTGCCTCCCTGAAAAACAAGGTTGGCGAAAAGGCGATCGAAATATCCCAGACGTCCTTCAACAACCCCGTATTCGAGAAAGATCGGGCAAGGGCCGTCGAATCCATTATGGTAGAGCGAATGATTGCCCTATCCTCCGTGGAATTTCAGGACCTGCTCCGGCCCTGCTTCCAGGAGGATGAAATCAAACTGATCCTGGTGGGCGCCTTCCTGGGCTTCGGCGCCGGTATCTGCCAGCTGGTCTTCGTGTTCGGGGAATCGTTCCTGTAAATTCCGGCTTCAATTCACGGGCTTAACCTGTGCAAGGATGCGTCGTACCTCTATACTCACAGAAACGGAGGTTCACTACTTCGAGCAGGTTCGACCCGGAGGCAACGGATGCCAGGTTTTCTCTCCTGGATTTCAGGATTATTCTCTACCTCACAACCCGCACCACCGGCCCTGGAGGCGCGACTTTTCAATCCGGCACCGGAAAATCCGGCGAATGACACCCCGGACACTGGCCCCGAGCTCGCCCAGCAACTGGAAGATCACCTGTTTTGCTGGCTGCTGGACGCCGAGCCTCTTGCTCTGAAGGCCGATCTCTCGTCCTCTGGAGCTGTTCTGGAGGAACTGCACCAGCGCCTCTCCAATAACCGGGTGGACGAACTTCCCAGACAGCCCATGAGCCTGCCAATGCTGATGCGGGCGCTATCCGACGAATCCACGGATCGTCAGCAGCTCACCGACATCATTCTCGGGGATCCTTCACTGACCGATCAGCTCCTGCAGATTGCCAACAGCCCCTATTTCCGTCCTGGGGACCATTCCATCGAGTCGGTGGATCAGGCAGTCTTTGTATTGGGAGTCAATGGCATCCGGAATGTCATCGCCGCTGCGGTGATGCGCCCGATGATGGCCGCCAGGAACAGCCGTGAAGCGCTTTTCGGTCAGCGGGCGTGGCGCTGGGGCCTCACCTGCGCACGCGCCTCGGAACTTATTGCGAGAATACATGGCGAGGACACCAGCGCCCATTTCATGGTGGGGTTACTGCCTTCGCTGGCCTACATTACCATTCGGCGGGAACTCCAGCGGATCTGCCGGTCCCGGACAACCACCGCGGAGCCGGAGCCGGCACTGATTCGCCATGCGCTGGCTCGCTACCAATGGGCCACCTGCCAGTTGCTGGCCAATGAGTGGAATCTGCCGCCCAAGTACCACGCCTACCTTCTGGCCGCGGAACGCCCTGCCCCGAGGCAGAGACATACCCCCCTGACCGACGGCATGGTGATCGGTACCCGGGAAGTCCTCAGGCACGCCCATCAACGCAACCTCGCCGAAGAGGACCTGCCCAAGGTCGTCCGGCTGACAGACGACCAGATCAGCAACGTCCGCAGGGCACTTCAGACCATGCTCCGGGAAGGCGGGCGCTCAACCGTCAGAGGCTGAGACTGGCTCCGACTCGGCCCTTGAGCTGGTCTTTTGCGAGTCTCCTTCGCCGCGCAACAACTCGGCAAATGTCCGGGTTTCATCGGCTCTTTGCGTTCCCACCAGCTCCGCGGGAATCACATTCGGGAGCCGATCAACGACCCGGTCTTCATCGTTGCGGACAACCCTCAGTACTTCACCCACGGTAATCAGATCCAGTGCCCGCCCGGGCGCAAGCTGATCGCCCTGGCGCCCCGCCAGCGTCAAAAGCCCTGCCCGGATAAGCTTGTCGCTCAGGGCGCGGGTCACTTCGCCGGGCACCTTCAGTTCCTGCTCCAGTGCTTCCTGTTGCGGCGCCGGCCTGCCTTCACTGAAGGGTTTGGCCACCAGCCACATGGTTGCCAGTGCAACCTTCTCCTGCAACTCGGGCGCCAGTTGCACCTGACGCCGCTTGGCCACGGTACCCGGATTTTGCAGATAAAACGCCAGGCTGGCACCGAGCAGCAGAATCATCCAGTTCAGGTAGATCCAGATCAACAGGATAATGCCAATGGCGAAACTGGAGTATATTGCCGCGTATTTGGCCGATCCCGCGACAAACGAGGCGAACAGCATCCCCGCCGCCTGCCAGGAAACCCCGGCAATCAGGCCGCCAATCGCAGCATAGCGCAACCGGACCCGGGTGTTGGGCATGAACACATAAACAAAGGTAAAGGCACCAACCACAAGGAAGAACGGGGTAAAACGACTGACGACAAGAATCACAGAGCCAAAGGGCTCAATCTCGATCAGTTTCTGGACAATCGTCGAGGAAAAAATGGTGGCACTGACACCAATGGCCGACACCATCAGAAGCGGGCCAACCATGATGACGCTGAGATAATTACTGAAGCGCTGGGCCATGGAGCGCATGTCCGGCACCCGCCAGATCATGTTGAAGGAACGTTCTATCTTCTGAAGTAGTGAAACAACCGTGTAAACCAGCAACGCAAGTCCGACGGACCCCAGCACCCCGACTTTCATGTTGTCGACAAATCCCAGAATCCGTTCCGCAAGTTCGATGCCCTGTGGCCCAAGGGGCTGAAAAAACTGGAACAGGAACGGCTCCATTCGCTGGTGCACACCCAGCGCCTTCAGCACCGAGAAGCTCAGGGCAAGTAACGGCACAATACTCAGCAACGTGGTGTAAACCAGACTCATGGCATGGAGCGTCAGCTGCCCGCTGAGAACATCCCGGGCCATTGCATACACCGTGCGCCCGACCTTGTACAACCAGGTCCAGGGCCAGCTCTGGGGCGGATTGGGGTTGGCCAGAATCCAGCTCTCCGCAGCCTGGAGCCGTTCTTTCAATTGGAATGAAGCCACTATAGGTCCTGTCGTTCCGTGTTTTATTCAGTTTATCAGACAGATATCCAGTCGGGACCTAGTATGGCTGATTCACGGCCTTTTGCGAGAGTCTGGATCACAATATATTCAAGAGTGAGAGTGCACTGCCGCCGAAGTGGTTTACTCAACCCCCCGACGCCAAGTTGGTGGCAGTAATACCGACAATGCGCTGCCGCGCTTCCCGGCTGGCCCAGGCAGAGTGCGGGGTAATGATCAGGTTCGGAATATCGTCCGCCAGCAGGGGGTTGCCATGTCGGGGCGGCTCCTCGGTCAGCACGTCAAAACCGGCACCGCCGATTTCGCCGGCCTTCAGGGCGTCCGCCAACGCCTGCTCGTTCACCAGACCACCCCGGCTGGTGTTGATCAGCAATGAATCGGGCTTCATCAGTTTCAGTTCACGGGCACCGATCAGATCACGGGTTTCATCCGTGAGCAGGCAATGGAGTGACAGCACATCCACTTGCGGCAGCAGTTCTTCCAGAGGGATCCGGGGGTAATCATCCACGACTCCCGCTTCCTGGCCCGGCCGTGCGCCCAACACAACTTTCATCCCGAATGCAGCCGCACGCTCTGCCACCCCCTGGCCCAGGTCACCGTAGCCGACGATCCCGAGGGTGCGACCCTCCAGCTCCATGATCGGATGATCCATCAGGCAGAACATGTCGCTCCGGCCCCAGCGCCCGGCCTGCACATCCCGGCTGTAATCCAGCAACCGTGTGGCCAGTGCCAGCATCAGCGCCATAGTGTGCTGCGCCACTGTGGCACGGCCGTAATTGGTCACGTTCATCACCTTGATGCCGTGATCCTTCGCCGCCGCCCGGTCAATGTTGTTCAGGCCCGTGGCCACCACCGCAATGGTCGTCAGCTCAGGGCAGGCCTCGAAATGCTCCCGGCTGAGCACCACCTTGTTGACCAGAACCGTATCAAAGCCCCGGATCCGCTCCAGTACCTGCTCCGGGGCAGTCCGGTCATACTTTTCAAGCTTGCCGGTCACCGATTCGATAGGCGACAGATCCACATCATCGCCGAGCGTCTTGGCGTCAAGAAACACCGCTTTCATACTTTTCTCCTGAATCCAGATAGCCACAGATTAAGCTAGACTGAAGCAAACGTCCAAATGTCCAAGAACAGGGTGGAAACCATGGAACACGAATTCTGGCACGAACGCTGGACCAAGAAGGAAATCGGCTTTCACGAAGGCACCGTCAATCAGTATCTTTATGATCACTGGCCCGAACTCGCCGGCAGGGGCACCGGCGCCGTCTTCGTCCCCCTCTGCGGCAAAGCCCACGACATGTGGTGGCTCCATGACCGCGGCCACCCCGTCATCGGCGTGGAACTGAGCGACATCGCCTGCAAGGACTTCTTCGAAGAGGCCGGAGAAAAAGCCAAAGTTCACCCTGGAGAGCCCTTCACCACCTTCCGACACGATAATCTTCAACTCTGGTGCGGCGACTTCTTCCAGCTGGCACCTGATGATCTCAGGCACGTCCGCCTCGTCTACGACCGCGCCGCCCTCATCGCCCTGCCCCCGAACATGCGTAAAGGCTATGTAGACCACCTGACCACCATCATCCCGGACGGCACCCGAATCCTGTTGATCACCCTCGACTACGCCACCGAAATAAAAGGCCCGCCGTTCAACGTCAGCGACGACGAAGTAAAAGCGCTGTACGCCGATGACTACAAGGTAGAGCACATCCTGACCAACACCCTGGCCAGGGATCACCCGTTCACCAAACGAAAAGGCCTGGAAGGCGCGACGGAAAGCGTGTTTCGCCTGACCAAGCTGTAGCGCGCCAGGGCGACTCCACGAGGCCTGACCGGAGTGTACCGGGGGTCTTTTTAAAAACGAATTTGATGTCTGAGCGCAGCGAGTTGCCAATTCGTTTTTAAAAAGACCCCCGGTGCACTCCAGCCCCCAGAACAAGCCCCAAAGCCCAACCAAAGCTACAAAAACACCACACCCGCCCAACACAATTTAATGAACCTTAACCACTCCCCCACTGTCCAAGTCCGCGAGCGTGAACTAAGCTCAAAGTAAGCAAGCCGACCACGACCCGATCGTTTACCGGCTTGTAAGTATCCATTCCTTCCACCCATAACTAGACAGACCGCCCGGACGGGCGGAGCCAACTGCAACGGGGAAATTGCGTGAACTGAAAGCTGAAGAACAGCGAGCGAGGGGCGATCTATGAGCATACTGCAGCACTTCAAAGACCGGTATGAGAGTACCCAGGAAGAAGAATACAGCCTGGAGGAATACCTGGAGATCTGCAAAAAGGACCCAACGGCCTATGCCGCGGCCGCTGAGCGCATGTTAATTGCCATCGGCGAACCAGAACTCGTCGATACCTCCCGTGATCAGAGGCTGTCACGCATCTTTTCCAACAAGGTCATCAAGCGTTACCCGGAATTTTCCGAGTTTTACGGCATGGAAGATGCCGTCGAAAACATCGTGTCTTTCTTCCGCCACGCGGCCCAGGGCCTGGAAGAGAAGAAACAGATTCTTTACCTGCTCGGCCCGGTCGGCGGCGGTAAATCCTCCCTGGCGGAAAAACTCAAGTCACTGATGCAGAAGGTGCCTTTCTACGCCATAAAGGGTTCGCCGGTGAACGAATCGCCGCTTGGCCTGTTCGACCCGGCTGAAGATGCCCAGATTCTGGAAGAGGAATACGGCATCCCGGCCCGCTACCTGAAAACCATCATGTCCCCCTGGGCCGTCAAACGCCTGCACGAATATGGCGGCGACATCAGCCAGTTCCGGGTGGTCAAGAAATACCCTTCAGTACTCGACCAGATCGGCGTGTCCAAGACCGAGCCCGGCGATGACAACAACCAGGACATTTCCGCCCTCGTAGGCAAGGTCAACATCCGCATGCTGGAAGATTTTTCCCAGGATGATCCGGATGCCTACAGCTTCAGCGGCGGCCTGTGTAAGGCCAACCAGGGCCTGATGGAGTTTGTGGAGATGTTCAAGGCACCGATCAAGGTGCTGCATCCACTGCTGACCGCCACCCAGGAAGGCAACTACAACACCACCGAAGGTATGGGTTCCGTGCCCTTTGACGGCGTGATCCTGGCCCACTCCAACGAATCCGAATGGCAGACCTTCCGCAACAACAAACACAACGAAGCCTTCCTTGACCGGGTCTACATCGTCAAGGTGCCTTACTGTGTGCGGGTGACCGAAGAAATCGAAATCTACAAGAAGCTGCTGAGCAACAGCTCTCTGGAAGGCGCGCCCTGCGCACCTGACACTCTGGACATGCTCGCGCAGTTCTCCGTGCTCTCACGAATTAAAGAGCCTGAAAACTCCAGCATTTTCTCGAAGATGCGGGTATACGACGGCCAGAACATCAAGGATACCGACCCGAAAGCCAAATCCATCCAGGAGTACCGGGATGCCGCCGGCGTGATGGAAGGCATGGACGGCCTCTCGACCCGGTTCGCCTTCAAGATCCTGTCCAAGGTGTTCAACTTCGACACCACCGAAGTGGCCGCCAACCCGGTGCACCTGCTCTATGTTCTGGAAAAGCAGATTGAACAGGAGCAGTTCCAGTCTGAAACCCATGAGAAATACCTCAGGTTTATCAAGGAATTCCTGGCACCGCACTATGTCCGGTTCATCGGCAAGGAAATCCAGACCGCGTATCTGGAAAGCTACAGCGAGTATGGCCAGAACCTGTTCGACCGCTATGTCACCTATGCCGATTTCTGGATTCAGGACCAGGAATACCGGGATCCGGAGACCGGCGAGATCCTCGACCGCTCGTCCATCAACGATGAGCTGGAGAAGATCGAGAAGCCGGCTGGCATCAGCAACCCGAAGGATTTCCGGAACGAGGTGGTCAATTTTGTGCTGCGGGCACGGGCCAACAATCAGGGCCGCAACCCGTCCTGGCTCAGCTATGAAAAGCTGCGCAGTGTGATCGAGAAGAAGATGTTCTCGAACACAGAAGACCTGCTGCCAGTGATCTCCTTCAACCCGAAAGCCAGTCAGGAAGATCAGAACAAGCACAAGCAGTTCGTCGAGCGTATGGTCGATCGAGGCTACACGGAGAAGCAGGTACGGCTCCTGGCCGAATGGTACCTGCGGGTTCGCAAGTCTCACTAAGTCAGTGACCACTCACTGAACTGGAGTTACGCCATGGGAATGACCCACATAGTCGACCGGCGACTGAACGGTAAGAACAAGAGTGCGGTGAACCGGGAACGGTTCCTGCGCCGCTACCGCCACCACATCAAGCGAGCAGTGGCGGATGCGGTGCAGAAGCGCTCGATTACAGACATAGAGCGGGGCGAGAAAGTCAGCATTCCGTCCCGGGACATTGAAGAACCCATCTTCCACCACGGTCAGGGCGGCCGGCGGGAGGTGGTTCATCCCGGCAACCAGGAGTTTGTGGCCGGGGACACCATCCCGAAGCCCGAAGGCGGAGGTGGCCAGGGTTCCGGACAGGGGCAAGCCAGCCCGGATGGAGAGGGTATGGACGAATTCGCCTTCCAGATCACCCAGGAAGAGTTCCTGGATTTCCTGTTCGACGATCTGGAGCTGCCCAACCTTGCCCGCAAAAAACTCAAAGACACCGAAGCATTCAAATACGTCCGCTCCGGTTTCAGCACCCAGGGGGTGCCGGCCAAGCTGGATGTCGTGCGCTCCCTGCGCGGCGCCCACGCCCGGCGCCTGGGTCTTGGCGGTGCCCGCAAGAAAAAAATCCGGGATCTGGAGAAACAACTGAAAGCCCTGAAATCCGCGCCGCACGATCTGGACCCGGCGTTCAGCCATGAAGACCAGATTCAGGTTCTGGAGGAGGAAATTGCCCGGCTGAAAGCGAATGTAAAGCGAATCCCGTTCATTGATGAAATCGACCTGCGCTACCGCCAGCACCTGAAGCAGCCGCAACCGGCCACCAGCGCTGTGATGTTCTGTCTGATGGATGTATCCGGGTCCATGACCCAGATGCACAAGGACATCGCCAAGCGCTTTTTCATCCTGCTGTACCTGTTCCTGAAGAAGAACTACAAGAAGATCGAAGTGGTCTTCATTCGCCACCACACCAGCGCCAAGGAAGTGGACGAGGAGGAGTTCTTCTATTCCCGGGAAACCGGCGGCACCATCGTCTCCAGCGCCCTGAAACTGATGCGCAAGATTGTTGAATCCCGCTATTCTCCGTCCGAGTGGAATATCTACGCGGCACAGGCGTCAGACGGCGATAACTGGAATGACGATTCCCCGGTGTGCAGCAAGATTCTGGCCGACAGTATTTTGCCGCTGGTCCAGTACTTTGCCTATGTGGAAATCACGCCGCAGGATCACCAGATGCTCTGGTATGAATACGAGAAGATCCACGAACGCTTTCCCCAGAGCTTTGCATTACAGCAGATCGCCGACCCCGGCGAGATCTATCCGGTGTTTCGCCAGTTGTTTGAGAGGAAAGCCGCATGACCAACCTCATGGGGCGCCTGAACCTGCCGGGAAGTAACCAGCCCAGAGCCCGGGAGCCAATCTCCACGGGTTCTGAATGGACCTTCGAGCTGGTCCGGAAATACGACGACGAAATCGCCAAATGCGCCGCTGAGTTCGGTCTGGACACCTACCCCAACCAGATTGAGGTGATCAGTGCTGAACAGATGATGGACGCCTACAGCTCCGTGGGCATGCCCGTTGGCTACCATCACTGGTCCTTTGGCAAGCAGTTCCTCAGTACCTCAAAGGGATACCAGCGCGGCCAGATGGGGCTGGCCTACGAGATCGTCATAAACTCCAATCCCTGCATCGCTTACCTGATGGAGGAGAATACCCTGCCAATGCAGGCGCTGGTGATTGCCCACGCCTCCTATGGCCACAATTCCTTCTTCAAGTGCAATTACCTGTTCCGCACCTGGACCGACGCCAGCGCGATTATTGACTACCTGGTGTTCGCCCGGAATTACGTGGCGGAATGCGAGGAGCGTTACGGCGTGGACGCGGTGGAGGAGATTCTGGATTCCTGCCATGCCATGATGAACTATGGCGTAGACCGCTACAAGCGGCCGGCCCCCATCTCCGCCTCGGAGGAAATGCGGCGGCAGAAGGAACGGGAGGAATACCAGCAACGGCGCATCAACGACCTGTGGCGCACCATCCCGAAAATGGACGAGGATGACGACCCGGTGAAGCGGCGCAAGCGCTACCCTGAGGAACCGCAGGAAAACATTCTCTATTTCATCGAAAAAAACGCCCCGCTGCTGGAAACCTGGCAGCGGGAAATCATTCGCATCGTGCGCAAGCTGGCCCAGTATTTCTACCCCCAGCGCCAGACCCAGGTGATGAACGAGGGCTGGGCCACCTTCTGGCACTATACCCTGTTGCACCGCATGTACGACAAAGGCCTGGTGAACGACGGCTTCATGCTCGAATTCCTCCAGAGCCATTCGGCTGTGGTTTATCAACCGCCGTTTAACAGCCCCTGGTACTCCGGCATCAACCCCTACACCCTGGGTTTTTCCATTTTCACGGACCTTCGCCGGATCTGTGAGAAGCCGACGGATGAAGACCGCCACTGGTTCCCGGACATTGCCGGCAGTGACTGGCTGGAAACCCTGCATTTCGCGATGAAAAATTTCAAGGACGAAAGCTTTATCCAGCAGTTCCTCTCGCCCAAGGTGATGCGGGATCTGAAGCTGTTCGCAATCCAGAACGACGACCAGGAAGATGTGTACCGGGTAACCGCCATCCACGACGACCCCGGCTACCGGGATCTGCGAGAAAAACTGGCCCGCCAGTACAACCTCAGTTACCGTGAGCCAAACATTCAGGTGTGGAACGTCGATGTGCGCGGTGACCGCTCACTGACCCTGAGGCACATACCGGTAGACCGGGTGCCACTCGGCAAGGAGACTGAGGAAGTGCTGCGCCACGCACACCGGTTATGGGGCTTTGATGTGCACCTGGAAAGCGTGGACGAAGGTATCACGGTCCAGGAATACCACTGCCCACCCCAGGAATTCGAGGAGGATTGATCTGGAACCCACGGGCACTCTCGGGCCGGTTCTGGCCGGCCCGGTTCTGCGTCATGCTGCACCAGACTCGCTGGCGCTCTGGTTAACCATCAGTGAGAAGGTGACTTTTTCGATTCGGGTGTTCAGCGGAGAACAATGCCTGCTGGACCGCCCGGTAACCGACCGCGAGATAACCCGGCTCAGGATTGGCACCCGGGCCTGGCTGAATCTTTTGAGTATACAACCAGACTCTTCCCTGCCCCGGGACACCCGCCTTGACTATGACCTCGGGCTGGCTGGTGATAACGATCCCAACAGAAAGTGGATCCGGGACTGGGCCCCTCACCTGTGTCCTGACGGCCGGAAGCGCCCCGGCTTCACCCTGAAATCAAAACTGGATCGTATTCTCCACGGCTCCTGCCGAAGACCACACCACCCTGCCGGTGACGGGCTGGTCCGTGTGGACGAGGAACTGGGCAAGGCAGAGCAACTGGAGGATATTCCCTCACTGCTGCTCATGACCGGCGACCAGATCTACGCCGACGACGTGGCCGGCCCGATGCTGCACGCCATTCACTGCGTTATCCACCAACTTGGCCTTTATCAGGAGATACTCGAGGGAGCCTCCCTGAGCCACAGCCGCGAACTGACGTCGATGGCAAACGCCTACTACCACCGGGATGCCCTGCTGCCGGAATCCGAATTCAATGAGGACCTGGCCGAGCGCTTCTTCGGCGGCGTGCGCAAGCCGGTTTTTACGACCGCCAACGCCGGTAACCACCTGATTTCATTCGCCGAGATCATGGCCATGTACCTGCTGGTATGGTCACCAGAACCCTGGGCCCTGGTCACAGAAGCCGAACCCGTGGACAAGCCAGGGGAACTGGCCCGGTACCGGAAAGAGCGGGAAGTGATCAATGCCTTCCGAAAAGACCTTCCGCGAGCAGCCCGTGCGTTGGCCAATGTACCGGTGTACATGATCTTCGATGATCACGATATCACCGATGACTGGAACCTCTCGGCACTTTGGGAGACAACGGCCTACGAGCACCCGTTTTCCCGGCGCATCATTGGCAATGCGCTGCTGGGGTATCTGCTGTGCCAGGGCTGGGGCAACCAGCCTGATAACTTCGGCGACCTCATTGATCTGTGCCGGCAGTTGCTGGATGCAGAGAAGGACCAGAATGAACTGGACAAAGAAATCCAGGACGAGCTGATCAACCGGTTATTCCACTTTCATCGCTGGCACTACAGCCTGCCCACCTCGCCCCGACTGATGGTACTGGATACCCGCACCCACCGCTGGCGAAGCGAGATTCGCCGTAGGCACCCGTCCGGGCTGATGGACTGGGAGTCATTGACCGATTTTCAGCAGGAGATCATGGGGGAGAAAGCCGTTGTTGTGGTCTCAGCCGCACCCATGTTCGGGGTGAAGCTGATCGAGATGATTCAGCGAGTGTTCACCTTCTTTGGCAAGCCACTGTTGGTGGATGCTGAAAACTGGATGGCACACCGGGGGGCCGCCAACGTGCTGCTCAACATCTTCAGGCACCCCCGAACGCCCCGGCACTTCGTGGTTCTCTCGGGAGATGTCCACTACTCCTTTGCCTATGACGTGCGGCTGCGCCATACAAAAAAAGGCCCCCGTATCTGGCAGATTACCAGCAGTGGCATCAAGAATGAGTTTCCCAATGCCCTGCTGGAGTGGCTGGACCGCCTCAATCGCTGGCTGTTCGCGCCCTGGTCGCCTCTGAACTGGTTCACCAAAAGGCGGCGAATGAGGATTTCACCCAGGCTTCCCGAGGGACGGGATGCCGGAGAGCGACTCTGGAATCACTCAGGAATCGGAGACGTGAGGCTGAACGACGAGGGCGTACCCACCACCATCCGGCAACTGGACGCCGGCGGCGGGGGTACCCTCTTTCAGCAGCGTAAAGACGACTGATCAGGCCTTGACGGACGGGAGCCCGGACAGGGCCATGGCCAGTTCCTGCTCGTCGTATTCGTGGTCACTCAGGTCGCCGGCGAAATAGGAGGTGTAAGCCGCCATATCGAAGTGACCGTGGCCACAGAGGTTAAACAGAATCACCTCTTCCCTGCCTTCCCGCTTGCAGCGCAGGGCTTCGTCGATGGCGCCCTTGACTGCGTGGTTGGCTTCCGGGGCGGGCACGATGCCCTCGTTACGGGCAAACAGCACGCCAGCCTCGAAGCATTCACGTTGCGTGTAGGCCACCGCATCAAACAGGCCCAGCTCCTTGGCGTGGGACACCATCGGCACCATGCCATGATAACGCAGGCCACCGGCATGGAAACCCGGCGGCGTAAACCCAGAACCCAGCGTGTGCATCTTGGTCAGCGGCGTCATCTGGGCAGTATCGCCGTAATCATAGGCGTACCTGCCGCGGGTGAGGGTCGGACAGGCCGAGGGCTCCACCGCAACGATCCGGGATTTTTCACCACCCCGTAGCGCATGGCCCATAAACGGGAAGGCAATGCCGGCAAAGTTGGAACCACCACCGGTGCAGCCCACGATGACATCCGGCCAGCAGTCCGCCATTTCCATCTGCTGCATGGCTTCCAGACCAATGATGCTCTGGTGCAATAACACATGGTTCAGTACCGAGCCCAGGGCGTACTTGGTGTTCGGATCCTGCACCGCCAGTTCCACCGCCTCTGAAATGGCAATCCCCAGACTGCCGGTGTGGTCCGGGTTGTCCGCCAGCACCTTGCGCCCGAATTCGGTCAGCTCCGAGGGCGAGGCCACACACCTGGCACCGTAGGTTTCCATCACCGCCCGGCGATAGGGTTTCTGGTTGTAGGAGACCCGCACCTGAAACACGGTAACGTCAATATCAAACAGCGAACCCGCGAAGGACAGGGATGTGCCCCACTGACCCGCGCCGGTTTCCGTAGTGAGGGTACGAATGCCCGCTTCACGGTTGTAAAAGGCCTGGGGAATGGCGGTATTGGGCTTGTGGCTGCCTGCCGGGCTCACGCCTTCATACTTGTAGAAAATCTTCGCCGGTGTACCAAGCGCCTTCTCGAGACGATGAGCCCGGTATAACGGGGCCGGGCGCCAGAGCTTGTAGACGTCACGCACCGGCTCGGGAATCTCGATTTCCCGCTCCGTGGTCACTTCCTGTTCGATCAGCGCCATCGGGAACAGTGGTTCAAGGTCCGACGGCCCTACTGGCTGCTGAGTCCCCGGGTGCAGCACCGCCGGCAGCGGTTCCGGAAAGTCCGCCTGCAGGTTGTACCAGTACGTCGGCATCTGGCTTTCTTCGAGAAGGAACTTGGTTTGCATGATTCTGAATGTCCTCAGTTTGGTGTGGTTATGAGACTGGCAACCAGGACGCAAGCATATCCACCAGCCACGGCACCAGCAAGGCGGTGGCAAAAGCCGAGAGCGCCATCGCCAGCCCGGAAAAGGCCCCCATCTGGGAGCTCACCTGGAAGGCCCGGGCAGTCCCGATGCCGTGGGCCGCGACGCCCATGGCAATGCCTTTGGCGGTGTCATCCCGCACCCGGACCCACTCGAACAGCTTGGTACCGAGCACAGCGCCGGTGATCCCGGTGATCACCACCAGCACCGCAGTCAGCGAAGGCAGCCCGCCAATTTTTTCCGAAATACCCATGGCTACAGGCGCCGTAGCGGATTTGGGAGCCAGGGACATCTGGATTTCCATGGAGCCGCCAAGCAGCCGGGCCAAACCAATGGAGCTGCCGGCAGCAATCACCACGCCACAGAACAGTGAGATCGTTACCGGCAACCAGAGTTGGCGCAGTCTGGAAAATTGTTGGTACAGGGGAACGGCCAAAGCCACCGTGGCCGGCCCCAGCAGGAAATGAACAAACTGACCGCCCTCAAAGTAGTCACTGTAGGAGGTGCCGGTAGCCAGCAACAGAATGATAAGCATCGCAACCGAGGTGACCACCGGGTTGGCCAGCGGATTGGAGTTGGTTTTCAGGTATAGCCGGTAGGCCAGGCCATAGGCCACCAGGGTAATGGTAAGCCCCAGCAGCGGAGAGGCCGACAGGTATACCCAGATGTCTTTCAGGCCCGGCTCATTCATCACGCCCACCTTTCCCGGCGAGGGGCCTGGTAAACCAGTGAGTGGTCACCTGCATGATCAGGGCGGTGGCCACCATGGTGATCACGGTACTCAGAAGCAGAGCCAGAGTGATCGGCACCCACTCGTCGGCAATGCGGCCAAAATGCGCCATCATGCCCACACCAGCAGGCACGAACAGCAGCGAGAGGTGGCTGAGCAAAGCCGTAGACGCCTGATCAACCGATACCGGCGTCCTTCCCCGGATCATCAGGGTAATAAATAGCATGACCATGCCAAGCACCGGCCCGGGAATCGGCAGGCCCAGCAGACGAACCGTGATCTCCCCCACCAACTGGTACACCAGAAGGAGGGTAATACCATTCAGGAACTGCATGCGGCGATATCCCGGTCAGTTATGGTTCTGGACTCTGGCGTTAAATAATACTCTGACATGACCCACAATAACCCAAAATCAGGGAACTTTCTGGCCGGGAGGATCGTGTCCTGAAGCCGTTATCAGTATACTTGCAACAGATAACTAAAATACCTGGACACTCGTGGAGACACTCAAGGAATGAAACGCCTGGGAACCCTGGATGCCTCTTGGCTGGCCGTAGAATCCGAAGACACCCCGATGCACGTGGGCAATCTGCAGATCTTTTCGCTACCCGAAGGCGCCCCTGAAACCTTTCTTCGGGACATGATCACCCGCATGAAAGAAACCGGGGACGTAGCGCCTCCGTGGTGCTACAAGCTTGCCTGGTCCGGTTTTCTGGGCCGGGTGCTGGCGCCCGCCTGGAAAACCGATAAGGACATCGACCTGGATTACCATGTCCGCCACTCTGCCCTGCCCCGACCGGGCGGTGAACGTGAACTGGGCATTCTGGTTTCGCGGCTGCACTCCAACCCCCTTGATTTTGCGCGTCCGCTCTGGGAGTGCCATGTCATCGAAGGGCTGGAGAACAATCGCTTTGCCTTGTACACCAAGATGCATCACTCCATGATTGATGGCATCAGTGGTGTTCGCCTGATGCAACGGGTGCTGACCACAGACCCGGATAAAAAGGACATGTCTCCCCCCTGGTCGGTTCAGCCAGAACGCCGCCGGGGCAGCAAAACCGATTCCGAAGCCAGCGTACCGGCCGCATTTTCACAGGCCATGGATGCCCTCAAACTGCAAGCGGATATGGCACCGAGGCTGTGGCAGGCAGGGAACCGGCTGGTCCATTCGGTCCGCCATCCGGAGGATGGCCTCACCGCGCCTTTCACCGGGCCGGTGTCGAAGATCAATCACCGGGTAACCGGCCAGCGCCGGTTTGCCACCCAGCATTATCAGCTGGAACGCATCAAAGCGCTCTCCCACGTATCCGGTGGCTCCCTGAACGATATCGTGCTGTACCTCTGCGGGACCGCCCTCCGGCGCTTCCTGCTTGAGCAGGATGAGTTACCCGACACCCCCCTCACGGCTGGCATACCGGTAAATATCCGGCCAGCCGATGACCAGGGCACAGGCACCCAGATCAGCTTTATGATCGCCTCCCTGGCGACCGACGAACCGGACCCGCTGACGCGACTGCAAAATATCAAGACCTCAAGCCGGCGTGCGAAGGAACACCTGCAGAAGCTGCCCAAGAGCGCACTGACCCAGTACACCATGTTGCTGATGTCGCCCTACATTCTCCAACTGATGTCCGGGCTGGGCGGGCGCATGCGCCCGGTGTTCAACGTTACCATCTCCAACGTACCCGGCCCCCAGAGAACGCTCTACTATGAGGGTGCCAGGCTGGAGGCCATGTACCCGGTGTCATTGATTACCCACGGTGGCGCACTGAACATTACCTGCCTGAGTTATGCGGGTTCCCTGAACTTCGGCTATACCGGTTGCCGGGATACCCTGCCAAGCATGCAAAAACTGGCGGTGTATACCGGAGAGGCACTGAATGAGCTGGAAAGTCTGATTTTGCCGCCGCCGTCGACGCCTGGAGCCGCAACAAAAAAAACGGGAACTGCTGCAAAACCCCGGGCATCGCGAAAGAAGGCCGCACCGAAAGAGTGAAGGTGTCCGGCCGGGTCATGACTCAGCCCGGGCTTTTCCAGTTGGCAGCGCCCACGAAGATCAGTTGAAGGAAGCGGGTATTCCGCTTCCGGATCTGCCCAATCTGGTAATCATCATCCGGTGAAACACCCAACAGGTCAGTCAGGCTGAAGGCGACGCTTCGCACCACCAGATCAGCGGTCATATCCAGATCCTGGTCGGTAAGGTGATCCACCAGTCTCAGTCTGCGCAAGTCGTTGGCCAGCTCGCTGGCGAAGAACCGCATTTCGCTGCGGATGCCCTCCTGCACCGCCCGGCTCTCACCGGCAAGCCCCTGGGCCATGAACATGAAAAAGCTCCGGTTGGCCTGGGCATGACTAATGAAGATGGCCACGGACTCTTCAATCAGTTTGTCCGCCTGCAACACATTGGCCCGGGCCTCACGCATCATCCGGCGCAATACCAGCCCCAGCTCATCCACCAGCTGCAAGCCCAGGTCATCCATATTGCGGAAGTGGCGATAGAACGAGGTTGGCACTACCCCGGCCTGCCGCGTTACCTCCCGGATGCCCAGACTGGCGAAATGCCGCCCCTTCCCCACCAGTGTTAACGCCGCATTCATCAGTTTTTCGCGGGTTTCACCGGGCCTTCTTCGTTGTTTTTCCACCATCGCCTGCCCGTACTGACGGCTGTTGATCAATGGCTGACAAGTGTACACATCCCGAAAAATAAAAGTACAGAAAGCGTGTCATTTTGCGCCAATGCACAGACATTCATTGCCCCCTTCTACAGCCCTGTGTACATTCGTACACATAAGTGCACACTTGTACACATTGATACAGTATAACTATGGGAGACAACCACCATGTTAGCGAAACAGGCCCGGAGCCGAGCACTGCACTGGCTTGGCAGGCAGCTATTTAACCGGGATGATCCGGCTGGTTTTTTCGACCCGCTGCTTGAGCCCATCAAGCCGATGTGGGTACAAGGGTACACACCAGCACGGGTGGAACAGATCATCCAGGAAACCCCGGACACCAAAACCCTGGTACTTCAGCCGTCCCGGAGATGGCCCGGATTCAGGGCCGGTCAGCATGTGAACATCTGTATTGATGTGGGTGGCATTCGCCGTAACCGCAGCTTCAGTCTCTCCAGCTCCCCGATTCTCTGGCAGGAACAGGGGCGGGCAACTCTAACCAGTTTCCATCCATAAACATAAAAAGCTGATATTAAACAGGAAAATTCAGTAACCGAGAGGGAAACCTCCAGCGGAAAATGGTATTCTTTGTCGCAAGCCATTGAAACAAAAGAACAACCAAAAACCCGCGGAGGTGACAAT
>NZ_JBSXNZ010000057.1:0-133718 GCF_056857895.1 Marinobacter sp. B-21
CGGTGACGACCTGTTTTTCGAAAGGCGTGTTGTTGAGCACACGGAAAAATTGATCCAGCTCGGTCTGAAGCGCACTGCCAGGCTGGTTAAGCAGAAAAAGGATCAGATTACGGAAGGTGAGATAGCGTTTTCGGGTGAAATTGCACGCATTTTGGCGATGAGTAGCAATGAATTCCGGGCTATCCAGCAAACTGGTTAATTTATGTACAATTTTTAAGCAGGATCTCGCTGGTGGGGTCAACCGTTGGGTTGGATTTATGGCTCAATTCAGTGACTCCTGAGTTGGTTTGTGGACCCTAATTATATGATATTTTTAGTGAAATGTCTTAAGTTGATGGCATTGGGAAAGGGGGAGGTGTGCCTGAATGCCAGAGACTGATTAAATATCCACCAATCTAAGTGGCAATAGCAGGGTCTTGTCGTTACGGATGACCATTTACGACGCTCGCCGAGGTACTATGAGAAATCCGGGCTTGTTTTGGCTTGATTTTGGCCGTCTCAGATATCCAGTCTCTTAAAAATGGCATTTGGTAAGTTACGGATTATAAACATGATAATTTGCCACTTTTTCGGCACATAAACTGTTTGATGTTGAGCGTCGATGGCTTTTACGATTTGCTTTGCAACGTCCTCAACTTCGGCAAAAGACCCGGAGTTTTGCATTGCGTTGGTCATAGGCGTTTTCGTTGGGCCTGGCTTCACCAGTGTCACTGTCACACCAGTTCCGGCAAAGCGATGTTGAAGCCCCTGGGCGTACCGCGCAACAAGACCTTTAGCAGCACCGTATACGTAGTTGGACTTTCTGCCTCTGTCTCCAGCGACCGAGCCAATCAGAACAATATGGCCGTGATCCAGTGGTTCCATATTCATAGAGAACGCTTCCGCGAAAAGTGCGGGTGATGTGCCGTTCATGGTCAGGGTTTGTTCGCACAAATCTATATCTTTCTCGCAGTCGGCCTGCTCCGGCAGGGTTCCATGTGCAATCAGTGCGATATCGACCGGAACGTCTGAGATGGTTGCAATGGTGTTACGTATTGCTTCTGGATTGGCAAAATCTGTCTGGTGGACGGTGCAATCTGTGTTTGGGTTCCTTGATTCGAGATCATCTTTGACACGAATGCATTTATCCCTATTGCGGGCGATCAGGGTGAATTTCACATTTTCCCGCTCCGCCCATAGTCGTGCGCAATGTTCCGCCATGGCTGAGGTAGCACCTACTATCACTACATGTTTCATTGCTTTGTTCAACTCCCTGTTAGGCGGCGAGACAGGGAAGAGCTTATCCCCGGGTCCCTGTATTTGATGAATTCCTGAAGATTGGGGAAGCCTTGTTCGAAAAGGTCTCTCGGCATGCGTGCATCTTTGGCGGGATAAAGGCGGCCACCTGCGTCTCTTACGACCGCGTCCAATCGGGAAAAGAGTTTAAGCGTTTCCTGAGCTCTGTTTGGGAAGTCCAGTGCCAGCGTTACGCCTTCCATTGGAAAGCTCATCAGGCCGGGGGATTGCCTGGCTCCGAACGTTTTGAGTACTGCAAGCATGGAGCCTTGGCCAGACTGTTTGATTTCGCGGAGCATTTGTTCGGTGGCTTCTTTGCGGTGCTCATTGGGAATAACGCTTTGGTACTGGTAAAAGCCTCGGCGACCATACGCTCTGTTCCAGTGCTTGATTCGGTCAAGCGGATAGAAGAACGGTTGGTAGTGTTCAACACGTTTGCCGGCGTTGCTGGCTTGCCTGTGAAAATAAAGGCTATTGAACAGCGGAAGGGAAATTCGGTTCACCAAAGACACTGGAGGGGTGATTGGAAACGATACTTGCTCTGTATTGCCTGGAGGGCAGTCTCGCCTCGGGGATGCGTTCCCGCGCATAAATATACCCCTGATGCTGTCGCGGGAAGAGCAGTCGATCCAGGAGACAGTATGCTCCCAATCGTCTTCCGACTCATCTGCCAGCGAAAAGAAATCATTCAGGCTGTAGTATGGAATGCTTTCCGTCGTCAGCCATGGACCATGAGTGCGCTTTAATTGCAGGGTTGCAGTAAGGATCACTCCCGTCAGGCCCATCCCGCCCGAGGTGGCGGCGAACCAGTCTGTGTTTTGGGTCTGACTGCAGTGGAGTACGTCATCTGTGGTACGGGCAAGATCTATTTGCTTGACATGGTCACAGAATGAGCCAGAGCGGTGATGATTTTTACCATGTACGTCGTTGGCAATGGCACCGCCCACGGTGATTAGTTGCGTGCCCGGGGTTACAGGTAGCATCCAGCCCCTGGGGATAAATAGTCGCTGGATGTCTGCCAGCAGCACCCCAGCTTCGCAGGTGAGCTGCCCGAACTCTTCATTGAACGAAATCAGGCGATCCAACGCGCGAGTTTGCCATAGCGTTCCGTCTGCGTTCAGGCAGGAATCGCCGTAACTACGCCCGTTTCCATAGGGCAGGGCCGGGCCTGTGGTGCTTTGGATTCTTCTGTGAGCATCCTCCAGGTCGGGGAGAGGTACCAGAAGGTGGGGCGGGGCATATAGCCGCCCCCAGGATTCCACTCTGTTCACGTGGCCTCCGGGCGGAACACATAACGTTTATCGAGATGGTATTTCGTGACATACCCTATCGCAAGGCCAAGCACGCCGCCGAGGTAGCGCATTTCCTTCGTCTCGAATATCAGGTGAAAACTGAACTCAGAACCCCAGAATATGAGAGTGGTAACAATGCCCGTAATTGAGTAAAGAAAGAAGACCTGGCTATCGTGGGATAGGTTTTTGCTTTGGAACGCAAAAATGTAACGTTTGTCCAGTATGAATTTGACGACAAGGCCCACACCCGTGCCAATGATAACTGATAGAATAAGATTCATGGGGCCGTTGTAAATTCTGATTACCAGATCCTGGGCGCCAATATTGGCTGCAGTGGCGATCATGGCAAGAATTGTATAGATTGTTGCGATTCTCATGTTTCTGCTGTGCCTGCACCAGGGAAGTGAGTAAGGTGATGTTTTATGGATGATACAGCAGTAACACCGACCCCACTACGGCAAGCTCGAGGGCTAGTTAAGCTGATACGGCCAAAGCATTGGGTAAAAAATGGCTTTGTGCTCGCTCCTCTCGTTTTCGCCGGTGAATTTCTCAACCCGGATTCCCTATTCCGCGCGGTTTTTGCTTTTGCTTTGTTCTGCATTGGCTCCTCAGCCACATATATTTTAAATGACTTAAGTGATATTGACGGCGATAGGCGCCATCCCAGGAAGCGTAAAGAGCGTCCTTTGGCTTCGGGCCAGATTACCCCTCGTGCGGCCCTGACCTTAATGATTGGGCTTTATCTGGTGCTGGCGGCCAGTTGGTTTGTTGCTCCTGCGGTGGTCGCGGTGATCGTAGTGTATCTTGCATTGAATATTGCCTACACCCTTGTACTCAAGCATCAGCCAGTATTAGACATTTTTACCATTGCCATTGGTTTCGTGCTGCGGGTTTACGCTGGAGCCATGGCGCTGGCGGTTCCGGTTTCCGGGTGGATGTTTGTTACTACACTTTGTCTGGCACTCTATCTGGCGGCGGTGAAGCGAAGGCAGGAACTCAGCCAAAGCGGTGCCGAGGCCCGCAAGGTTTTAGACGCTTACAGCGTGGCTCTGGTAGATCGATATGCCGAGATGTCGGCGACGGGCGCATTGGTTTTCTATAGCATGTTTGTCATGTCGGCCCGGCCTGAGCTGGTCGTAACGGTGCCACTGGTTCTTTTCGGGCTGTTTCGTTACTGGTACGTGGTGGAATCGATGGGCGGGGGCGAGTCGCCAACGGATGCGTTGTTTTCCGATTGGCAGTTGCTGGTTACCGTTGTTCTCTGGGTGGGTGCCTCTGGCTGGGCTCTCTGGCCTGAGGCTGCCGCTTGATGAGTTTGTCCTACGCAATAACACCCTTCCTGGCCTGGTTGGTAGCCGGCTGTCTGAAGTTCGTGGTAAATACGGTGCGCGCGCGGAAGCTGGCTTTCGGCCTGGTCGGGTACGGAGGCTTTCCAAGCAATCACAGTTCGATTGTCAGCAGTATGTGTGCATTGATTGGCTTTCAGGAAGGACTGGATCACCCGGCCTTCGGCGTCGCCCTGACCCTCGCGTTTATTGTGATACTCGACGCTTCCAGTCTCAGAAGGCAGGTCGGAAAACACGCCAGTTCCATCAATCGCTTGACCGGGGGGTTGGAAGCGCGTGATGTGCATCGTGAACGTATGGGGCATACGCCAGTTGAGATCGCGGGTGGTATACTGTTGGGCATGGCAGTGGCTGCGGCCGTGGTGTCCTGGCCGGTCTGACGTCTGCTTGAAAAGTCTTTGAGGGATTTAAATTCATGGAACAGGTTATGGATGATGTCGACGCCAGGAAGGGAATAAAGTTACTCCTGCTGGTCGTTCTTTCCGCATTGATGGCGGTTGCGCTATTGCCCTACGCGACTGCTTTCCCATCGCTGATTGTTGAGGATGATGGTTTTTTCTATGCCGAGATTGCAAAAAATCTCGCGGCCCTGGGCGCGTCTACTTTCGATGGCCTGCATGAGACATCCGGCTATCATCTTCTCTGGATGGGAGTCATGGCCGCTGCATCCTGGGTACTGCAATGGATAAGTGTGCAGCCGGAGTTCCTGTTGTGGGGGTACCTCACGCTGTCTTTATTTGTTATCTCCGCTTATTCGTTCCTTTTTTTTAAAACTATTGAGGCAAGGCTGCTTGTTTGGGTTTTGTCCCTGATGTGTTCATTGCTGATGGAAGTGAACCTGCTCGTCCTTTTGCTCCTGCCGGTCTATCACACTTTGCTGCAGCGCGACGCTGGCAAGGAAGGCGTGCCGTTCTGGCTCTATCTGGCAATTGCCATGGTGCCGCTTGTCAGGATTGATGCCACGGTTATGCTCGTTGTGCCGATCGCATACCTTTCCCTGACCGAACGGTCATTAGCCCTTCGTTCTGCGTTGGCTCTGGTGGTGGGTGTCGCTATTCAGTTGCTGGCTATGAAGCTGATTTTTGGCGATGTGTTCTCAGTATCATCAACCCTCAAGGCCGCCGATATGGAAGGTTCGAGGGTGCTTACCAATCTGTTGTATCGGGGGCCAGATTATACGCTCAGGAATCTTTTGGCTATTGGATTGTTGGTTTTGGCGTTTGGTCTCGCTCTGCTTCGCAGGAACTGGCTGGGTATTGCCATTGTCATGTCAGTTGCCGGTTTTTACGCAGCGCATTTTATTTTCAACCACCAAAGACATTGGTACTTCTTGCCAGTGTACCTGCCCGCGTTTTACCTGGTGTCGAGGTTCTGGCCGGATAAAGGTTGGTGGATGGGTACCTATAGGTATGGAGTGCTGGTCTCTGCGTTGATTCTTGGGATGGGCTTCGGGCTTGGATATCAGCTAAGCCATATACCTGCACGAATTAATTCACTTGCGTTCATAAAACAGGCGAATGCAATCCTGAACGACTCCGATGTTGTCTTTCAGGTTGATGGGTCGGGTTGGACAGGCTTCTTTTTGGATGCACACCTGGTGAATGGCGATGGGCTTGTAAACTCCTATGAGTATGCCAACCGGTTGGTCAACGGTAATCTGGACGGATATCTGGAGGAGATTGGTGCCGGTTATGTTCTGGTCAATAAACCCTATGCGGACAATCTTGTTGTGAATATTGGCGGTTTGAAGGTTACCGAATCTGACCTTGATCCAGTGCTGGACACAATTCTTCATTCCGATTATCGGTTTACCCAGTTTATGCTTTTCCGAATTAAATAGGTGGTGGTTTGCAACCCTTAGTGACAGTTCTCACTCCGGCCTATAACCGGGCCGGGTTTATTGGCGAAGCCGTCGAATCAGTGCTCAACCAGTCCTACGGGAATATTGAGTACATCGTTGTGGATGATGGCTCCTCCGATGGCACTTTCGAGATCCTGCAGGAATATGAAGCTGCCGGTAAACTGACGTTGTTAACCCATGAAAATCACAGTAACCGTGGGCAGTCCGCTGCACTGAATGTTGGTTTGCGGGCGGCTAAGGGCACTTATGTAACTATTCTGGATAGCGATGACATGCTTCATCCAGAAAAGTTGAGTAAGCAGGTTGATTTCCTGGAAAAGCACCCTGAATTTGCAATGGTTTATGGTCAGGCCATGGCAATTTCCGGTGACGGAAGGGAGTTGTTCCCGATCCCGGACGATTCTCATTCAGAGCCCGGGGACCCGAACCGGTTGCTTTTGAACTTTTATATGCCTTCGCCGGGCGTCGCAATGGTGCGGAAATCTATTTTTGATCGTGTTGGTTTTTTTGACGAAGCTTTTCGAGCTGCCCAGGACCATGACATGGCGCTTAGAATTGCAGAAGTAGGGCCATTCGCCTTTTTGAAAGGGACGGTTTTCTTCTACCGAAAGCACGGTGATTCGATCAGCAGCCATGGGTTGGAAAGGCGCTGGCTTACTGGTTTTGAAATTCTCCGCCGGGCGGCAGCGCGATATCCATATCGCCGTGCCACTATACGTAAGAGGCGTGCGCTGATTCATTTCAGGATTGGGCAGGTCTACTGGCGACAAAAGCGCTATTCGACCGCGATAGTCCATCTGCTGCAAGCCGGGCTTGGTGACCCCATACGCTCCATGCGCGTTGTATTTGGTTTAGAGAAAACACATTAAGTCGTTGGGGCCATGTTGTATGGAAAAGGAAAGTCCAGTTCGTATTCTGTTCGTGATTGACAATTTCACCAGCCCCCATGCCGGGACAGAGGGGCAGTTACTGCAGCTTATCGCAAATCTCCCTGTGGATCGGTTCCAGCCTGAACTATTGCTACTTCGGTCATCCGACTATGTTGAGGCAGGCAATATGCCCTGCAAGACAGAGGTGTTGGGGGGCTCCAAATTGTTCAGTATAACAACGTGGCTGGCCATGTTTCGGTTTGCGCGGCGGAAAAAGAAAGACGGCATCGCCTTGTGTCACGTGTTTTTTAACGATTCGTCGGTTATCTGCCCGCCGGTTTTTTCTCTTGTGGGTATTCCCACTGTAATTTCACGCAGGGATATGGGCTATTGGTACACTGGAAAGTATCTGCGGGCACTAAGGTTGACAGCGCGCTTCGTTCGCGGCGTTGTTGCCAATAGTGAGGCGGTTAAACGGGTGACTGCTTTGAAAGAAGGGTATTCGTCCTCCAGGATTTCAGTGATTTACAACGGTTATCCCGTGCCAGATAGTGATCCATCGCCTTTGCCGCCCGAAGAACGACCGGCGGTGCTGAGCGCTCTTGGTTTGCCGACAAGCGGTCAGTTTGTCGCTCTGGTGGCGAATTTGCGCGAGATAAAGCGCATAGGCGATGCCATTAAAGCGATTGCCAAGGTTAGCGAGCCGGTACCGGATAGCCACCTGGTCCTGATTGGCGCGGGTGACCAGGAACCTTACCGGGTACTGGCGGAGTCTCTGGGCGTCGCGGACCATGTGCATTTTCTGGGAGTGCGCTCCGATGTCCGGGATATCCTCCGTGCAATGGATGCCGGTTTGCTTTGTTCTGAATCAGAGGGTTACTCCAATGCGATTGTAGAATACATGCAGGCTCGCCTTCCTGTGATTGCCTCGGATGTGGGAGGTAATAACGAGGCCGTGGAGCACGGTGTGACCGGATACCTGTTTCCCCGTGGGGATATCACCCAGTTGGCTGCTTGTTTGGAGGGCTTACTGAAAGATCAGGACGGCCTGGCCAAATCGATGGGGGAGGCCGGTTATCAGAAAGCCTATCGCAGGCATGGCTTGCAAACGATGATCGAGTCCCACGCAGCCCTGTATGCCAGGGTAGTGTCGAACCGGGTGGGCCTGCCTGATGTGGAGGTTCGGTGAATGCTTCGAGATTGATAAAACTGGCCGGTAAGTTCGGTGGTTATTCCGTAGCACGAGCGATTACTGCGGGTCGCCCCCGCATTCTGATGTATCATCGTTTTTCAGAGGCATCGGCGGCCGGCCATGTGAGTGCCGATGAGTTTGAACGGCAGGTGCGTTACATCTCGAAGTATTTCAATCCCGTAACGGTATCGCGCATTGCGATGGCGCTTTACGAGGGCGAGGTGCTCCCCAAAAACAGCGTTGCGATAACTGTTGATGACGGCTACGAGGATTTCTATTCCATTGCGTGGCCTATACTGAAAAAGTACAAAGTGCCGGCTACTTTTTATGTAACCACAGGTTTCGTGAGCGGCGATTTGTGGCTGTGGCCTGATCAATTGCGTTACTTGCTGGAGCGGTCGCCGGAATCCGGGAACAGATTCGATTTCGGTTTGTTTAAGGTTCAGACTCCGGTAAAAGCAGGCGAGTTTGAACGGATGTTCTGGCGTATTAATCAGGCCCTGCTGAAGGCTGGTAACGCGGAAAAATTGCGGTGCCTTGCCGCAATGGCCAAAGCCTGGCAGGTAGAGCTGCCGAAAGACCCTCCGGAAGCCTACCGGGCGGTTACCTGGCAGCAGCTGGAAGAAATGCAGGCCGAAGGGCTCGAAGTAGGAGGGCATACGGTAACCCATCCATCGCTCGCCAGGGTTAGCATGGCGGAGGCTCGTAACGAGATTCTTGGATGCTGCGAGGCGTTGGATCAGAACCTTGGGAAGTCATTGCGCTCTTTTTGCTACCCCAATGGCACTCCGGATGATTTTGTTGGTGGGCAAGTTGAATTGATTCGTGAAGCTGGGTTTTCATGCGCTGCCGTGGCCTTTGCCGATAGCCGGGAACACCGTCAGAGATACGCCATGCGCCGCCACGCCAGTTCTTCAGATCAGTTTCAGTTTTTGAAAGCGGTGTCGGGTATCGAATTGTTGGGGATGAAGTGGCGAAAGGCCCAGAGAGAAACGCCTTATGAGTAACGCGGCCTTAAAGTTGTCGTCAGCAGATTACTTTGATGAGCAGGGAGCTTCGGCAAGGTTTCAGGCCAGTTCGTTTACCTTCGGCCTGTTCATTTTTTACCTGATTGATTTCTTTCTGCACCTCTCACAGCGCATTCCCGGTTACGGGTTGCTGAGGCCAACGCTGTTATTGGCCCTGATAATTGCCATCAGCCTTTTTATACAGCGGGAAAAATTCAGGGGTTGGTCAAAAGATCCTATCGTAGCTTCGTTGTTCGTGTTGCTGATCTATCTTGCCGTTTCATTACCTCTGGTAGAGTGGCCAGGTAGCGTGGTTAAGAATAATCTGAGTGATTTTATTAAGGCTATCACTTTCTTTTTCTTTACAGTCTTGCTGGTAGATTCAAATCGTCGACTGAAGATTTTCTTGCTGGTTTTTATAGGTTGCCAGTTAATCCGGGTATTTGAACCGTTATTTCTGAATCTGACCGAAGGATACTGGGGCAGTAGTACCTACCTGGGTGGTGGTGAATTCTCCCAGAGATTGTCAGGTGCACCATCGGATGTGATTAATCCAAATGAGCTGGGTTTTGTAATTGTAACCGCAATACCCTTTCTTCATTATCTTCTATGGTCATCCGGACCTAAGGCCAAGTTCCTTTATTTGCTGCTGATGCCGCCACTTCTTTATGCCTTGATTCTCACTCAATCTCGGGGGGCGTTACTCGCGCTGTTGGTAATCGCTTTTTTTGTGTTTAAGGAGTCGAGCCACAAGTTCAGCCTGATCGTTGTGGCAATTTTGGTGGGCATGGCGGGATGGCAGGTGATGACGGATGAGCAGAAAGATCGTTACCTGTCACTGGTTGGCCAATCCGAAACATCCAACGCAGCAACTGCGGAAGGTCGCATCGAGGGATTAATGAAAGAATTCTCCCTGGGGTTGGAGCGACCTGCTGTAGGGCATGGGTTGGGCACTACACCCGAGGCAAAAACACATATACTGGGCAGGCGCCAGGCATCACACAATCTCTATGCGGAACTGCTGGTAGAGTTGGGCCTCATCGGCATGTTCATTTTTCTCAGGTTTTTGTTCAAGGTCTATAAAGGGCTAGCCGAAAATAATAAACGCATCGCGGAGCATGGATCTAATACTTTCTATGTGAATCTGAACAAAGCGATGACTGCTGTGTTCTGGATGTACGCGGTATACAGCCTGAATTACTGGGGGCTTTCCCAGTACTATTGGTATCTGTTTGCTGGCGCTGTTGTTGTCTTTCACCGGTTAATGCAGTTGAACCTTGTTGTCCCGGAAACTTCGGAGGCCACGCAAGCACAAACACTGCGTAAAAACCGTTTCAGTAATCTGGTCGATCTATCCGGCAGGCGCTGATTGTGCCTCCAGAAAAGGAATTTTGATGCAAGTTGTTGTGTTTGCGAGGCATCCTGGTGGGGGAATCAGAACCTACTTCTATTATGTCTATGGTGATGAAGCGTTAAAGAGCCATGCTTTCAGGCTGGTGTCGCCCCGGTCTGACGCGTTGCAGTCTCTGGTAGGACCCTTGGCAAATGTCAGTTGTAGTGCTCAGACTTCCGAGGGTTTGATTCCTTTGTTGCTGGCTCTTGTTCGAGAGGTTGTAACGAACCGGCCGGACCTGGTTCACTCCCACGGATTCACCGCCGGGTTGATCGCAGCATTGCCCCTGTGGCTTTTGCGTATTCCTCACGTGATTACCACTCACGATGTCTTTATGCCGGGCCAGTTCAAGGGCCGACTGGGCCAGGTAAAGAAATTTGTTATGGCCCGGTTGTTTGCCATGGCAAATCTGGTGAACCCGGTTGGTGAGGACGCGGCGGAAAATTTCCGTGCGACTTTTCCTGCTCTTTCTGCAAAGGGGAAGGTTGTCGCAGTTATGAATGGTATAAGAACGCTTGCATTCCTAGGGGGTGACTCGAGGGATCTGCGAGCCGAGGCTTCGATCCCCCGAAATGCTCTGGTTGTAGGATTCTTTGGCCGTTTCATGGCCCAGAAAGGGTTCGGTCTTTTGGTCAATGCGCTTGAGCGCTGGAATGATTCTCGTCCCCACCGGCCTTTACACGTTTGTTGTTTTGGTTGGGGCGGGTTCATCCGGGAAGAACAGGCCGATATTGAACGTCGGGGCCTGGCCGACTTTTTCCATTTCTTCCCGGCAACCGATTTCATGGCTTCCGCAATTCGTGGTGTGGACGCTGTCGTAATGCCCTCCAAATGGGAAGCGTGCCCGCTTTTGCCCATGGAAGTCATGGTATCCGGGCGCCCGTTGATTGCCACCAACTGTATCGGCATGAATGAGGTTGTGGCTGATTCCCCTACGCTGGTTTTCGGTGTTGGTTCCGTAGATGGTTTACTGGAGCAGTTGGAAACATTTGAATCCGCGCAGCCGAAGGTTAAGGCGGAATTCGAAAAATATCGAAAAACGGCGGCTGAGCGTTTTGATGTCAGCATTACCGCTTCGAAGTTGAAGCAAGTTTTTGAGCGTGTGCTTGAGAGGCGGGGAGCGGTGGGGTGATACGTACCCTTTTAGTCAACACAGGGTCTAACGTTCTCGTCATGTTCGTCAAACTGGCGATCACTTTCGTGATGACCCCGATCTTTGTATATAACCTTGGCAAATACGATTACGGGCTCTGGGAAATGGTCGGGGCCGTTATCGGGTATATGGGGATTCTGGACCTTGGACTGCGCCCGGCAATAAGCCGTTTTGCTTCCCGGCATCTGGCCGAGAAGGATGAAACTGCTTTGCAGTCGGTTTACATGTCTGCCTTAGCATTCATGGCAGTGGTCGGGGTGCTGTTATTTCTATTCTTCTTTTTTTGGGGATTCTGGTTTTCGGGTTCGGTAGCTCCGCAGGGTGAACCTCATCAGAAGTACACCCTGTTTCTGATTCTAATCGGTGCATACTTGCTGATTTCGTTTCCGGGATATGTGGCAGAGAGCTATCTGGAAGGGTTTCAGAAGTACTATTTAAAAAATAACATCACGATTTTCAATTCAATTGTCGGGTCATCACTCTTATATCTCTATATTTCGCCGGAAAACGGGCTTGTATTACTGGCAGGAATTAATGCTATTGGTTTGTCTGTTAAATATCTCTTGTTTATGTGGATTCTTTCCCGGCCTGCGCATGGCGCGATTCGGGCCCGGCCTGTCAATTTCTCTTGGGTCAGGCTTCGGGAGTTGATTGTTTTTGGCTTCAAGTCGTTCATTCAGGGTATTTCGACACGCGTAGAAAACGCAACAGATGTGCTTGTGATTGGTGTGATCATGGGGCCTGCAATGGTGCCCTTTTATAGCATTCCCGCGAATCTGACCCAGCACATACGTGGTCTTGGTTGGACGCTCACGCATGCTTTTATGCCCCTGTTCAGTGGATTGAGCGCCAAGGAGGAGAACGAAACCATCCGCCAGGTGTTTCTGGTGTCGTCTCGGTATGTAGTGAGCATCCTTTTGGCCATGGGCACGGGCGTGCTTATTCTGGGGGTGCCATTCATTTCCATCTGGCTTGATCCGGAGTTTGGTGAAAAAGCGGAACTGATTATTGTCTTCCTGGTGTTCTTTACCATCTTCCCGTTCATCAATCCGTTTGCCAGCCGTTATCTCACCGCAATTGACCGGCACGGTATATTCGCGAAGCTTACGCCCATGGCTGCGCTGTTGAATATCACCCTTAGCTTGATTTTGGTGCATCCTTTTGGCCTTGAGGGGGTCGCCTTTGCGTCGGTGGTGCCAGGGCTTATTTTTGTGCCGGTGTACCTGCGGTATACCTGTAAGCATCTCGATCTGCCAGTACGGCAGTATTTGCTATCGGCTGTTCTGCCCGGGGCGGCTCCCGCCGTAATCATGGCGGCGATCCTGCTCGGCATTGGTGAGGTGTGGGTATACGATTCCTATTTTGATATTTTGACGGGTGTGGTGTTCGGCAGTTTTGGCTGGCTCGCTGGTTTCTGGTTTCTGGTGTTGAACAGGGAAGAGCGGGAGTACATTGGTGAGTATCTGTCTCGCAGACTGGGAAGGAATTGAAGAATGTGCGGTTTTGCAGGTTTTGCCGGGGCTGGTCGTAATATTGACAAGGACTCCTGCGAGACAAGGCTCCGGAAAATGGGGGAGGCCATTGTCCATCGTGGGCCTGATGCCGGTGGGGTGTGGCTGAACGATGCCTTGTCTGTTGGCCTGTCCCATCGTCGTTTATCCATTCTGGATTTGTCGCCCCTTGGTGCTCAACCGATGGTATCGGCTTCGGGCCGGTTTGTGATCGCTTTCAATGGAGAAATCTATAATTTCCAGGCATTGGGCGAAGAGCTGCTGGCTGATGGGGCGCATTTCCGCGGCCATTCGGATACAGAGGTTATGCTTGCGGCCTTCGAGGCCTGGGGCGTGGAAGCCGCGCTCGGGCGATTCGCCGGCATGTTCGCCTTTGCGTTGTTTGACCAGCAGGAACGGCGGTTGTACCTGGCCCGGGATCGTATGGGGGAAAAGCCCCTGTATTACGGGTGGCAGGGCAGTACCCTGGTCTTTGGCTCAGAGCTCAAGGCGTTGCAACAACACCCTGAATGGCAGGGCGAAATTAATCGCGGCGCCTTGCCTTTGCTGGTTCGGCATAACCTGATTCCTGCGCCCCACACGATTTACTCCGGTATTTTCAAGCTTCTGCCTGCCTCGTTTGTTGCCGTTGACCTTGCGCGTCTTGAGCCGGGGCAACTGCCGGAACCCTCTCGTTATTGGCGCCTTGAGGATCAGTTTGTTGAATCCGATGATTGGACGGTGGAGGCCGCTGCGGACCATCTTGAAGCGCTGCTTACCAAGGTGATCGGTGAGCAGATGGTGTCTGATGTGCCGCTGGGGGCTTTTCTCTCCGGCGGAGTGGATTCTTCAACAGTCGTGGCCCTGATGCAGAAGCAGGCGTCGACCCCGGTTAAGACCTTCAGCATCGGTTTCAATGAGGAAGGTTTTAATGAAGCAGAGCACGCCGCTGCCGTAGCGCGGCATCTGGGAACGGACCATACTGAACTGTATGTGACTGAGCAGGATGCCCTGAAGGTAATTCCGCTGCTGAGTAAAATGTACGATGAGCCTTTTGCGGATTCCTCCCAGATACCGACCTTTCTGGTCAGCGAAATGACCCGCAAAAAAGTGACCGTGGCGCTGTCCGGTGACGGTGGGGATGAGCTGTTTTGTGGCTATACCCGCTATCCTGGAACGCTTGACGCGTGGAACCGCCGGGGGGCTGTAAAATCCAGAGTGGAAAACCTGTTCTCCAGGTTGCCAGAAAGCCTTTCAGTGCCAGTTGCCCGGGCGTTAATGCCGTCCCAGCGCCATCGCAGCAGCGGTGGTATTAGTTTTCGCCTGGATGCAACCCGGGCGGCGGCGGGCGCGGGTGATCTGTCGGAGTTCTACCGTCGCCGGGTGTCGCTCTGGCCCTACCCTGGCAAGGTTGCGGGAAAGGGTGAAGAACCGGTATATGGCTTGAATGAAACCATGCCGGAGACGGTTCCCGAGACTGGGTTGAAAACGCTGATGTGGCGTGATCTGAACTGGTATCTTCCGGATGATATCCTTGTAAAGGTGGACCGAGCGGCCATGGCTTGCAGCCTGGAGACCCGGATTCCAATGCTGGATCACCGTGTAGTGTCCTTTGCGTTGGGGTTGCCTGCCAGCCTCAATTTAAAGGACGGAAGAGGAAAGCAGGTGTTGCGATCGGTTCTTTATCGCCATGTGCCGAGGGAAATGATCGATCGGCCGAAACAGGGATTCGCTGTGCCCGTCGGCAGTTGGCTTCGCGGCGCACTGCGGGAGTGGGCGGATGCCTTGCTGGAGCCTTCCCGGCTTCGTGAACAGGGATACTGGAATGTCGACACGGTTCGCTGGTTCTGGCTTGAACATTTGTCTGGCCGGGAAGATTATAGCTTTCAGTTGTGGGGCATCTTGATGTTCCAGGCTTGGCTTCAACATCAGTGTGAGGGCTCCCTACATGAAGGATAGAGTTTATGGGCTACTGAGGCGTTTGGGGGTCTTTTGGTTCTCGGGACTTTTTTTCAGAAAGCAGTTGCTGATTCTCTGTTACCACGGAATTTCAATTTCTGATGAGCACAATTGGTGGCCGGGAGTGTTTATGACGGAACAAAAATTCCGGAAAAGACTAGAAATTCTTAAAGAAGGCGGCTACCGGGTTATCGGTCTTGGCGAAGCGCTTCAGAAATTAGACGATAACAAACTCCCAGCGAAATCAATAGTCATTACTGCAGATGATGGTTATCTTAATTCCCCGCAAACTTTTGCTAAAGCCTGCTTGGATTTTGGTTACCCAAGTACAATTTATGTAACTTCGTATTACGCTGAAAAACAAACTCCAATATTCAATGTGACAGTTCAGTATCTGTTCTGGAAAATAAATGAATTAGAACTATGGGGTGATTTTTCAAAGATTGGATTGACCGGTACTAGCTACCTTGATATTTCAACCGCAGAAAAGCGCAAAGAGATCGCCCAGCAAGTGGTCACGTTTGGACGGACCCATTGTAACGAAGAACAGCGGCAGGACATTCTGAGAAATATTTGTGGTTTGGTTGGGCAGGATTATGCAAGCCTGGCAAGGTCCGGAATGTTCCGGTTGATGGGGGCGCCCGAGATCAGGTCTATCGCAAATTCAGGTATCGATGTTCAGCTTCACACTCATCGGCATTCTTTTCCGGTAGATCAGGCTGCGGCTTCAAGGGAAATTGAGGAAAACAGAGAGTTTTTAAAGCCTTTGGTTAAAAGGCCCCTCGAACATTTTTGTTATCCGAGTGGTTTTTGGGAACCTCGTCAATTGCCGTGGTTGCGGGAACTGGGTATTCAGTCCGCGACGACCTGCCGATTGGGCTTTGTTTCCCGGAATTCTGATAAGCTATGCTTAAATAGATACCTCGACAAGCAAACTATAAGTGATCATGAATTCAGGGCCGAAATCTCCGGTTTTCTGAACATAGCTCGCCGGATACGAGGCAAGGTAAAAATTTTATGGAAATAACTGAGAAGAACCTTGATACAACCACTGATATCTTAGGTTTAAAGCGTGAAGATTTTAATTGGGACGATTTCAGACGCGCAATTGAGATTGCTCGTGAGCTTCCGATTAAAGGTGGTTACAATTCCATCGGCGAGCTGAAATATTTTTTCGAGAATATTGAGAAGGAAACAGGACCTGATTACTCGGAACTGATAGCCAGAACATTGTTGTTGGCTTTCATTGATAAGAAATTTTGGAAACCAAGGTGCCAAGTACCTGAATCTGTCGCAATAGAGCTGGATGAAGAACGGGAGCGGATAAAATCAGAGGTGCTGGGGAGTCCCAAGGGACATTATAGTTCGTTGTCGGATGCGTTCTATAAAGACTTTTCTATTCTACGAGGAAAATCGATGCCAGTATATACTGGCATCGTCGATACCTATACGGCGCTATGGAGGCGGCCGCTCGTATTTGGGGCGTTAATTCAACGCGTGAAATTTCTTCGCTTGTTGCTTAAACCTCCATTGGGCAGGCACTATTTTTTTCAGCATCACACTCACACCAGTCTGCTTCGGCGCTTCAATTCAGAGGGTTGGAATCGTACCTACGATTTGGTGGCTGAACTCTTGGTAGCCAACGAAGATCACAAGGGTTTCTGCGGTGCAAGTTGGTTTTATGACCCGCAACTTGAAAATATTAGTCCCCGATTGGTTTATTTAGCTGCGGACCCCATTGCAGGTGGCGCTGAGCGTTTTCATTTGGGAGAAGATCATACCGGCAGCGCACTTAGCAAGTCTAATACGCGGGTAAAATTTTACGATCAAGGGAAATACCTTCCACAATCCTACTTGCTGGTGTGGTACCGAAAATCCATGATATCCCGTATAGGTGCTCAGAACTGAAGCTGAAAAGAAGAATTACTCTCCCGGAAATGTCAACGGTTTTCAACCATTCGGGAGTTTGATCATCGGGCGTGATTGAATAATCATATTTGGCGCCGGGAGCGGTTTGAATGACAAACCTGTACTACTTCGCGCCAGTTTGTGTACGTATCGTTATGGATGAGCACAATGAAAGACTTCAACCCGTTGGTATCGATAATCACGCCAACATTTAATCGTCAGAATTACCTCCCCGTTGCGATCGATGGTGTTCTCTCACAATCCTATAGTAACTTTGAACTTCTGATAATTGATGATGGCTCTACCGATAATACGGGTGTTGTGGTCGCTGAGTATCTGGATGACCCTCGTATAAGATACTTTCATCAGGAGAATCAGGGCCAGAGCGTTGCCCGGAATCTCGCCCTGGAAGTGGCTAGTGGCGATTTTGTGTGTTTTCTCGATTCGGATAACTACTGGCCTGCCGAGAAACTCGCGCAGCAGATTGAGCTTTTCAGGCATCATCCCGATTGCGATGTCATTTATGGGGATATCATTGCTATTGATGAAAACGGCCGGGAAATCACTCGAGAGAACATGAGGCGCTATTCCGGCCATATTGCCAAGCACATGATTCGGGATAATTGCGTGAGCATGAATACGGCTATGGCTCGGCGCAGTTGCTTTGACAGGCTTGGAGGGATAAGTGGCAAGCGGCGGGTTGCGGATGACTACGATTTATGGCTTCGGTTTTCGGCGAAATACCGTTTTCTCTACGTTCCTGAATTCCTAGCTTACTACCGGGTAATGGATGATCAGATTTCTTCGGACAAAACCCGTCGTCTTGATTCCAACTGGCAGATCATCACCGATTTTAGGCGGGACTTTCCAGACGCCATGTCTGAACAAGAGTTCGATGCGGGATTTGCTTTCTTTCACAGCAGGAGGGCTCGCTATCTGGCGAGCCAGTGCGCTAGACGCGAGGCTCTGTTGGAAATGCTAAAAGCATTCAGATTGCAGCCGCTGCGACCTGCGTTATGGCGTAGTCTTGTCGCTGTTCTGCTGAGGTAGATGGTCGCGATAATCGTATTGTGGGCTTTCAATGGCAACTGTTAGCGTAGTGACACCAACCTACAACAGAGCCCGGTTCCTGCCGGATGCAGTCGCCAGCGTGCTGGCTCAGACTTATGCTGATCTTGAGCTCATCATTGTGGATGACGGATCTGTAGACGATACCTGCAAAGTGTTGGCGCCTTTTCTTGCTGACAGGCGAGTTCACTACTTCTATCAGGAGAATCAGGGCCAGAGCTTTGCCCGCAACCTGGCCCTCAATCAAGCGGCGGGGGATTATATTGCGTTTCTCGATTCAGATGATGTCTGGGCTCCGGAAAAACTGGAGAAACAGCTGGCTGTTTTTCGGTCAAATCCCCATGTTGATATCGTCCATGGTGATGAGGCTACGATTGATGAGCAGGGCTCGGTCATCAGCCTGAAAAATATGAGGCGTTACTCAGGTCGTATCACGCGTTATCTTTTGGCTGACAACAGCGTGAGCATCACCACGGCGATGGTGAGGCGTCGATGCTTTGATGAGATGGGCGGTTTCGACACCTCGGTGGGTGTTGCTGATGACTACGAGCTCTGGCTAAGGTTTTCCGCTCGTTACCGATACCATTATGAGCCGGGGATGTGTGCCTCTTATCGGGTAATGGCAGACCAGATTTCGTCCGATAAGCGCAGACGGTTCGCCGCTAACGAGCGGATTATCCGTGAGTTTCTGGCGAGGTACGCTGACGTTCTGTCTCCAGAGGAGCGGCGCTGGGGCCTGGCCCGATTCTACTGCCGCAAGGCCAGATACTTGGCACTTGCCGGTGAACGTCGCGAGGCATTTGGCACCATAATGATAGCGTTCGGCAACGCGCCTCTGGATTCGGCTGTCTGGAGAGCACTTTATCGCGTTTTGGTGTCGCAAAAATGACAGAAGACATTGTCTCTTCCGTTGCAGCATTGCCCCGGTGTGTTCCCTGGCAAGCGAAATACCGGGAAGGAGTCGTCAGGCTGTTCAGAGATGTGCCCTATAAGGATCAACTCTGGACCTGGCAGTTTGAATCCAACCCGTTCGCATTGCCGTTCACCCCTGTTTTGCTCGTAGACAACGACGATCAGGTTGTCGGATTTAATGGCGTGATGGCCGTCATCGCCACGGACAGGGGTGAACAGATGCCTGTTTTGTGGAGCTGTGATTTTTATCTGGCGGAACAATGGCGTGGTCGGGGGCTTGGAACTGAAATCAAACATGAACTTCACACGCAATCACCAGTTATTATGGCGTTTGGCATAAGTGAGCGAGCAAGCGATGTTCTTCGGCATCTTGGCTGGGTTCCGGACACCTCTGTACGAAGTTATCGCATGGTTTGTAGACTAACGAAGTGGCGTAGCCTGGCGTTATGGTGTATCCAACAGGCCAATCGCATTATTGGACGCGCGCGCAGTGTGACTTATGTCGTCGCTGTGGCGAGAGGGCTGGAACTATCGGTGCACTCTTGCCTTCCAGAGCAATGCCGAGTTGATGCGCTAAGCCTGTCGGATTTCTACCGCCAGTCCGTTTCTTTCTGGCCAGACCCAGCCATGGCCCTGGTGGAACCGGGCGAGGGCAGTTATGGGTTGACGGCCCCACTTCCGGGCCGGGTACCCGACAATGACCTGAAAACGCTGATGTGGCGGGACCTGAACTGGTATCTGCCAGACGATATTCTGACCAAGGTGGACCGTGCCGCTATGGCCTGCAGCCTGGAAACCCGTATCCCCATGCTGGACCATCGGGTGGTGTCGTTTGCAATGGGGCTGCCCGCGTCTCTGAATATGGAGGGAAATGTCGGCAAGCAGGTGCTTCGGTCGGTACTGTACCGCCATGTGCCCCGGGAACTGATTGACCGGCCGAAACAGGGTTTTGCAGTGCCTGTCGCGGCCTGGCTGAGAGGGTCTTTGCGGGAGTGGGCGGAGACTCTTCTGGATCCGGTGAAGCTGAGGGAGCAGGGTTACTGGAAAGCGGACATGGTCCGGCAGGTTTGGAGTGAACACCTTTCTGGCAGGGAAGACTATAGTTTTGAGTTATGGGGTATTCTGATGTTTCAGTCGTGGCTAGACTGAGTGGACATCATAATTCGATAGATGGGTTAAAATATTTCGAATCATGGTTAAAGGGCATCGTTGTGGCGAATGAAAATCCGTTAGTTTCTGTTATCACACCCACCTTTAATAGGTCTGATTTTTTGCCTGAGTCTATAGATAGCGTGCTTGCTCAAACCTATCAAAACTTTCAGCTTATAATTGTAGATGATGGCTCAACTGATACCACAAGAGAGGTAGTCGAGCCTTATCTGACGGATCAAAGAATAAAATATTTTTATCAGTCCAACCAAGGTCAAAGCGTAGCAAGAAATAGAGGCATATCTGAGTCCAGTGGAGAGTTTATCTGCTTTCTCGATTCTGATAACGCGTGGTTGCCTAACAAACTTGATCGTTCTCTTCTGGAATTTAGCCGGTTTCCACAGTCTGATATCGTTTATGGAGACGGCATCTTGATTGATGAGAAGAGCGCTGAGATCGGTAAGAATACCATGAAACGTTATTCTGGCCGCATTACTCATCACCTGCTAAAAGATAATTTTGTAAGCATGAATACCACTATGACACGTAGAAAATGCTTTGCCGAGTTGGGCAGCTTTAATGAATCAGATCGTGTAGCGGAAGATTATGAGTTGTGGCTCAGGTTTTCTACCAGGTTCGAGTTTCGTTATATTCCCGAATTTTTGAGCTATTATCGAGTTATGGAGAACCAGATTTCGTCCGATAAGATAAAGCGATTATCCAGTAACGAAAGATTGCTTCTGAAATTTCTTGAGCAGTATCCTGATGCTGTTACGAGCAGGCAACGGCGGCAGGGTCTGAGCCACTTTTATATTAGAAAAGCCCGTTATGAAATATCTATTAAATCGTTCCGGGATTCCATTTACGACATCGCCAGGGGGATTAATTATTACCCTTGGTGGCAAGGGCCCTGGCGAGCGTTGGGCAAACTACTCATAAAAAGATAATCGTCATGGATGACTTCAGGAGCGTGCAATGGTGGTCATTAGCGTAATTACGCCCACCTATAACAGGGCCCGGTTCCTGCCGAACGCGGTCGCCAGTGTTCTGGCTCAGACTCATGCTGATCTTGAGCTCATCATTGTGGACGATGGCTCTGAAGACAATACCCGTAATGTCTTGAAGCCCTTTCTTGCAGACAAACGGGTTCGTTATTTCCACCAGGAAAACCAGGGCCAGAGCCATGCCCGTAATCTCGCCCTTAAGCAGGCGACGGGGGATTTTATCGCGTTTCTTGATTCCGATGATGTCTGGGCTCCAGACAAACTGGAGAAGCAACTGGCTGTTTTCCGGGCAAATCCGGAGGTTGATATCGTTCATGGTGATGAGGCCATAATTAACGAGCAGGGTGCGGTTATCAGCCTTCAGAATATGAGGCGTTATTCCGGCCGGATCACGCGGTATCTGTTGGCTGACAACAGCGTGAGTATTACCACGGCGCTGGTGAGGCGGCGGTGCTTTGATGAGATGGGCGGTTTCGACACCTCGGTGGGTGTTGCTGATGACTACGAGCTCTGGCTGAGGTTTTCCGCCCGGTACTGTTACCAGTATGAGCCCGGCATTGTCGCCTCGTATCGGGTGATGGCGGATCAGATTTCATCGGATAAGCGCAGGCGATATGCTGCGAACGAGCGGATTATCCAGCAATTTCTGGCGCGGTATGGTGAGGTTTTGTCTCCCGGTGAACGTCGCTGGGGGCTGGCCCGTTTCTATTGTCGCAAGGCAAGGTACTTTGCCAGTGCCGGTGAGCGTGGCAAGGCCGTCGGCGCCATTGCCGGGGCACTGCGCAATGCGCCGCTGGATTCGGTTGTCTGGCGAGCGTTGTATCGCGTTGCGGTGCCCCGAAGATGACACAGGGTACAAAGGTAAGCGCGGTGCCTGCTGGTAGCGGGGTGCCCCGATGTGTGCCCTGGCAGGCGAAATACCGGGAAGGCGTGCTGAGGCTCTTCCGGGAAGTGCCCTACAAGGCGGAGCTGTGGCAGTGGCAATTTGAGTCCAATCCGTTTGGTTTGCCTTTCACGCCCGTTGTGCTGGTTGACGACGAGGACACAGTGGTGGGATTCAACGGCGTGATGGCCGCTCGCGTGACCGACCGGGGAGACGCAATAAGGGTTTTGTGGAGCTGTGATTTTTACCTCGCTGAGCAGTGGCGTGGGCAGGGGTTGGGGAGTGTCATCAAGCACGAACTGCATAGGAAGGCACCTTTAATCATGGCCTTTGGCATCAGTAACCGGGCCAGCGAGGTGCTCCGTCACCTGGGTTGGGTGCCCGATGAATCGGTGAGAAGCTACCGGATGCTACGCCGGCGCAAGGGGCTTCGCAGCTGGTTGCTGGGCGGTCTCCAGTGGCTGAATCGCCTACGGAGGGCTTTCTCCGCCGTGCCGGGCATCTCTGGAATGAGTATTAAAGTACACTCAAACCTCCCCGAAAGGGCACGGGTTGATGCGCTCTGGGAACGTTGTGCCCCGGAGTATGGAAGGATTGTTAAAAGAGACTTTGGTTACCTTGACTGGCGTTACCAGCGGCACCCGTTGGGCCGGTACGGGTTCGTTTGTGCCTGGTATGACGATGAGCTGGCGGCAACACTGGTTACCCGGTTCAGCCAGGGCACATTGCGTATTGTCGATTATTGCGGTCCGGCCCGGAATCAGCCGCTGAAACGTGCCCTTGTGGGTGCAGCGGTCCGGCACTGGCCCCACGCAGATCAGGTGTTTTCTGTTACCTCGGATCCGGGGCTGGCGGAAGCGTTTCTGGCGGAAGGCTTTGTTCAGCTCCGGGGCCGGCCACGTTTCTATATTTATGAACCGGGGGGGCAGCCTTCCGGATCGTCTGCCTGGTTTATTATGGCCGGTGACTCCGATGGGGAGTTCCTTCAGGCCGCCAGTGATTTTTACAACCCGGAAACCGTGCCGGGTGTGTCGGCTTTGGAGCGTGCACCATGCTGAGGGTTAAGCCGGTTTCCGAGGCAGGATTTGCCGCCATGGCGGAGGAATGGCAGGCGTGCCTTGGAGCCTCCGATGCCAATCCACTGTTCATGAGCTGGCCTTGGCTGTATAGCTGGTGGGAAACCTGGTCCCAGGTTCTGGGTATGGAATTGGTGCTGCTCGGCGTCTTCGATCAGCGGGGTGAGCTAGTCGGCATTGGCCCTTTCTGTCGCCGGGTTCTGGTGACGCCTGGGGGTGTTCGGGTTGCCCGCCTTTTTAGGATCGGCAATGCCTGGCGGCTTGCGCCAACGGTGCGGACGGAGTATTGCGCAATCATTGCCCGTCGGGGCTATGAGCAGGCGGTCACGGCGGCGCTTGTTCCGGCGCTGGAACAGCTGGAATGGGATGAGCTGATCTGTACCGATGTGCCCGTGGATCAGCTGGAGAGCCTTAAAGTCGGGCGGTTTTATGACCAGCGGGGTTATCGGATGATTCACCGAACCGAAGATGTCGGAATTCGCATCAATACCACTGGCCGCTTTGATGACTGGTTGGCCGGGCTTGGAAAGAATACCCGGCTTAAAGCCTATAACCGCAGATCGTACTTGAAAAAACAGGGTGAGCTTGTTTTTCTTGACCATGAGGAAGGCCGTGATGGGGACTTTTTTGAGCGCCTCAATGCTTTCCATATGAATCGCTGGGGGAAACCGGCGTTCGACAGGGAGGCGCTAAGGTTTCACCGCCTGCTGCTGCAAAGGCTACATCTGTGTGAAGGTGAGCCGGCTATGAGTCTGATCTTGTACAATGACCAATGTGTTTCTGTTTTGTATGATTTGGTGGTTCGCGGCTGCCGATATAATCTTCAGGCCGGGTATGAGGAGGATTTCGACCCGAAAGTGTCCCTGGGTTATCTTCACCTGGGGCTCGCGATTGAAGCTGCTTTCAGTCACGGGACAACGAGCGCCTATGATCTGCTCGCCGGTAATGGTAAAAATCAGTTCTATAAATCGCACTTTCATGGTGAAGCAGTGCATTTCTCCACATTCCAGGTAGTTCGCAGCCCTCTGCTCAAGGCTCTGTATCGTATCCAGGCGGCCAGCCCCCCGTTTATGGCGAGGGGGTTCAATCGTAGGGTGGGATTGTGATCCTGTCGTGGCAAAAACCGCTGCGTGCAGGCACAATGAACCGGGGATCGGCTGGCATGTAAGGGATGTAGACGTATGACGATTGAAAGGATTCGTTTTCGCAGTTTGATCCAGACAGTATTTCCGTTCCTTATAGTATTTGGCGCCCTTTCCCTACTTATCTGGCCAACCGTTGAGGGTATTGTCAGCCGGTGGCTCAGGTTTGATGAATCCTACTCTCACGGTTTTCTGCTGCTATTGGTTTCTGTTTTTCTGATATTCCGTGTGCTGAAACAGCGAGCTCTGGTACCCGGTTTTTATCCCTTGTGGCTAATGCCCTTTGTGCTGGCGCTGCTAGCCTATGGTCTGGGTGATCTGCTGCGGGTGCAGGCGCTCCAGCATCTGATGTTGGTCCCACTACTGCTTGGTGCGCTGGCCATTCTTTTAGGATGGAAGCAGGTCCGGTTCTTTATTGCGCCGGTAGGGTTGTTGTTTTTCGCGATGCCGGTCTGGGACTTTCTATCCTGGACGCTTCAGGTCATTACGGTAGAAATCAATCAGTTGTTACTCGGCCTGTTTGATATTGAGTTTGAAATTGAGGGTGTGTTTGTTTATCTCATAGGGGTGGGGGCCTTTGAGATTGCCAATGGCTGTTCGGGTTTGCGGTACCTGCTGGTTGGCCAGTCGTTGTCGCTGATCTATGGCGAGTTGAATCTGCGCACCCTTCGCGCCCGTGTAATCCTGTTTGCGACGAGTGTGTTACTTGCGCTTTTCGCCAACTGGATAAGAGTTTTCGTGATTATTTACATGGGCCACGAAACCAACATGCAATCCTCTCTGATTGAAGACCACGAAAGTTTTGGCTGGTGGGTGTTTGCAGCCACCTTGATTCCTCTGTTCCTGGTGGGTCGACGACTGGAGTCGATGAAGGCAGAGCGGGACTCGGATCAGAAGGTGGAAGCGACTGAACCTTTGGCATCGTTTAGCCGCACTGGCGCCATGGGGCTGAAAGTTGGTGTTGTTGTCACCGCTCTTTTGCCGGTTCTGGTATGGGCCGCGTTGCCATCATCGGATCGTGCCATTAAGCCGGAACCTCTGGCTTTGAACCTTGAGCTGGTTGGGGAACGTTACGGTCCGCTTTTCTCAACCAACCTGGAGGGTTGGCGTCCAAGAGTTCAGAATCCAGACTGGCTGTATACCCAGACACTGTTTGACCGGAGACGTGCTGGCGATCAGTCGGGGCTTGGTGAGTCCCTTTTTGCGGCGGTGTACAGTTATGACTATCAGCGGGAGGGTGCTGAAGTAATCCAGTATTCGAATCGGGTTTATGATCGGGAGCAATGGTATCCAGAGACATTTTTCACTCTGCCCGGGCCAGGGAAAGTTCCCCTCAAAGGCTTGACGCTTCGTCAACGGTTTACCGACACGCGGATCCACATTGCCTACACCTATTACGTAGAGGGATTCTGGGAGACGGATAACCTGAGAGCCAAGCTAGCCCAGGTTTGGGGGCTTATGAATTCCCGTAGCGATGCTTCTTTGATCGTGTTTGCTGTGTATTGCGAAGACTGTGATGGGAAAAATCGTTTGTCTTCAATAATAGATTCAGTGATGGAAGAGGTGGTGACCGCTGTGGATAAACAAGTTGCGGAAAAGAAAAGAGGCGGGGACTAACGCACTACCTTCCTTGCGCAACAATTACGATGAGTAAAGTGCTGTTGTTGCGAAGGAGGGAGAGTGCCACCAAAGCCTACGAGCGGTTCGGTATTATGTGGCGGTAGTTATGGCGTCTGTGTCTTTCCGCGTTTACCCCCGGTCACCAAACTTCTCCAGCACCCGTTTTGCGTCCGCATCGCGGCCGTTGGCGCGATAGGCCTCAGCCAGGTGCATGGCAATTTCCTCCGAATCAGGCTGCAGCTCGTGGGCTTTTTCAAGCACGGGCAGGCTTTCTTCCGTTTTTCCCGCCTGGAACAAAATCCAGCCGTAGGTGTCTGCAATGGCGGCGTTGCCGGAGTTCAGCTCGAAAGCTTGCCTGGCCAGTTCCATGGCGCGTTCGTCGCCTTGTTGGTGATAGATCCATGCCAGGTTGTTGAGTGCCACCACGTTCCGGGGTGTTACTTCAAGCAATTCTTCATAGGGCGGTATTGCCTTTTCAGGTGCCTCGTTTTCCTGGTGCAGTACCGCCAAGCTCATCAGCACCTGGGGGTTCCGTGGAAAAGCCTGGCGTGCGTTTTCGAGGGATTCGATCGCCTTATCGCGTTGTCCCGCCCGGGCCAGGGCGCGGGCATGGGCGACTTCCAGCTCGGCGGTTTGTTCCAGTTCAAGGGCAAGCTGATAGAACTCCGCTGCTTCCTGGTACTCTTCCCGCCTCTCAAAGTAGCGGGCTTCTATACGGAAGGGGGCGGCGGATTCCGGATGTTGTTGCTTGACGTCTCTCAGGATGTCCCGGGCCTCTCTGGCATTTCCCTGGGTGAATTCGATGACAGCCGCCTGGATGCCGATTTCTTCGTTCTCGGGGAAGAGTATGCGCCCCCGGCGAAGCACGTCAGTTGCCTGCTCCAGGCGTTCCCGCTGGGCCAACTGAGTGGCAATGCCGTGATACACGGCGGCAACCAGCGATTCTGCCGGGGCGGGGCTGGATTCGTCTTCCCGCTCAAGCAGTCCTGCGGTCAGCTCATCTGACCGTTGCGTGTCGTTGTCAATCAGCGCCGATTCCAGCAATATCAGCCTGGGGCCATACGCGTCCGGGTGTTTCTCCCGGACCTCTTCCATCAGCGCCTTCAGTTCTTCACGCGGCATAACCGAGGAGATCCCCTGCAGTGCCTGGCGATTGTCCGGGGACAGTTCAATGGCACGGCGGTAGTAGTCTTTTGCCTGATCTGTTTCATTGCGTAACCGTGCGAGATTGCCAAGGGCGTTAAGTCCGGCGGGATTCTCGCTATCCGCCTTTACGGCTCTCTGATAGTACTGCCTGGCCTCCTCGATATTCTCGGCGTTGGCGGCGACATTGCCGCGGGTAACCAGTGCGGCAACACTTTTTGGTTGCTCCTTAACCCAGTCGGAAGCCGCGGCGATGGCTGCATCGTTGTTGTTGGCGGATACATGGGCCTGGACGACCAGCAATCTTGCCCGCTCCGATTCCGGATCGCTCTCCAGTACTCGATTGGCCTGCTCGATGGCCCTGTCGGTTTCGCCTGTGCGCACCAGATACGTCGCATACCGCAGCCGCAGGTTGTTGTTGTCGGGGGCGAGGTCCAGCGATTTTTCGATGAACTGCTCGCCGCTCTGGGTGTCGCCGCTGACCAGTGAGGCGATGCCCACCAGCGCCAGGGTTTCCGGGTCTGAATCCTGGTCTTCGAGATTGGCAAGGATTTCCCGGGCGCCTTCGGGGTTGCGCATTTGTAGGCGGGTGGCCGCAAGTAGTTTTCTCGCCTGCGCGGAGTCGCCCATATCGGCAACCGGGGCCAGCAGGGCTTCAGCCTCCTCTGGCCGGCCCTGGCGATAGCGAATGAGGCCCAACATCAGTGCGGCCTGCTGCTGGCTCGGAGCCTGGGACAGTACTTCCTCAAGGTAGCGTGCGGCGTTATTCAGTTCGCCGTTGTTGAATGCCTCTTGTGCCGCTATCAGGTTGCTCCTGATGGTGCCAGGCGCTGATTTTGCGAGAATTTCTTCGTAGACAAAGGCTTCAGAGGATTTGCCCTGTTCCCGCAGGACATTGATCAGCGCCGACATGGTTTCAAACTTCTGGTATGTCATTATGTCGTACTGGCCGATGGTTTCCAGTGCATTGACGTAAGCCTGTTCGGCTTCAGCCCAGTCTCCGGCGGCGTGGGCCAGTCTCGCTTTCCAGAGCCAGAGCTCCACGCTGTCCGGGTTCAGCTCTTCAGCCTGAGCAATGTATTCGTCACCCTGCTCGGATTCATTCTGGCTGTATGCCACTTTCGATAGCCCGATCAGCGGCTCTGCTGTATTTGAATCGATGTCCCGGGCGGTGGAGTAGGCTTCCCTGGCGGCATCCGGGCGGCTTGCCGCCAGGTGGATATCACCCTTGATCAGGGCGCCTTTGAGTTGTTGAGCCCGATCCGGCTCCTGTAATTTTTCCAGAGCGGCCAGCGCTTTGTCATACTTTTGCTGCATCAGTCTGGCCTGGGCGCGGATCAGGACTGCATCGTTTAGATTCTGTTGACTTAGGGGCTGTTCGCCAACGTTCGAGAGAAGCCGATCCAGTTGACGTTCCGCATTGAGGGCATCGCCGGCGGTGAGCAGGTTATTTATGATGAGCAGGTACGGATCGATTCGATCAGGCTGCAATTCAATAGCACTGCGCGCCTCCAGCGTACTGGCCTTGAGCTCACCCTGGCGCTGGAAAAAGCGCGACTGGTCCAGGTGGCTGATATACTGGATTTCTTCCGGGCTCATTTCATTGTCGTCGCCGCCACAACCGGCGAGGGTCAGCGAAATGGCAACTGAAAGAAGGGTGGCACGTACTGCTGACACTGGTTTCATGGCCCTGTTCCTTTCCCTTATTGGGTCTTGTATTGGATTCCCTGTTTTCTACTCAGGCACTTGACGATTCAGACGAGTTTTTTATCCGGTATTTGTCGGTCAGGTTGTAAAGTGTTGGCCGGGTGACGCCCAGCAGGCGCGAGGCCTGTGCCATATTGAAACCGCAGGACTGAAGTGCCTGTAAAATGGCCGCCCGCTCGGCGTTTTCACGCACTTGCCGCAGGTTGAGCTGGCTCTCCGGGCTTCCCTCGTCGCAACTGAGCTGCAAGTCGGCGGCGGTCACCCGTTTACCATCCGCCATAATGATGGCTCGTTTCACCTTGTTGATCATTTCTCGCACATTGCCGGGCCAGGGGTGGCTCTTGATGGCGTTGATGGCGTCTTCAGTAAACGCCAGGTTGGGGCGGTCCATTTGTTTGCCCAGGGATTGCAACAACGATTGCGCAATCACAAGGGCGTCTCCCTCCCGGTCCCGAAGGGCTGGCACATCCAGAGTGATTTCGCTGATCCGGTAGTAAAGGTCCTCGCGGAAGGTACCCTGGCTGATGAGTTCCTGAACGTCCCGGTGGGTGGCGCACACCACACGTACATCCACCGATATCGGTTTAACCGACCCCACCCGGTCAACAACCCGCTCCTGAAGAAACCGGAGCAGCTTGGCCTGAAGCGCCATGGGCATGTCGCCAATTTCGTCCAGAAAAAGGGTGCCGCCGTTGGCACTTTCTATTTTGCCTTTTTTGCTTTGGGTGGCACCGGTGAACGACCCTTTCTCGAACCCGAACAGTTCACTCTCGAGCAGGTTTTCGGGGATGGCAGCACAGTTGATGGCAGCAAACGGTTTGTCCCCGCGATGGCTCAGATCGTGAAGGGCACGCGCCAGCAGTTCCTTACCGGTGCCGGTTTCGCCGGTGATCAGGGTGGTTACATCGGTAGGGGCGACTTTCTCAAGGGTACGGCAAACGGAGAGCATCTGGGGGCTGGCGGCAACAATGCCCTTGATGCTGGTGCCATTGCGCTGGTGCGCGAGTTCACGGTTGTTCCGTTCCAGTTCCGCCAGCCGGAATGCACGGTTCACCACAAAGGCAAGAATGTCGGCATCCAGGGGTTTCTGGTAGAAGTCGCTGGCACCCATGCCGATGGCTTTGACGGCGTTTTCTTTGTCTTCACGACCGGTAACGACGATCACCTTGGTCATCGGGGCCAACTGGAGAATGTCCTCAAGCAGTCTGAAGCCTTCTGTGGCGCCACCCGGGTCCGGTGGAAGACCGAGATCGAGCGTTACCACCTCCGGCTCCTCCCGCCGCAGGCAGGCGAGAGCTGCCTCCCGGTCCGACGCCAGGGATACTTCCAGGTCTTCGCTGAAACACCAGCGCATCTGGCTCTGGAGGCCGGGGTCATCTTCTACAATCAGGAGTCGTCTGGTCACAACGGCAACAAGTCCTTTTAAAGATACTTCCACACCACTGATTCTCAACCGAACATTGACACTTTGCAATGCCGGTTTTTGCTCATATTCAGTAATGACAATTAATTGGCGCTTTGTATGGGGTCCTGGGAGGCAGAAACTGGCCGCGATGCCTCAGCATCCTGTGTCTCGGGTTTTTCGTTCACGAGCGGGATCCGGATGGAAAAACAAGAGCCGATACCCGGCTCACTGGTGACATCAATGTCTCCTCCGATTTTCCGGATATATTCGCGGGCCTGATACGCACCGATACCCATTCCGGCGAGGCCCTTGGTGCTCTCGAATGGCTTGAATAACTGACCTGAGATAAATGCTTTGGTCATGCCTGTTCCCGTATCCTGAATGAACAGGACCGCGTTGCCTTTTGCGATTTTCAGGGCAATGGTGATTTCGCCATTCTGCGGGGTGGCATCCTGGGCGTTTTGGATGAGGTGGCCAAGAACGCTGCGGAGCTGCTCAAGGTCGGCTTTAATGATGGCATCTGGAATTTCTCCTTCCAGATGTGGGGCAGGGGCCTGACGTTGATGATGCCCGATAAGCTCTGCTACCAGCTTCGTAAGATTGACCGGCGTTAACGGGTCTTCATCATCGGCGCCAGGTCTGCGAATGTGGTCTACCAGGCCCGACATTTTCCGCACGGCATGGTCGGTGGTGTGGATCATGTCATCAACAAAGGCGGGGTTATTCCGGTGCTTCGGCGCGTTCTTCACCAGAAGTGACAGCTGGGCAATCACTGTTTTAAGGTCGTGAACCATAAAGGCCGAGGCCTTGCTAACCGCCTCGAACTGCATCGCCCGGGAGAGTCGGTTTTGCGCATCGGCCTGGGCGAGCAGGTTACAGGTCTGGCGGGCAACTACCTTGATCAGGTCGAAGTTCTCCCAATTCAGGGCAACACGGGCATAAGGGGTACCGACCAGAGCCATCCCGTAGAGATCGTTACCCAGGTACAGCGGAATGATCAGCCACCCGTCCGGGGTTTCTGCTATGGCGTCCGGTATTTCCACGAGGTCGTAGCTGACCGGGTCTGATTGGTATTCATGCAAATCGATAATCCATTCTCGGTTTGAGAAAAAACGGACCAGTTCAGCATCACTGTCAATCAGAGTGTGCCTGGGGGGGGATAGATTGATGGCAGCTTTCAGGGCATAGCCTTCCCTTTCTCCTTTCAGCCAGATTGCACCGCCATTGCTTTCGACCAGGCCCGCCAGAATGTGGATCACACGTTCGGGAACTGGCGGATCGTTGCTGAGATCCGCCAGTTCCCGGGTCATTTTCAGCCATTCTTCCCGGTAATCGTATTTGTAATCGAAAAAGTTCTGGCTGATCCGCACCATAAGTTTGGCGCGGATTCGCCGTGACAGCATGAGTGTTGTCAGGAAGACCAGTGAGATCGTGAAAAACAGGACCTGGAGTGCATCTCCCCACTCACCGCCGAGCACCTGAACATAATAGCCACCCAGGGCCAGGAACAGCAGATAACCGCCGGCGAATACCAGGGTTCCTGCGTGAAATACCGCTGAACGGGACAGCTGGAAATCGACAGGTTGTTTGCGTGTGTTGATGACGTTGACCGCAAACAGGGGGGTAAGCAGGGCATTAACGAACCCGCGGGCGTTCCAGAAGGAATCGGCTACATGCCCGAACAGCAGGGCATCGGTATACATGAAGAAATCAAAACCAAGGATGCTGGCAACGCCGATGCAGATGTATTTGATGCTGGAGCGGCCAAAGTTGGGGGAGTTTCTCCAGATCTGCTCCACCAGCGAAAGGCCCAGCAGGGAAAGGCCAATCTGGCCAAGCAGTTTGACTTTGCCGGTGGAGATGTCGACGCTTCCAAAATGCTCGATCACACTGGTACTGATTAACAGAACCAGCAGAATGACAACGCTGGCGCCGAGGATCTGTTTCACCTTGCCGGTGAGCCTGTTTTCCCGGAGCCCGTCTTTAAGCAGGGCAAACAGCAGGTAAACCCAGGCGGCGTCCCGGACCAGTTCAATCAGGTAGCGTAGGTTAAAGCCCGGGTGCCCCCAGAGACTCTGGCTGACAATAGCAAGCGCCCATAGGGCCGAAACGGCCGCTGCCAGAGCAAGAGCCCGGTCCACTCCACGACGCAAGTAGCGCGCGGCTACCAATATTCCCAGTAGCCCGAAGGTAATCGCCGCCAGCGAGTAGCTGAGTGCGTCCATGTTGCTGAGCATGCGTTATTGCCCCAAAAATAAATCCCTGTAAGAGCATAGCTACGTTTGGCGCTTAGGGTAAATTTCGCCTGTTACCCAAACCGCTAAACCGGCCTTTTGTTCTCTCGATAAAACCGAAAAATCTCCTTCAGCGACCGCCTGGGTTCGAACCCGAATTCCCTGGCAAACGCCCGCCCGTCAATCACCACTGGGTATTTGAAGAAGGCCAGCAGATATGACGGAAAGCTTTTCAGCTTCAGCGTACTGAGAATGAATTTCGGCAAAACAGGCGGAATCGATGGCACGGAAATGCGCCTGCAGCCGCAAAGCTTGAGCGCGTGCTGGTAGGCCACCCAATCCTGAGGCGCCACGTTGAACACACCCCGTGTCGGTGTTTTATACGCCAGTACGATGGCGTCTGCCATGTCATCAATATGTATGAACTGCATCATCGGGGAGAAGCCAGCCAGCACCGGCGCCCGTGAGCTTGCCAGAAGGGTGCTGATGGTATTGCGCACACCGGGGCCGACGATGTTGCATGGGCGCAGAATGGTGATGTTGAGTTCCGGGTAACGCCAGAGGTAGATGTTGGCCAGGTTCTCCAGTTCCACGGAATCGACGAGATCGGCGCTCAGGCCGGCGCTTTTCAGCGGGGCCGACTCATCAATGAGCGCTGGGTTGTAGGCCACCGCTCCGTATACATGAAAGGTGGAAAGTACCACCACGCGCTTGATGCCGTATTTGTGGCTCAGGTCCAGCAGTTTCTGGGTGCCGAGCACGTTTGCATTGTAGCGTCGCATGCGGGTGAGCTGGCTGGACATGATGCGGCCCATGTGGATTACGCCATCAAACCGGTAGCGCCGGAACAGGTCTTCAAAAACGCGCTTGTTGAAATCGATGCAGTAACTGGGAATATCGTCGCCCAGGTAGACCTGTTCCCGGAAATCCACAGCCACCAGATCGCAGGTGTCCCGGAGCTGGTTGATTACCTGTTGGGCAAGGGCACCGGCGGCACCGGTTATCAGGATGTGGGGTCTGCGTTGTTCGGTCATCAGAAAAGCCTTTTTCGTTCGCTCAGTCCCTTGTCGATCAGCCGGCTGATCTCGGCCTTGACCTTTTCCACCCGTTCAGTGACCTGTTCTTCCGGAATTTCCAGGTCGTCAAAAACCATAGGCGCTCCAAAATTCAGGTGCACCTTGGCTGGAAGTACCACGGGTAGGGCAACGGGCGCGTAGGGGATGCCGAGGGCTTTAGCCAGGGGCTTGATGTTGGCGATGGCCGGGATGGTTTCCTCGCAACCCACAACGCCCACGGGAACAATGGGCGCCTTGTACTTCATGGCCAGATGCATGAAGCCATTACCGAAGCGCTTGAGCTGGTACCGGTCCTGGTAGAGCTTGCCGGAACCGCGTACACCTTCGGGGAAGACGATCACGGCTTCGTCGTTGGCGAGCATCTTGGCGCAGTTGACCGGGTCTCCCAGTACCGCGCCGACTTCGTTAAGAAGGTTGCCCAGCCACGGCACGGTAGGGAAGAAGCGTTCAATCATGGCCCTGGGAATACGGGCGCTTTCCTTACGGGTCGCGAGGGCGTAGCCGACGAGCACGCCATCGATGGGTAACTGGCCGCTGTGATTGGCAATGATGAGTACCGGACCTTCAGCAGGTACCTTCTCTACTCCGTGGGCCTCAACCCGGAAGTATTTTTCATAAATCTGTTTGGTGATCGAGAGGCCATACTTCATGGCTTCGTTATTGTAGCCCCAGGGGTCGTACCCGAGGGTTCCGATGGGTTTGCGGATCCGGTTGATATGGTCGTCCAGTTCCGCTGGAACCAGTCTGGACTTCAGAAACGATGCCAGGCTCATGCTTTCCTTCCGATAAAAACGCCCAAGGTGTGGCTTTGTCCATTATTTAACACCCGGTAATCGCCTGCGGCATTGGCGGTTTCGACGCACAGCATCGATTGCCAGGCCGTGTCCGGGAAGTCCGACAGTTTTGCGGCCTTGGCGGGGCCGGGGTTCCAGACCACCGTTGAGTCGCTGCCCACAGCGGAAAGCTTACGCCCGGTTCTGGGTGTCACGATAGTCAGCGGTTCACCGCTCTCATAAATCCGGTCGGTTTCGCCTTCGAAATAGACCGGGCCGTCCTGTGTCCGGTATTCCCAGTTATCCAGGGTATCTGTGTATTGACTGCCACCAAGCCCCAGAACCCGTGTGCGGCTGATGTCGCTGGTGGGAAAATAGCTGTGCAGAGCCTGGGTGAAGGCGAGGGGGTCATTCCCCAGGTTTGTGGTGGTCAGTGCCAGCTGGCAACCCCGGATAGAGAAGCTGAAGGTGAACAGGGCCAGGGCGTGACCGGTCCAGACATTGCTGAAATCCTCATTGGCGTCCAGAGACAGGCTGATTTCTACCTCATGGGCGCTCTCGCGGACGTCCTCCAGCTTCCATAGGGCTGTGCGGGCAAAGCCATGGGCGCTTTCGGTATGAATCCGTTTCCGGACCTCTGGTGCGTTCTTGCCAGGATCGCCAAACCAGGGCCAGCAAACGGGAATGCCACCGCGGATGGCCCGGCCCGGTTCAAATCGGGCGGTGGGGCTCATCCACAGCCAGTCCGCTTCGTCCTGGGGTGCAAAACGGGCCAGGTGGGCGCCTTGCAGGACAATGGTGGCCTGAAACAGGGGGTGGTGCACCTCAAGCGCTTCCAGTTGCCCGATGGTTTTCCAGCGTGTGAAGGACCACTGGCCCGGAGTGAGTGATATCGGTGGCCTGTTACTGCTTTCTGACATGGTGAGCTACTGCTGACTGAAGCCGGTTAAGTGTATTCGCTTATACAGAGAGTAAATTAAAACTGCCGCTCCGGCGAGAATTGCGCCTAAAATACGCGCAAATTCTGCATAAGGCCCGCCGATGGGAACGCCCGTTGTCACCCCCATTCATGATCCCCTGATCGCTCCTGCCAGTGCTGTGCAAGTCGCTGTTGCTGGTAGTGATGTTCAGTCAGTGGGCCTGGTGCACGATCGGCCAGGCGCGGTTTCTGAAATCTGGCTGGATGAGCTGGCCCTGGGGCTGAGCGAGCAGGGCTGGATGGCACTGGATGTGCGGGCCCGGCTGGGCAGCGACCTGTTGGCGGCGTTACAGCAGGAAGTGGAAATTCTGGACCGCACGGATGCCATGCAAAGGGCGGGCATCGGCCGGGGCAACGATCTGGTGCGTGACCGGTCGGTTCGCCGTGACAAGATTGCCTGGCTGCAGGGGATCACCGCGCCCCAGGCCGCCCTGTTTGAATTCTTTGATGCTATCCGCCAGGGACTGAATCAACGCCTGTTCCTCGGCCTGAAGCGGTTTGAAACGCACTACGCCACTTATCATCCCGGGGATTTCTACAAAAAGCATCTGGACAGCTTTCAGGGCCGTGCGTCCCGTGTGGTCAGCCTGGTGCTCTATCTCAATGAGGACTGGCAGGAGGCCCACGGCGGCGCGCTTCAGGTGTTCAATCGGGATATTGAATACGAGGCATGCGGCACTGTGTTGCCCGAGGCCGGTCGCATGGCATTGTTCATGAGTGAAGAGATCCCCCACGAGGTGCTTCCAGCGAATCGTACCCGTTACAGCCTGGCCTGCTGGTTTCGCCAGGACGAGGTGCCCTTGCCGCTCTGAAAGCGGGTATCTGCGGTGGCTGTGGATTTCTCATTGTAGTCGGCAAACCCTTTTGCTAATATGCGCGCCGCTTTCAGGGAATTGTCCTGAAACGCCGTTATGGTGGCTCCATTGGTGCCTCCGCAACATGAAACCGTGAACCCGGTCAGGCCCGGAAGGGAGCAGCCGAAGCGGTGGAATTGTGTGCCGGGGTGTCGCTGATGGAGTCACCCCCAGTTTTCCCTTCCTGTAGTTGTTGTTACTCTGATTTTGCTAGTTGTTATTACTCTGATTTTTCCTCGATACCCGTAACCTTTGCTGCCTGTTTCCGGGATGAAGTTTGCTTCTTCTCACAACCGGTCCATGCTAAGGTTAAGCCCGTTTTTTCACTGCAGTTGACGGAACATGAGCTACCAGGTACTTGCCCGTAAATGGCGCCCACGCACCTTTGAGGACATGGTGGGCCAGGAACACGTGCTCCAGGCGTTGATTCACGCCCTGGAAAGCCAGCGTCTGCATCACGCATACCTGTTCACCGGTACCCGGGGGGTGGGCAAGACCACCATCGGCCGTCTTTTGGCCCGATGCCTCAACTGTGAAACTGGCATTACCCCGAATCCCTGCGGCGAATGCTCCAGCTGCAGGGAAATTCAGGAAGGCCGGTTTGTCGACCTGATCGAAATTGATGCCGCCTCCCGCACCGGCGTGGACGATATGCGGGAACTGACGGACAACGTTCAGTACTCGCCAAGCCGCGGCCGCTACAAGGTGTACCTCATTGACGAGGTGCACATGCTGACCAACCAGTCGTTCAATGCCTTCCTGAAAACCCTTGAGGAGCCGCCGGAACATGTCAAGTTCCTGCTGGCCACGACGGATCCCCAGAAACTGCCGGTGACGGTGCTTTCCCGGTGCCTGCAGTTCAACCTCAAGCGGATGACACCGGAACACATTGCCGGCCACCTGAGGCACGTGCTGGGCGTGGAGGAGATTCCGTTCGAGGAACCGGCGCTCTGGCTTCTGGCCCGTGCTGCGGACGGCAGCATGCGGGATGCCCTGAGTCTGACCGACCAGGCCATCGCTTTTGGTAACCAGAAACTGGCGGCCGGTGATGTCAGCAATATGCTGGGTACCATTGATCAGCGCGATATTGAACGTATCGTGAGTACGCTGGTTGAGGGGAATGGCCCGGCCCTGCTGGCGGAAATCAGCCGGATTTCGGATTTTGCACCGGATTACAGCGTGATCCTGGCTGATCTGCTTTCCCTGTTTCACCGGGTTACCATGGAACAGGTGGTGCCCGGAAGCGCCGATAACGCCCTGGGCGATGCGGAACAGGTGCAGTCCCTGGCCCGCAAACTCAGTGCCGAGGATGCCCAACTGTTCTACCAGTCTGCCCTGATTGGTCGAAAAGACCTGGCCATTACGCCGGATGCCCGTATGGGGTTCGAGATGACCTTGCTCAGGATGCTGGCTTTCCGGCCGGGTGCTGATCGCCGGGAGCCGCCCGCCATAAGTTCCGGCGGCCAAAGCGCCACGTCCGAGCCGCGGGATGAGCCCGACCCGGCCCCGGAACCTGACCAGCCAGAGCCTGGGCAACCTGAGCCTGAGCAGTCCGTGCCTGAGCAACCGGAGCCTGAGCAACCTGAGCCTGGGCAACCTGAGCCTGAGCAGTCCGTACCTGAGCTTGAGTCTGAGCCAGAACCGGAGTCTGAGTCAGAACCCGAAAGCGTTGCTCGCGAGCCTATGGGCGAATTTGTCTGGCACCGGGATTTTTCGGAGCTTGGCATTGTAGGTATGCCCGGCAATCTGGCCAGCCACGGAGCCATGGCCCGGGATGGTGACGCGATCACCCTGACCATTGACGAAGGCCACGCACGGCTCCTGAGCAGCCGGCACGAGGAAAAGATCCTGGCCGCCTTGAGAAACCGCTTTGGCGACGCCATTCAGTTACGTATAGAGCAGGGCGATCCGGGGCCGCACACACCGGCGGCCTATGACGCAGGGCAGCGAAGGGCCCGCCAGGAAGCGGCGGAAGCATCCATTCGGCGGGACCCGGTCGTACAGTCTATTGTTGAACGATTCGGGGCGCGGGTAGTCGAAGAGAGTATCCGGCCGGTAGAGACGGCGGAGACTGCAAAGACAAAAAGGCAAGCAGGAGATAAGGCATGATGAACAATATGGGCGATATGATGAAAAAAGCCCAGAAAATGCAGGAAGAGATGCAGAAAGCCCAGGAAGAAATCGCGAAAGCGGAAGTCACCGGTGAGGCCGGTGCCGGGCTTGTGAAAGTAACCATGAACGGCCGTCACGACGTTCGCAAGGTGGATATTGATCCGTCGCTGATGTCCGAGGAAAAAGACATTCTGGAGGACCTTCTGGCTGCCGCAGTGAATGACGCCGTACGCCGGGTTGAGGCCAATCAGAAGGATAAGATGTCCGGTATGATGTCGGGCCTGGGCCTGCCTCCCGGTTTCAAGATGCCGTTCTGAATTTCATCCTGCCGTAGTCTGAGGACATTTCATGGCGTTCAGCCCCCTGGTTGACGAGCTCGTCGAGTCCCTTCGTTGCCTGCCCGGTGTCGGGCAAAAGACCGCCCAGCGCATGGCCTTTCACCTGCTGGAGCGGGGCCGTTCCGGCGGCACCCGTCTTTCGGAGGCGCTGAACCAGGCCATGAACGGTGTGCGGCGCTGTGAAAGTTGCCAGAATTTTGCCGATACCGAAATCTGCGGCATCTGTGACAATCCCCAGCGACGCACCGGAACCCTGTGTGTGGTCGAAAGCCCGTCAGACCTGCTGGCCATTGAGCAGGCGGGTGATTACCGGGGTGGCTATTTCGTGCTGATGGGGCATCTGTCACCCATTGATGGCGTGGGGCCCGGAGAAATCGGCATCGAGCGGTTGTTGAGGCGGGTTCGGGAAGAAAGTGTTGCCGAGCTGATTCTTGCGACTAACCCCACGGTTGAAGGCGAGGCTACGGCTCACTACATTGCGGACCGGCTTGATGGCCGCGGGATTCTGATTACCCGGCTGGCCCATGGTATTCCGGTGGGTGGCGAGCTGGGCTACGTTGACGGCTTTACCCTGACCCACGCTTTTCGAGGCCGTAAACCTCTCTCCGAATAAATCTGACCAGGCATTTCTATGGATATTTCTGCCCAGGCCGCTGCCGCTGTTGATGTTCCTCCGGCACCCGCCAGCATCCACTGGATCCGGGAGCCGGAGGCGCTGGATCAGTGGCTTGATCGCGCACCCGGCAAGCCCCTGGCACTGGATACCGAATTCGAACGGGTAAACACGTTTTATCCGATTCCGGGCCTGGTTCAGCTCGGACTGGATGGCGGGTTTTGTCTTGTGGACCCGGCCGTTGCCGAACAATCCCGCCGTTTCCGCGAGGTGCTGACCGATCCGGAAACGCCCAAACTTCTGTATGCCATGAGTGAAGACCTGGAGCTGTTCCGTCAGTGGCTGAACCTTGAGCCCGCCGGCGTGACAGACCTGCAGATTGGCGCCGCCATGGCCGGTGCCGGGTTCTCCCTGGGTTACGCCAGGCTGGTGGAAACCCTGTTCGGCGAAACCCTCGACAAATCCGCTACCCGGTCCGACTGGCTGGCCCGGCCTTTGAGTGAGGCTCAGCAGCGCTATGCCATTGACGATATCCGCTTTCTGGAACCCATGTACGAGTGGGTAACCGGTTTGCTGCGGGAACGGGGCCTGGAGGCTGCGCTGGCGGAGGAATCCACGCGATTCGCCAACGAACTGGCCGGGCAGGAAGATCCGGACAGTCATTACCTGAAGCTCCGGGGCGGCTGGACACTCACTCCACAGCAGCAGGGCGTGCTCAGGGAGCTGGTTCGCTGGCGGGAACTGGAATGCCAGAAACAGGACCGGCCGCGCAACCGGGTGCTGTCGGATGCCTTGCTGATCGCCATTGCCGAAAATATGCCGGGCTCCCAGAGGGAGCTTTCAAACATTCAGGGCGTGCCTTCCGGCGCGGTCCGGCGTTACGGCGACACCCTTATCGAACTTGTTAGCAAGGGGGCAACAGCGGATAATTCCGGCCTTGAACGCATCGCTCCGCCGTTGTCGAGGGATCAGCAGGGGTTTTTCAAGCAGTTAAAGCGGTTATTCAGGAAGGCGGCAGAAGATGCTGATATTCCAATGGAACTGCTTGCGCCCAGGAAGCGGCTTGAGAAAGTGGTGCAGCACCGTGATCTGGCGCAACATGAATTTTTTCAGGGCTGGCGGGCGCAGATTCTGGCTCCGGTTCGCGCTGATATCGAGGAATTACTGACGTCATGAAAGAGCGGGAATTTGTTTCTGTATTCCGTAGTAGCAAAAAGAGCGACACCTACATTTTTGTCCGCCGTGGCCAGGAATGGGAGGAGCTTCCGGAGAGCCTGCGTGGCATTTTCGGGCAGCCTGTTCATTCCATGGATCTGGTAGTGACGCCAGACCGCAAGCTGGCAAGAACAACCGGCAAGCAGGTGCTTGAGGCCATCGGGGAGAAAGACTTTTTCCTGCAGATGCCCGAGGAGAGGGAAGGTTACGTGGTGGACTTCCGGAAGAAGCCGGAGCAGCGCAACCCATGATTGCCCAGGTGGCGTTCTGGCAGCGCAAGCGCCTGGACGAAATGACACCCGGGGAATGGGAATCCCTGTGTGACGGCTGCGGAAAATGCTGTCTGAACAAGCTGGAAGACGAAGACACCGGCGAGGTTTATCACACGGACCTGGTGTGCCGTTACATGGATGAAGAGACCTGCCGCTGCACCGTTTATGGCGAGCGGCTGAAAAAGGTTCCGGGTTGCACAATGCTGACACCGGGCACCGTCACGGACTACCATTGGTTACCCTATACCTGTGCCTACCGAACCCTGGCCGAAAGCCGGCCACTGGCGGACTGGCATCCGCTGCGAAGCGGGGATCCGGATTCGGTGCACGAAGCGGGCGTTTCCATCCGTCACCGGGCTGTTTCAGAGGCCGGGGTGCCGGAAGAGGACTGGCAAGAACACATCATTCACTGGATTCTGTAATGATCGATACCGATGCACAAATGGCCTACGGGATTTTCTGGGCCGCCTACGCCATTGCCTTCGTCGTGTTCTTTTACATGATGAAGAGTCTGATTCGCTTCCTTCCCCTGTACGGACTGAGAACCCTGATACTCGCAGCGCTGGTTGCCCTGCTGCTCACCCCGGTGGAGTCTCCGGACCTCGCGGGCTGGTGGATTCCGGCCTGGTTGTTTGGCGGCTATGAAATGATCCTGGGGGAGGAAGATGCGGCGGGCCGGGCGCTGTTCAACCTTGGCCTTGCCGGCCTCGTGATGCTGCTGGTCTGGGTGCTGGACCTGGTTCGTTATCGTCTGGTTCGTCGGTAACATCAATCAATAATAAGAACGGATGGATGCCTTGAGAGCGATTAAACCGAGATTGCTGAGCCTGTTTGCACTGGTTCTCGCATTCAACCTGCCCCTGCCGGTAACGGCGCAGGAGGCTGACGATGTTCAGTTGCCCGGACAATCGGATGTGCGGATTATTGTCGATATCTCCGGCTCCATGAAGGACACCGATCCGACAAACCTGCGTCAGCCTGCCGTAAGACTGCTTGCCCGACTCTTGCCAGAGGGCGCGACGGCCGGGGTCTGGACCTTCGGGCAGTATGTGAACATGCTGGTTCCGCACCGTGAGGTGAACGATCAGTGGCGGGATACGGCCATCGGGCGCTCGGAGCAGATTAATTCTGTTGCCCTGAGAACCAATCTGGGCAAGGCCATTGAAGTTGCCAGCGATGGTTACTACACCGACGGTGATCTGAGCAGAACCCACTTTATCCTGCTGACCGATGGCAAGGTGGATATTTCCGCCGATTCTGCTGCAAATTCTGCCGAGGAGCAGCGCATCCTTGAAAAGATTGTTCCCGATCTGGTTGCCAGGGGCGCTACTTTTCACCCGGTCGCGCTTTCTCAAGCCGCTGATACGGATTTTCTGAGGGCGCTGGCCACGAAATCCGGCGGTCGCTATCAGATTGCTGAAACCGCGGACGCCCTGAACCTTGCTTTTCTGGAGGCCCTGAACACGGCGGTTCCCCAGGAACAGATTCCGATTGAGGGCGACGGCTTTACTGTTGACGACGGCGTTCGTGAGTTTACCGCTCTGATCTTCTGGGGTGAGAAAGAAACTACGGCCACCCGTGAGCTTGAACTGATTGGCCCGGATGGCGGCGCAGTCAGCCTGGCGGATTCCCCAGACAACGTCCGTTGGGCAAGAGAAGCCGGGTACGATCTGGTTACGGTGAATGACCCGCCCGCCGGGGAGTGGCGACTGAACGGAGAACTGGGTGAGGGCAGCCGGGTGACGGTGGTCAGCGATCTGCGAATGGTGGTCAATCCATTCCCGGCCACCTTTTCTTCGGAACGTCCGGTCGATATCCGAATCGCCTTTTTTGAAGAACAGGAAAAGATCACCAACCCGGACTTTTTGGGAGTCCTGGACGTTGAGCTGACCATCACCTCCGAGGATGGCCGTAGTGGAACAAAGGTGTTGTCAGCCGGGCAACCACCGGAAGACGGTACCTATCGGGATGCGGTCAGGCGGCTGCCGGCTCCCGGCCTGTACCGGATGGATGTGGTTGCCGATGGCCAGACCTTCAGCCGCAAGTTCAGTGCGACTGTCGGGTTTACGGTTCCGGAAGGCGCCGAACCTGCCGAACCGGTTGGTGAGCCATTGGGCGCGCCGCAACCAGAGGCTGAAGCACCAGAACCAGTGGCTGAACAGCCTGAGCCGGAGATTGCCCCACCCATAGATGTGAGTCAGGTAGAAGAGCCTCCTGCGCCGACGGCCGAGCAACCTGAACCAGAGCAACCTGAGCCAGAGGGCCCCGCATCGGAGTCAACGGAACCGGCGGAGGGGCAGGATAGCTTCCCGGTACCCATGTCGGTGATCGCTGCCGCTGCGGGTGGGGTTGCACTGTTTGCCGGCGTTGTATGGGTCGCCCTTCGTCAGCGCAAGAAGCGCCAGGAGGCCCTGGCGGAGGCTGCTTCTGAGCGGGAGGCTCTGGAAGACCTGGAAGAGAAGCCCGAGTCCGAACCAGAACCGGAACCCGAACCAGAACCAGAGGAAATTCCGGAGGTCACTGAGGAAATGCCGGACGATGATAGGGCGGAACTTGAAGCGGTGATCGATGAGCACGAAGCGGCGCTGAAGGCCGGCGATGAGTCGCTGGATGAACCGGAAGTGCAGACGGAAGAGGATATCCCGGTGGCCGATACGCTGGTGGAGGAAGAGCCCGCTGATTCGGATGAGGACGTTCCGGAACTGGAAGACGTCGCCGATCCGTCTGACGCCGACCTCCCGGAAGACGATGACGATGAGGAATTCGGGCTTGAGGATTTTGACCTGTCCGAGTTCGACGATTTACCCGATTTTGACCAGGACGATTCCGGATTGCCGGATAACGGTCCGAAAAAGAAACCCGACGACAAAGATCAGAAAAAGTAACCAACAGGAACCAGACCATGAAGTTTACCGGTACCGAGAACTATGTAGCCACCGATGACCTGCAAATGGCCGTCAACGCCGCTATCACACTTCAGCGTCCGCTGTTGATCAAGGGCGAGCCCGGCACCGGAAAAACCCTGCTGGCGGAAGAAATGGCCGCAGGCCTTGGCATGAAACTGATCCCGTGGCACATCAAGTCCACCACCAAGGCCCAGCAGGGGCTTTACGAATACGATGCGGTATCGCGCCTGCGGGACTCGCAACTGGGTGATGAGAAGGTCAAGGACATCGGCAATTACATCGTCAAGGGCAAGCTCTGGGAGGCCTTTGAAGCCGATGAACAGGTGGTTCTGCTGATTGATGAAATCGACAAGGCTGACATCGAATTCCCCAATGACCTCCTGCTGGAACTCGATCGCATGGAGTTTTTCGTCTATGAGACCCAGGAATCGGTAAAAGCAAAGCACCGGCCGATCATTGTCATCACCAGTAACAATGAAAAAGAACTGCCCGATGCGTTTCTGCGCCGGTGTTTCTTCCACTACATCAGTTTCCCGGACCATGACACCATGCAGGCTATCGTGGATGTCCATTTCCCGGGCTTGCAGCAGGAAATCGTTCGTGATGCCCTGGAAGTGTTTTTCGATGTACGCAAGGTGCCGGGGCTCAAGAAAAAACCCTCCACCTCGGAGCTGATTGACTGGCTGAAGCTGTTGATGGCCGATGAGCTCTCGGCAAAAATGTTGCAGGAGAAAGATACCAGCTCGGCGTTGCCGCCTCTGTACGGTGCCCTGGTGAAGAACGAGCAGGATGTGCACCTGTTGCAGAAGCTCGCCTTCATGGCCCGTCGCCGCAGCTGATACTCAGCAAGAACATTGGCAAGAGTCACGTTTTATGTTGATTGATTTTTTTCTTGAAGTCCGGCGCGCAAAGGTACCGGCCAGCCTGCGGGAATTCCTGGATTTGCTGGAAGCCCTGCAGCATCGGCTCGCCTTTGCCGACATGGAAGAGTTCTATTATCTGGCGCGTCTTTGCCTGGTCAAGGATGAGCGCCACTTCGACAAGTTTGACAGGGCTTTCCAGGCGTATTTCGAGGGCATCCAGAACCTGGATGACCTGCTCGAAGCGCTGATTCCGGATGACTGGCTGCGGGCCGAGTTTGAAAAGCACCTGTCCGAGGAAGAGAAGGCCCAAATCGACTCTCTCGGTGGTCTCGAGGAGCTGATCGAGACGTTCAAGAAGCGCATGGAAGAGCAGCAGGAACGCCATGCCGGGGGTAACAAGTGGATTGGCACCGGCGGTACCTCGCCATTCGGTGCCAATGGCTACAACCCCGAAGGCTTCCGGATCGGCCAGAAAAACGGCCGCCATGGCCGGGCCGTCAAGGTGTGGGAGAAGCGTGAATACAAAGATCTGGACGACAGCATTACCCTGGGCATCCGCAACATCAAGGTGGCGTTGCGGCGGTTGAGGAAGTTTGCCCGCCAGGGTGCGGCGGACCAGCTGGATATGGACGACACCATCCGCTCCACCGCCCGGAATGCCGGTTACCTGGACCTGAAAATGGTGCCGGAGCGGCACAACGCGGTGAAGGTGCTGATCTTCTTCGACGTAGGCGGCTCCATGGACCCGCACATCCGCGTCTGTGAGGAGTTATTCTCCGCCGCGCGTCTCGAATTCAAGCACATGGAATATTTTTACTTCCACAACTTTATCTACGAGAGCGTCTGGAAGAACAACATCCGCCGGATGAACGAGACCATGAGCACCTGGGACATCCTTCACAAATACACGCCGGACTACAAAGTCATCTTTGTGGGTGACGCCACCATGGCGCCCTATGAGATTTCCCACCCGGGCGGCTCGATTGAGCACTGGAATGAGGAAGCGGGCGCCACCTGGTTCCAGCGCATTTCCGACCACTTCCGCAAGGTAGTCTGGCTCAACCCGTTGCCCGAGAACTACTGGGGCACCGGCGGCTCACTGGGCATGACCCGGCAGCTGGTTAACGACCACATGTACCCGCTCACCGTTGAAGGCCTTGAATCGGCCATGAAGCAACTGAGCAAATAAAAATGGGGTCAGATGAAAATGGGGTCAGATGAAATTTTCATCTGACCCCATTTTCATCTGACCCCAAACTAAAAAAGCCGATGCGGTTGAGGGCATCGGCAAAGCTCGGCATATCAAACGGAGTCGCCGGTCAGGCTTTCCCGTCGCCTTCGATTCAGCAATTACAGGGCCAGTTAAACTAGACGTAATCAAATCAATTGGTTGGTAGTATCCGGATTCAGGTTCTATGGCCCGTCTGCCTTGGCCACTTCTGCTTTTGTCAAATAACTCGACACTCGATCTTCCCTCTATTGGTTCCGCGTTTTCCATTTGGTGATCTGGATACCGTTCTTGGCGGTTACCAAGTGTTACGCTTTCTGCCGATCTGTTACAGAAGTTTGCGTGGGTTACAAAGGCAGGAGGCTTATGTTCGGCATACAACAAGCACAAAAGCGCCGGATTCATGAACGCAGAACGTTCATCGGCTGGTTGTTTCCGTTATTGCTGCTGCCCGCTCCGGTAATGGCGGCGGCGTCGCTGGATGAGGAGATAGAGGAGCTGAGCGCCGAGGTTGCCGGGCACTCTGCCAGCGTCTTTGCCCTTGAGCAGAAACTGCTGCATCCCGCCAATACCCGACTGGCAGTTTTTCTGACACTCCAGAGCCGGGATGCGCTTGATCTTGATTCGGTGGAGCTGTTCGTAAACGGCCAGCCAGTCGCTTCCCATCTTTATACCGAAAGAGAACGGGCCTCACTGGAACGCGGTGGGGTCCAGCAACTGTTTACCGGCAATCTCAGGAACGGCGACCACGAGCTGAAAACGGTTATAACGGCCCGCTCCGCCAATGATGATTTTGTTCGCCGCGAATCGGTACACCGTTTTCGGAAGCGCCCCGGTACCCTCCGGTTACAGATGAGCCTGGAGGCGCGTGCACCGGACTATGAACCCCGGGTTTCGTTTGTTGAGTGGAAGTAGGTTGCCATGACCTTTCGACTCCTGTTTATGTCCTTATCACTTCTGGTCATCAGCCCGCTGATGGTTTCTGCCGCACCGGTATTACCGGCTGATATTCGAGACGGTCTGGAAGCATTCAGGCAGGCCAGTGGGGTGGGCGTGGATTTGGGCGACAAGCGCCAGCAAGCGCTTTATCAGGATGCCGAAGAGGCCCGTTTGAGCGGCCAGACTGACGATGCCGGGCGCGTCCTCGCCGGAATGAAGGAAGGCTACTGGGCGGCTGTAGGTTACCTTAATCTGTCTACCGATTATGCCAGGGAGGATCTGAATCCTGCCCGCGCGCTGGTCGCTCTGAGGGTCGCTCTGGCCATGCTGGAAGGCGATGGGGATTCCGCTCGCCGTGAACAGCTTCGGAACCGCCTGCTCACTCGGGCCGGCTACCTTGCATACCAGCACGGGGAGTACGAGAAAGCGATCGGTTTTCTGGAAAAAGTAGCATTGGACAGCTTCAGCACACCGAGGGCGCTCTACCTTCACGGCCTTGCACTCTCGCAGCGGAGCAACCACCGGGCCGCCATGCAGAGCTGGCACCGGGCCAGGAAATACCCATTGGCTTACCCGGGTGTTGCGGATGCCTGGATTGCTATGGGCCGGGGGTATGATCTCTCTGGCTACCTGGGTCAGGCCGGAGAAGCCTACCTGGCGGCCAACGCAGCCTTTGAAAGTGAACGGGTGACCTTGCGCAAACTGGCAGAAAAAATCCGGGACCAGGGGGCTTACAAGACATTGATCGAAGATGCCAGGGAAACCGGAGTTGACTGGTTCCTGGCCGATAGCCGTACCCTGACCCAGCCACGCATGGCCTATCTGCTGGGTTTTATGGCGCAACCCGCCGCCCAGCATGCCGGGGGGAGGGTCGCCGCTCTGGAAGTGATGGCCGCAAGGCTTGTGGGTTACCAGAGGGATCTGGAGGTCTTCGACAGCGCACTGGCCGAGCAGATCGCCAACAGTCAGCGGCAAACTGCCTATGAAAATACCAAAGCGCTATCCAGGCAGGGAGCTGATCTCAGGGCCCGGATCGAGCGTTTGTCGGCTGAAGCGGTGGATTCCGCTCAGAAAAACCGGCTCTCCAGCCTGGCGCAAACCCTGGCGGATACCCGGGACCGGCTGGCCAGCCTTGATCAACGGGCATCGGGACGACCGGCGGTGCTTCGGGCACTGCGCGATCAGGCTCTCGCGCTGAAGAGCAGGAATGAGGCGCTGGTCGCCTCTGTTAAGCGTCTGAGGCTCGAAGCCGGGGAGGCTCTGGACAAACTGGCCCTCGATTACGTCGCCAGCCGGGATCGGCAGATGGCGTTCGCCCTCGACAAAACCGAACAACAGATCGCCCACCTGTACGAATACCTTGCCCTGCAGAATCTTGCCAACGCAGATCTGTCCGGAGACACAGCCGGGGAGGGACGCCCGTGAGACGACTGGCCCCAAGGTTTTTCACCGCACTTTTCATCGCACTTTTCATTGCACTTTTCATTTCACTCTGTCTCGCCTCGCCAGCGATAGCCCAGGAATCCTTCCGGGTCGATCTCGGGCGCGATGGCGAAACCATCGGTGACATGCGCCCCGTTTTTCTGACATTCGAATCCCGCCCCATGCCCGCTATTTCGCCATCGGAAGTGGTGCGTCGCTACCATCGCCTGTTTCTGAACTCCGATGAGCCTGAGGTAAGGATCGATGCCCTGAACCGTCTGAGTAATATTCGCGACAAATCCGGTGAGGACATCGGCTTCTCTGTGTCCGAGGAACAGAAGGTCTACCGTGAGGCCATCAGTAGCTACGAATCGATTCTGGAACGAGGCTCTTTTGGCGGGCGGCTTGATGAACTGCTGTATCAGATGGCCAAGGCCCATGCGCTGACGGGTCACGATCAGGAATCCATCCAGCGCCTGAAACAACTGGTCGGGCTTTATCCTGATTCAGCACTGGTGCCAGAGGCCAGATTCCGGATTGCGGAATCCGCCTTTGCTTCCGGTCGCTATGCAGAGGCAGAAACTGGCTATCGACACCTGGTTGAATCCGGCGAAAACGGAGAATTCAGCACCAAGGCCAGGTATATGCTGGGCTGGAGTCAGTTCAAGCAGGGTGCCGGGGCCTGGGACCGGGCAGCCAACACCTTCGTTACGGTTCTGGACGAGTTCCTGCCAGACGCCCAAAGTCTGGAAGACGTCAACGAATCCAGTGTCGACACGATCGATGATACCTTCCGCGTGCTTGCCTTGATGGCCGCGAGAAAGCGCGGCCCCGAGACGCTGATTTCCTGGCTGGACGAGACCCGGATGCGTCCCTGGGCGCATCTTTTGTTTGACCGGCTCGCGGATTATTACGCTGTCCAGGGGCAGACAGAGGCCAGCGTTGCCGTTAACCAGGCATTTATTCGCTACGCGCCGGATCACGCTAAGGTTCCCGCCTTCATGTTGCAGGTCGTCGATGTCTGGCAGCGGGCTGCTCTGCCCGAGCGGATCCGTGAGGCGAGGGCAGGGTTCGTTGCACGTTTCGGGTCCGATGCTGGCTACGATCGCCTCAACCCGGGCGAGCAGGAAAAATGGCAAAGCTTCAGCCGGGTGCTGGCGGACTTTCAGTATAACCGGGGAACAAATTCGGCTAACACGGGCGATGTAACCGCTGCCAGGGCGGCTTTTGTTTCGGCTGCTGGGTATTACGAGGGGCTTGCCCGGCGGTCGGTCCGGATCGGTGAAATCCTTCGGCTGGCGGGCGACGCCCGGCTCCAGGCAGGACAGTTACCCGAGGCACTGGCGAACTTCAGGCGCGCAGCTTATGAGGTGGCGAATTACAGCGAGGCGGCTGATGCCGGCTGGGCGGCCATTACGTTGCTGCGCGATGGCCTCAATGGCCGGCGAACCAGCCAGGGATTCAGCCCCGGGCTCGAGGAAGTTTCTGCCGAAGCGGATCAATTTGCAGAACGTTTTTCCGGAGATGCCAGAAACGCCGGCCTGATGGCGGATCTGTCCGCCCGCTGGCTCGCCACAGGCAACCACCAGCGCGCCCTGGATTACAGCGCGAGAGTCATCACCGGTGCCGAAGCTACCGCCCGGGAACGTTATGCAGCATGGCAGGTAACCGCAGAAGTCCGGCAGCACCAGGACGAATACGGTCTTGCGGAAAGGGCCTGGAAGCAGGCTCTGGACCTCGCTGAAAACGGCGACCCCGGGGATCTTCCAGGGGATCAGGCGGAGAATGTCCGAAAACAGCTCGCCACGGTTGTATACCGTCAGGGCGAGCGGGCCGCGGCCAAAGGCAAGACCGAAGATGCGGTCCGGCACTTCCGCCGCGTCGGTTCTGTGCTGCCCGGATCAGACCTGGCCATCAAGGGCCGCTACGACGCCGCCAACACCCTTCTCAAAGCCTCGGATTGGTCCGGGGCCATTGAAGATCTTGAGCGTTTCCGGTCGGATTTCCCCGGGCATGAGCTGGTGTCGGGCATCCCTGAAAAGCTGGTCCACGCCTGGGTTGCATCCGGGCAGCCAGCGCTGGCTGCCTCAGAGCTCCTGCAGATGGCGGCAGGCCAACCTGACCCCTGGCAGCTGCGGCTCAGAGCTGCCGCATTGCTCCATGACGCTGGCAATATCGCTGAACGCAACGCGCTGTACCGTGACTATCTGGCCACTGGCGTCGTTGCCGGGGATGGTCCGGGCCACCTGCGCCTTCAGACCATGCGTCACCGCCTTATGGAATCCGGCGTTGAGGGGGATGACTGGCGGGAAGCACTGGTCAGCGCGGAGCTGGAAAGCCCCTGGCACAGCCCGGAGACCCTTGAGTGGGCTTCTCGTGCCTCAATGGTTCTCGGTGCCCGTGCCGCAGCCGCTTTCACCAGTATCGAACTGACCCATCCCCTGGAAGATTCGCTGGAACGCAAGCAGGGCGCGCTGGAAGCCGCGCGTCAACGATTCCTGGATGCAGAGGCACTCGGCGCTGAGGCGGTGCTGTCCGAGTCCCTTTACCGGCGTGCGGAACTTTACCGGGGGCTGGCCCGGGACCTGATGGCGTCGTCAGTGCCGGCTGATCTGAACGAGCTGGAGACCATGCAATACCAGATGCTGCTGGAAGAGGAAGCCTATCCGTTTGAAGAGAAGGCAATTCGGCTGCACACCGAGAACCACCGGCGGATCACCGCCCGGGGGTACGATGCATGGATTGGCCGCAGCCTGGGCGTTCTGGCCGATCTGCATCCGGGGCGTTACCAACGCAAGGTGAAATGGTTGAGCTGGAATATGGAGGCGGGTGATGGCTCGTTATAACCGGTTAAAGAGCACGTTGGTCTGGATTCTTCTGCTGGTTCTGCTGGGCGGCTGCGCCGGGCAGGCTGTTCAGGAGCCTGAACCCGCACAGACGAACCCGGAGTTGGCAAGAAGCTTCGCAAGGGAGGGGCAGCTGGCTCTGGAGCAGGGCCGCAGGAATGCCGCCGCCGAGGCGTGGCAGAAAGCCGTTGAGCTGGACCCGGGCAACGCGGTCGTCGTTAATAACCTGGCATTGGTGATGAAGGATCAACACCGCTTTGCCGAAGCCGCAAAGCTGCTTGAGACCGGTATTTCGAACTCGCCGGAGGTTGCCGAGCTGCATTACAACCTGGCCGTGATTGCTGAACTGTATCTGTTGGAACTCGACAGGGCGCTGACTCACTACAACCGCTATCGGGTACTGACGGAAGAAGACGACCAGCTCGTCACCGGATGGATTGCCGATCTGGAACGGAGGCTGCAATAGATGCAGATGCGCCATTACTTGCAGGTAACCGTAACAGGTATGCAGTCAGTTGTTCTTGCCGGGCTGGTTTTGCTGGCGCCGGCCCCTGCAGGGGCAGGTCAGGAGGACTCGGTTCGCCTGAGCGTTGACGGCATATCGGCCAGCCTTGGCGAGGATGAGCCGCGGGTACTTTACATATTGCCCTGGCAGGCGCCGAGCCTGCCAAAACGCCCCCGGGCAAAGCTGGATGATACCGCGCCGGAACTGATGCGGCCGGCAGACCCGGTGACTCTGGAAAGGCATCGCCTGTTTCGTGAAAACCTTAACCCCCTGATCCTGAGCCCCCTCGGGGACTCAGCCGTGACTGCGCAGTAATAACGGGAGAACAATCATGCTGGACACCATCGTACGTTTTTTCCAGGAAGGCGGCCCCTTCATGTACCCCATTGCTGTTGTATTGGCGCTGGGCCTGGCCATTACCCTGGAACGATTTTTCTACCTCTCCGGGGTGAGGCGGCGCAACCGGGCGGCCTTCGAACGGGGCATCCTGCCATTGCTGCAGAAGCGTGATTACCAGCGGGCCATGAAAGCGGCAAGCAACTCGGATAGCGCCATTGCCTCCATCATGGGCGCGGGCATCGGTCGGTTGCTGAGCAACAGCCGGCGGGAAGATATTGAATACGCCATGGAGGAGGGTCTGATGGAAGTCCTTCCCCGGCTGGAAAAGCGCACCCAGTACCTGGCGACCCTGGCCAACATCGCCACCCTGCTGGGGTTGCTGGGCACGATCATCGGTCTGATCGCAGCCTTTACTGCAGTGGCAGCGGCAGACCCATCCCAGAAAGCCAGCCTGCTTTCCGAGAGCATATCCGTGGCCATGAACACCACTGCCTTTGGACTGATGTCGGCGATACCCTTGTTGATGTTCCATGCCGTGCTGCAGACCCGCACCAACGAAATTGTGGACAGTTTTGAAATGGCGGGTGTGAAACTGCTGAACATTGTTTCTGATCCTGTTTCGAACCCCAATGCCCAGCCATCCGCAGCCTGAGTTGATGCCATGAGACGCCGACACCGCAGGCTGAGTACATCGCCGGAGCTGGACATAACCGCCTTTCTGAACCTCATGATCGTTCTGGTGCCGGTTTTGTTGCTGGGCATGGTGTTCAGCCAGGTCCGCATAATTGAACTGAACTTTCCCGGAATGGAGGCCGGGGAAGTTCCAAAAGCCGATGAGCTTCGCCTGGTGGTAACACTGATTCCGGCGGGTATCGAAATTGCTGACAGCGATCGGGGGCTGATTCGTGTGCTTCCGAAAAAACAGGGTGCACAGGACTTTGAAGCGCTTGGTGACGTCCTTCGCCAGGTGAAAGGCCGGCTACCGGAGAAGACCGATGTGGTGCTGGAAGTCGGTCCCGATATCGATTACCAGACGCTGGTTACCGCCATGGATACGGTTCGCTCATACCCGGCCGTGGTGGCGGCCAGTGTGGTGGAGGCCGAGCTGTTTCCGGACGTTTCCCTGATGGATGCATCGGATAATCGCCAGTTGGCGGCCACTGTCCAGGAAGAATCCGGGGAGGGCGCGTGAGAACATCCCGAAAGGCCCGCAGGATCCAGCGGCACTACGGCCGCATGCACAGACCGGGTGGCCTGAACCTGGTGTCGCTGATGGACATCTTCACCATTCTGGTTTTCTTTCTGATGGTGAATTCCTCCGATGTGAAAGTCATGAAGAACACCGCCGATGTGCCGTTGCCGAAATCGACGGCACAGCAGGAAGCCGCAGAGAATCTCACGGTGCAGGTAACCGGCAACGCCATTCTGGTACAGGGAAAGGAAGTGGCCCGGCTGGAGGGAATCGAAACGGGAGATGACCGTATTTCCGGTTTGTCGGGGGAGCTCACCTGGCGACGTAACCGCTGGACCGAGATCCCCGAGGAGGGACTGGAAGTTACCATCATGGCCGGTCGCGATACCGATTACCGGCTGCTCCGGAAAGTGATGCAGACCTGTGTTGATGCGCAATACCGGCAGGTACGGCTTGCAGTGGAAGGGGAGGTTCGCAATGGCTGATACCTTGTCTCCTGCGGGACATTCCGCCGGGCTGCCGTGGGGCCGGGATACCGGTGAGAACCTCCGGTTTGGCGCCATTGTCGGGGTGACGTTGGCGCTGTTACTGCCTCCGGCACTGTTGATTCCGACACTGGACCTGCCGGAGATTCAACGCAGCGAGGCTGAACAGATCCCGCCCAGGCTCGCGCGCCTTGTGGAGCGGCCAAAACCCATTGTTACACCTGAGCCTGTGACGCCAGAGCCCGTCAGGCAGGAGCCGGTTAAACCAGAGCCGGAGCCCGAGGCTCGAAAAAAAGAACCGGAAAAGGCGCCCCCTGAGCCGGTGAAGGCTGAACCGAAACCCGAGCCCCGGCCGGAGCCTGCCCTTGCCCGGCAGGCCAAACCCCGGCAAACCACTGAGCAGGCGAGGGAGAAGGCGTCCCGGTCCGGGTTACTGGCGATGAAAGACCGGCTGGCCTCTCTCAGGGAGCCTGAACCGGCGCAGGCCAGGCAATTTGTGGCGAATACAGATTCCGACAGCATGGCCCGCACCGTTTCCCCCGGGGATTCCGGGAAGTTGCTCAGTGGCAGTGGTGGGGTTACAGACACTGTGGCCCCGGAAACATCGGTGAATGTGGCCGGGCACGAAGTCCGGAAAGTCGAAGCGCCTGTTGAGGAAACCCGTGCCGTAGCGGCGAAGCCGGCTAATCCCGGGCCGTCCGTCGGTGAGCGGGCCATGAGCAATATTCGCAAGGTATTTGATGCCCAGAAAACCGCACTCTATTCCCTGTACCGGCGGGAGTTGCGGCAGGACCCAACGCTTGAAGGCAAGGTGTTGCTGGAACTGGTGATCGAACCAGACGGTTCGGTTTCCGCCTGTGACGTTGTCAGCTCCGAATTGCAGCATCCGTCCCTGGAGCAGCGTATTGCCATGAGGGTAAGGTTGTTCAATTTTGGCGCCGACAAGGTCGGGACCCGCACGGTTCGGTTCCCGATTGATTTCCTGCCCGGCTGAATCAGCTCTCGATGGTGATCCTGGGCAGTTGAGGCTTGTGCAGGGAGACTTTTTCCGTCGGCGCAATAACCCTGGCCTGGCCGGAGACCACCTGCTGGCCATTCTGGTTCCGCACATCACAGCCAACCACAATACGGTTTCTCGGATCCTTGCGCAGTACTTTCAGGTTTACCGTCAGGGTGTCATCCAGCTTTACCGGACGCCTGAATGACAGGCTCTGCTCCAGGTAAATGGTGCCCGGGCCAGGCATAACGGTTGCCAGTGCCGCTGAAATCAGGGAGCCGCTCCACATGCCATGGGCAATGCGTTCCTTGAACCTGGAGCAGGCGGCGAAATCGGAGTCCAGGTGTACCGGATTCACGTCACCGGACACCGCCGCAAACAGCACCAGCTCGTCTTCCGAAAGGGTGCGTATGAAGGTGGCGGTATCGCCCTCGTTCAGCTCGTCATAGGTAATATTTTCAAGAGTACCAAGGGTATCAAGGGTATCAAGGGTATCGCTCATGGTGCGCTCCGCACTGATGTCATTTGTGTACAGCTGTTCGGGTAAGAACTCCGAAAACTACCTCATCGGTTACAAAACTGCTATTCTCTCCCCACTTTTTTGAGTCTGATACTTTTGTCGGGTTGATTTTTTTACCAACCTGGCATCGGTAAATCATTCTAATCAAAAGCGCCAAACAGGAGATGGTGATGGATTTTGAGCAGTTTTATCAGGATAAATACCCCGCCGGCGTACCTCGCGAGGTTGACCTGAGCAAATACAAGAGCATGGTGGATGTGTTTGAGCAGGCCGTCAAAAAGTTTGCTGACCGTCCTGCATTCTCCGCTGTTGGCGCAACGCTCTCCTATCGTGACCTCGACACCCTGAGCCGCAACTTTGCAGCCTGGATACAAAACAAGACCGATCTGAAACCTGGCGACCGTATTGCGGTTCAGATGCCCAATGTCAGTCAGTACCCGGTGGTTGTGTTTGGCGCCATGCGTGCTGGCCTGATTGTGGTGAACACCAACCCCTTGTATACCACCCGGGAAATGGAGCACCAGTTCAACGATTCCGGTGCCAAGGCATTGGTGGTGCTGGCCAACATGGCCGGGAACGCCGAAAAAGTGCTGCCCCATACCGGCATCGAACACGTCATCGTGACTGAAATTGCCGACATGCATTCACCGATCAGGCGCACCCTGATGAATGCGGTGATCAGGCACGTCAAGAAGATGGTGCCCCCGTTCAACATTCCTCAGGCCCATAAACTGCCGGCAGTGCTTAGTGCCGGTGGCCGGGAAAAGTTTACACCGGTTGAGTGCAAGCGGGACGATATCGCAGTTTTGCAGTACACCGGCGGCACTACCGGTGTGGCCAAAGGCGCCATGCTGACCCACGGAAACCTGGTGGCAAACCTGTTGCAGACCCGCCCGATGATGGAGGGTATGGTCGTTGAAGGGCAGGAGGTTGTTATTGCGCCCTTGCCGCTGTACCACATTTATTCCTTCACCCTGAACTGCGGCATCATGCTTGAGGCCGGTGCCCACAATGTCCTGATTCCCAACCCGAGAGACATCCCGGGTTTTGTGAAGGAGCTGAAAAATCACAAGTTCACCGCGTTCCTGGGCCTGAATACTCTGTTCGTAGCACTGTGCAACAATGAGGAATTCCAGGCCCTGGACTTCACCAGCCTGAAGCTGACGTCCTCCGGCGGTATGGCCCTGACCAGCGACACGGCGAAAATGTGGCAGCGGGTGACTGGCTGTGAGATCTGCGAAGGCTTCGGTATGACTGAAACCTCGCCAGTGGTGACCTTTAACCCTCCCAGTGCCATCCAGATTGGCACTATCGGCCTGCCCATTCCCTCAACCCTCGTTCAGACCCTGGACGAAGAGGGTAATGAAACGCCCCTGGGCGAGCCTGGCGAGCTGTGTGTGAAAGGTCCTCAGGTTATGCGTGGATACTGGCAGCGCCCGGAGGACACCCAGAAGTCCTTCACAGAGGACGGTTTCCTGCGCACCGGTGATATCGCCCTGATCCAGGAAGACGGCTACATTCGCATCGTTGATCGCAAGAAGGACATGATTATCGTGTCTGGCTTCAACGTGTTCCCGAATGAGGTTGAGGATGTTGTCAGCAGCCACCCGAAGGTGGTCGAGTGTGCCGCCGTGGGCATTTCCGATGCCAAGAGTGGTGAAGCGGTCAAGGTTTACCTGGTGCCGACAGCCGAGGGCGTGACCGAGAACGAGCTCAAGGAGTTCTGCCGCGAGCGTCTGACGGCCTACAAGGTGCCCAAGTACTTTGAATTCCGCGATGAACTGCCCAAAACCAACGTGGGCAAGATTCTGCGGCGCGAACTGCGGGACGAGGCCAACAACAAATAAGCCTGCCCCGGGCTCTTGCAAGGAATACCCTGCTTCGGCGGGGTTTTTCCGTTTTTAACCACCTGACTTTCCCGATAGACTGTCGCCCAATCAGATCCGAGTGAGCGTAATTCCGGCAATTCAATGACAGACACCCGTTCCGATACTTCCAGAACACCGACACTCAAACCGGACGGCGAAGCCGCCGTCAAGGCCATGATGGCGCAGCTGGACGCCTGCAACCAGCAGGAAGCGGCACGCATCGTGAAAACCGTTGCCCGCACCAAGGGCAAGCCGGACCAGAAAGACCTGGAAAAGATGGCCAACTGGCTGGAGCGCGGCCTCGGGAAAGTGCAGCAGCGACACGCCCTGCACAAACCGGCGAGTTTCCCAGAGGGGTTGCCGGTTTCCGAGCGGGTGGATGATATCCGGGAGGCCATCGAAAACCACCAGGTGGTGATCATTGCCGGTGAAACCGGTTCCGGTAAAACCACCCAGATCCCGAAAATCTGCATGAACAGCGGCCGGGGTACCCGGGGGCTGATTGGCCACACCCAGCCCCGCCGAATTGCCGCCCGCAGTGTGGCCGCCCGGATTGCCGAGGAAATCGGTGAACAGACCGGTCAGCAGATCGGCTACCAGGTTCGATTCACCGATAACACCTCGGAGCAATCCAGGGTCAAGGTGATGACGGATGGCATCCTGCTGGCGGAAGTTCAGCACGACCGGTTTCTGGACCGCTACGACACCCTGATCATTGACGAAGCCCACGAGCGCAGCCTCAACATCGATTTTCTGCTCGGCTACCTGCGCCAGCTCCTGCCCAGGCGACCGGACCTGAAGGTCATTATTACCTCGGCAACCATTGAGGTGGACCGGTTCAGCGAGTTCTTCGACAGGGCTCCGGTGATTGAGGTAAGTGGGCGGACCTATCCGGTGGATATCCGTTACCGGCCGCTGACGGGCGATGAAGATGACCGGGATCAGGGCTGGACCGACGGGGTTCTGGGTGCCCTGGAGGAAATCGAACAGCACGAGCGCAGTGAAAAGCAGCCACCGGGCGATGTGCTGGTGTTCCTGCCCGGCGAGCGGGAAATCAGGAACCTGAGCAAGGTTCTGCGCCATGTCGATCTGAAGCATACCGAAGTGCTGCCGTTGTATTCCCGCCTGAGCAATGCCGAGCAGAACCGGGTGTTCCAGTCTCACAAAGGCCGGCGTATTGTGCTTTCGACCAACGTGGCGGAAACCTCGCTGACGGTGCCGGGCATTCGTTATGTGATCGACACCGGCGTTGCCCGGATCAGCCGCTACAGCGTTCGCTCCAAGATCCAGCGGCTGCCGATAGAACCCGTGTCCCAGGCCAGTGCCAATCAGAGAGCGGGCCGCTGTGGTCGTGTGGCACCAGGCATCTGTTTCCGGCTGTACGACGACACCGACTTTATCAACCGCCCGGAATACACCGATCCGGAAATCCTGCGCACCAACCTTGCTTCCGTCATCCTTCAGATGGCCACTTCCGGGCTCGGCGAGATCCGGCAGTTCCCGTTTCTTGAACCGCCGGACAAACGGCAGGTCAACGACGGCTACAAGCTGCTGGAAGAACTGGGGGCAGTTGATGACAAGCGTCGCGTTACCAAGCTCGGGCGAACCATGGCGCGACTGCCTCTGGATCCGCGGCTGGCCAGAATGCTGGTAACGGCCGCCGACCTTGGCAGCTTGTCGGAAACCCTGGTCATCATTGCCGGCCTGAGCATTCAGGACCCCCGTGAACGCCCCCAGGACAAACAGCAGGCGGCCGATCAGGCGCACGCCCCGTTCACTGACAGGGAATCGGATTTCGTTACCCTGCTGAACGTCTGGAACTATTACGAGGAGCAGCGCCAGGAGTTGTCCCAGAATCAGTTGAAGAAGGTCTGCCAGAAGAGCTTCCTGAGCTGGATGCGAATGCGGGAATGGCGGGACATCCATCGCCAGCTCACCCTGATTTGCCGCGAACAGAAACTGGCGGTGAACAAGGAGGCCGCCAGCTACGAATCGCTCCACAAGGCTATTCTGGCCGGCCTGCTGGGGCAGGTGGCCGTCAAGGTTGAGAAAAAGGAATATCTCGCCACCCGCAACCGGAAGGTGATGCTTTTCCCGGGCTCCAGGGTTTCCAAAACCGGTCCCAAGTGGATTGTCGCCACCGAGATTGTTGAAACCAGCCGGGTGTTCGCCCGGGTGGTGGCGTCCATTCAGCCGGAATGGATTGAGCCCCTGGCTGGCCACATTGTTAAACACCATTATTTTGAGCCCCACTGGGAACAGAAACGGGCTCAGGTGATGGGCTACGAGAAGGTGACGCTTTACGGTCTGGATATCGTGGCCAAACGTCGGATTCCCTACGCCAAAGTGGATCCGGCCGAGTGTCGTACTCTGTTCATCCGCAGGGCGCTGGTTGAGGGCGATTACCGGTCCAGGGCACCATTCATTGCCCGTAACCGGGAAATACTCGATACCGTGGAGAACCTGGAGAAGAAAACCCGGAGGCGGGATCTTCTGGTCGATGATGACGTTCTGGTGGGGTTCTACGAGGAGCGCCTGCCGGCGGATATCGTCAGCGGGCGCCATTTCGAGAGTTGGTGGAAAGGCCTTTCGGCGGAGCAGCTGAAAGATCTGGAACTCACCGAAGACGACATTCTCCAGCGCCCGGTCGACGCCCAGGCGGCGGAGTTGTACCCCGATTACCTGGAGTGGGAAGGCGTCCGCTACCCGCTGAGTTACGAATTCGAGCCTGCCAGCGAACAGGACGGCGTTACCCTTCAGGTTCCCCTGATGGCCCTGAAGCAGATTCCGTCCCGCCGACTTGAATGGCTGGTGCCGGGGCTGTTACGGGAGAAATGCGTAGCCCTGGTGAAGTCCCTCCCCAAGGCATTGCGCCGCAATTTCGTCCCGGTACCGGATTTTGTTGATGCGGCCCTGGCCAATCTCCAGCCATCCAATGAGCCGCTGGCTTTGCAACTGGGCGAACAACTGCGCCGGATGACTGGCGTGAGAATCGACCCGGACGCCTGGTCTGAGGCGGAATTGCCCAGGCATTTGCGGATGAACCTCCGGGTTATGGGCGATGGTGGAAAGGCGATTGCCGAAAGCCGGGATACCATCGAGCTTCAGGGTCAGCTTGAGGGCCGGGCGGAGGAGGCGCTGGCTTCGGCGACCAGTGACAATGCCTCAAAGGAACCGGCGGGAGACTATACCGACTGGCAGTTCGGACAATTGCCCGAACAGGTACAGACCGAAAAAGGCGGGATGCAGGTAACGGTGTACCCGGCACTGGAAGACCTCGGCAAACAGGTCCGGCAGATTCGATGTCTGGACCGTTTGACGGCAGAGGACATCACTCGCAAGGCGGTTGCCCGTCTGATTCTCAACCGGTTCGGCAAGACCCTGGATGATCTCGAGCGCAAGCTTCCGCATTTCCGGCAATCCGCCCTGATGTTTGCCCCGGTGGGCCAGGCGAAAGTTCTGCTGGACGACCTGCTGCTGGCGACGGCCATACAGCATTTTCTCATCGAAGGTATCCCGAGAAGTGCCGATGACTTTGATCGCCTGTTTGGCAGGCACCGGGGAGATTTCATTCCCGCGCTTGAGCAGGCCGACGAACGGCTGTTTCAGGCCATGTCCGGCTACCAGAAAGTGGCGAAGCGGCTCAAAGGCAAGATCAACCTGGCCCTGGCAAACAGCATGGCCGATCTGAAGTTCCAGCTGCGGAATCTTGTCTATCCGGGGTTCCTGGTTGATACGCCGCCGGAGTGGCTGGCGGAGTTCGGTCGTTACTTCGAGGCCGCCCTGATCCGGCTTGAAAAAATGCCCCGGGAAATGGGTCGGGAGCGCGAATTCCTGCATACCATCGAGCCACTCTGGTCCCGCTATGCGGTAAAGCGTGATGAACAGCAGCGCCAGGGTGTGCGGGATCCGGAGCTGGTGCTTTACCGGTGGATGCTTGAGGAGTTCCGGGTATCGTTTTTTGCCCAGCAACTGGGCACGGTCATGACGGTATCGGTAAAACGGATGGACCGGCAGTGGGAGAAAACCCGGGTTTAAGGCGTCTACAGGCCCGCACCAATCCGGCGCCCCTGACTGATTCCCGGCGGGCAAAACCCGGAGACTGTGTTAGTATTTCTGACAGTGGATTTTTCTGACATCCTGTTTTCACAATCATGACGTGGGGTTAGCGTGATTAAAGCCGTTATTAGCGGGACCGGTCTCTACACACCGCCAGCAACCATTGATAACGACGAACTGGTGGAAGCCTTTAACCAGTACGTCGAACTGTTTAATGCAGAGAATGCAGACGCCATTGCCCAGGGCGAGGTTGTCCCATTGCAGCCATCCTCTTCTGCCTTCATAGAAAAAGCCTCCGGTATCAAGCGCCGCCATGTTATCGACAAGGACGGCATCCTTGATCCTAAGCGCATGGCGCCTTACATCCCGGAGCGCAGTAACGAAGCGCCCTCCGTTCAATGCGAAATGGCCGTCGCCGCCTGCCGCGAAGCGCTGGAACAGGCGGGCAAATCCGTACAGGACGTGGATGCCGTTATTGTCGCCTGTTCGAATATGCAGCGCGCCTACCCGGCGGTTTCCATCGAAGTTCAGGAAGCATTGGGGATCAACGGTTTTGCCTATGACATGAACGTTGCCTGCAGCTCGGCGACCTTTGGCCTGCAGGCTGCCGTGAATTCCGTGGAAAATGGCAGCGCCCGTTCGGTGCTCGTGGTGAGCCCGGAGATCTGCTCCGGCCACCTGAACTTCCGGGACCGGGACAGCCACTTCATTTTTGGTGATGCCTGCACGGCGATTTTTGTGGAGCGGGAGGAGGATGCCCGCGCCGGACAGGGGTTCGAGATTCTCGGCACCAGCCTGAAGACGAAATTCTCCAATAACATCCGGAACAATTTCGGCTTCCTGAACCGGGCAGATGAATCCGGTATTGGCAAACCCGACAAGCTGTTTGTGCAGCAGGGTCGCAAGGTATTCAAGGAGGTTTCACCACTGGTGGCTGCAACCATCCTGAACCAGCTTCGGAGCCTCGCGATTGCTCCGGACGATCTGCGGCGAATGTGGCTGCACCAGGCCAACCTCAATATGAACCAGCTGATTGCCCGCAAGGTGCTGGGCCGTGATGCCACCGAAGATGAGGCGCCGGTTATTCTGGACGAGTACGCCAATACCAGCTCCGCAGGCTCCATCATCGCCTTCCACAAGCACAAGGGAGACCTGGCCAGTGGTGATCTGGGCGTGATCTGTTCGTTTGGGGCAGGTTATTCGATCGGCAGCGTCGTGGTGCGCCGCCGATAGTCTCTTACCGGGTTAACCCGTTGCCAGCGCCCGCAAGGTCTCTGGCAGCGGAGCCGATGACCGTGTTGCCCGGTCGAACCAGACAATTTTGGCATAACCTTCCCCATAAATGGCGCCGGTATCGACATCTGTCAGCAAATGATAGGTGTCGAGGCTGGTGTTGCCTGCTTTGTCAGCGTATGTTTTCACCTCTACCGTTGCCGGATGGTTCAATTCCTTTAGAAAGGTGGCACTGGTCTTTATAATAATCGGGCCGGTTGGCTCGCCGGGACCGCCGAGTTCCAGTGACGCCAGCCACACAATCCGCGCTTCCTCGAAGAAACGGAAGTAAACTGTATTGTTGGCGTGGCCGTATGCATCCATGTCTCCCCAGCGGAGCGGCATGGTAATCGTGCTTACAAGATTTCCCGGGACTGACATCGGGTTCCTCCGTAACAACGGTTTAATAATGATAAGTAAAGCGCCGGTATTTTCGGCGAGTCGAGACGAATTAAACAACCCATGAGCCGAAAATGAAATATCTTTTTATCCGACGCTGGTTGATCGCCATCGTGACGAGCCTTGCTATGGCGGTGCTTTTTCCCGCCAGTCAGGCAACAGCCCAGACCATGAAGGAGCCCGCGCCGGAAGGCTCAGTGCCGGTTGACCCGAAGGACCCCTGGGAGAACTGGAACCGCAAGGTGTATAACTTCAACGAAACCATTGACCGGTGGTTTCTTAAGCCGGTGGCACAGGCCTACCGGAACTTTACCCCGCGGCTGATCGACCGGGGTATTACCAATTTCTTCAACAACCTCACCGAACTCCGGAACTTCACCAACAGCGTGCTCCAGTTAAAAGGGGAGTCCGCGGTGGTGGCCGTCGGGCGTTTTACTTTTAATACAACGTTCGGCCTTCTGGGCCTGATTGACGTGGCCACGGCTTTCGAACTCCCGGAGCGGCCGGAGGATTTCGGACAGACCCTGGGCTACTGGGGTGCGGGACCGGGACCTTATCTGATGCTACCGCTTCTTGGTCCCTCGACACCCCGGCACTTCACCGGCTTTGTAACTGACGGGTTTGCTCTGCCTTCGGCCTGGGACGCCGTGGAAAGCCATGAGGCTTATTCTGCCCGGGCTCTCCAGATTGTCGATAAGCGGGCTGATCTGATTCCGGCGGAGAGCTTCATTTCCGGCGACAGGTATGTTTTCCTCCGAAACGCGTTTTTACAACGTCGTGAGTTCCTGATAAACGATGGGAAAGTGGTCAATGATCCGTTTGCCAGTGGCAATGATGAAAATCTGATGCTGGATGATTTCTGAGTTTCGGGCGGGTTGAAAGGAGGTCAGCGGTGCTAGAGGATCCAAGAATAGCCAAGTTCCGGAAGATGCTGGCCGAGGCGCCGAACTATGAAGTCTGGAAGGCGGCGGCGCTGGAGCTGGATTTTCTGGAGGGCAATGCCGAGTGGAAAGAGGACTTTGCCTCTGACCTCTACCACTACGAGCTCATTTATGATCGCCTGAGCAACCTTAAGCAGTACCGCCAGCAGAATGACGTTGAGCGCCTGAAACGGGCGCTTCGGGAGGGGTTGCACCACGATCTTGGTAACATGGGCAATCCTGCGCTCTACACCCGGTCCCGGGTTGGCACCAAGCATCTGATCGAGGAATACATTGCCCAGGTGTGCGAAGCGCTGGATTTCCTCTGCGACCATTCGGTGCCCGGTTTTCCCGTGGCGGACAAGCTCCAGTTTTTCCGGGATACCCTGACAAGCTACGGCCGGCCGACATTGCTGCTCAGTGGCGGTGCCACCCTCGGCATGTTTCATTTCGGGGTGATCAAGGCGCTCTGGGAGAAAGGCCTTCTGCCCCAGGTGATCGCCGGTTCCAGTATCGGCGCCATCATTGCCGGTATTCTCGGTGTGCATACCGATGCGGAAATACCGGAAATGCTGGTACCGGAAAACCACAACCTCAAGGCCTGGAAGTGGCGGGGCCTGCTCAGTGCCGTTCGCGGCGACGGCCTCATGGATCAGGAGCAGTTGTGCGGCTGCCTGCGGGCGAATATTGGTGAATACACCTTCGAAGAGGCCTACCAGCGTACTGGTCGCTCTATTAACGTAAGTGTGTCACCGGTACAGGCGCATCAAAAGGCGCGATTGTTGTGCGGCTATACATCGCCCTACCTGATGGTGTGGAGTGCGGCTCTGGCCAGTGCGGCGGTTCCGGGTATTTTTCCGCCGGTCACCCTGATGAAAAAAGACATCCACGGCAATACCCTGCCTTATATGCCACGCCTCAAGTTTGTGGACGGTTCGGTGGTCAGCGATCTCCCAATTGACCGCCTGATGCATCTCTACGACGTTAACTACACAATTGTGAGCCAGGCCAACCCCCATGTTGTGCCGTTCCTCACCCAGCGAGGCAGAGACGAAAAGCTCTCCCTGGGCAGTCTCCCGATGCATCTGCTGAAATCGGAAATCCAGTTCCACGGCAAGGGGGTATTCGATTACCTGCGCAAACGGGTAAGGCCGGAACTCCTGCGGCAGGTGTCCGGTCAGTTGTACACGATTATGGCTCAGCGGTATTCGGGGGACGTTACCATCGCACCAACCTATTCATTCAGGGACTATCGCCGCATGCTGGCTAATCCGGATCCCGCCTACGTAAGGGAAATGATTCTTGCCGGCGAACGGGCCACCTGGCCCAGGATTTCCATGATTCGCTCCCATGCCCGGATCTCCAAAACCCTTGAGCGGTGCGTGCGTCGACTGAAACAGCAGAACCGGCGCACTGCCGGGCTCAGGTTGGTTAATAACGCGGATTCCGGTACCTCCTGACATGTATTACGATTTTTTCGGCTTTCGCGAACCGCCGTTTTCTATCGCCCCAGACCCCCGTTACCTCTATCTCAGTGATCGCCACAAGGAAGCTCTGGCGCACCTGATGTACGGTGTTCAGGGCCAGGGCGGCTTCATTGTGATTACCGGTGAAGTAGGGACCGGGAAGACCACGGTATCCCGCTGCTTTATTGAAAACGCTCCGGACAATGTCGATATAGCGCTGATTCTCAACCCCCGGCTCTCTGCGCGGGAGTTGCTGTCCTCCATCTGCGACGAGCTTGAGATTCCCCACGACATCGGCGCCACCATCAAGGAACTGGTGGATCTCATCAACCAGGACCTGCTGAAGGCGCACGCGGCGGGCCGTCACAAGGTGTTGATGATCGACGAAGCCCAGAATCTGTCTGCGGAGGTGCTTGAACAACTCAGGCTCCTGACCAATCTGGAAACCGCCGAGAAAAAACTGCTGCAAATTGTCCTGCTTGGCCAGCCGGAACTGCAGGAGATACTTGCCCTTCCGGAACTGCGGCAACTGAACCAGCGGGTAACCGCGCGTTATCACCTTGATGCGATTGGCAAGGACGAGCTGCCGGCCTACCTTCGCTATCGACTCAGCGTGGCCGGCATGCGCGGGGACATTTTCTCGCCCCGGTCCGTTCAGCGACTGTACCGGGAAAGCCAGGGTATTCCCCGGCTGATCAATCTGATCAGCGACCGGGCTCTGCTTGGGGCCTACGCGGAAGGTGAGCATGAAATTACCGCTGATCACATTCGGCACGCAGCAAAAGAGGTTCGTGGCCATTCCGCTGGCCCCGGGCCATCGCGGCAAGGTGGCTCACCAGACAGATCCCAGTACCTGATCGTTGCGGCATCCATGCTTGTTGCCATTATCGGAACCGCCTGGCTGTTTGAGCGTTGGGCCCCGGGCGAGCCGGCTTTCGCTGAGCAGCCCCCGGGGGAGCCATTGCAGGGTGCCATCGAGCGGGTTGCGGATGAGCCGGGCAAAATGGCTGAGGCGGAAATGCCGGAAAGGGCGGATTCCGCGAACAACAACGAAGTTGCTGAGCGTCAGGCTCTTGCGGAACTGGACGTTCCCGGTCAGCTGCTGGATTCAGTCGATGCCTTCCGGATGTTATTCGGGATCTGGGGGCGCAATTATCAGCCTGCCGATGCGCCAGTGGCCTGTGATTTTGCCAGAGAAAACGGGTTGGCGTGTCTGGAGCGGCAGGGCAGTCGCCGGAGCCTTGAGTTTCTGGATCGCCCGGCGATGTTGCGGCTTCAGGATCAGGCCGGCAACGACGGTTACGTTGTGATTCGTCACCTAGATGGCGACATGGCCGAAGTTGCGTTGCCGTCCGCTAACGTGGAGCTATCGTTCGCCAGTATCGAGCCTTACTGGTTTGGGGAATACCGGGTATTGTGGCGCCTTCCGGAATACCTCACCGGCGACGGCTTTTACAGTACCGGGAACGGCCAGCAGTTATGGATTGGCGCCCGGATGATGGAGCTGGCGGAGACGCTCAGTGCCGGCCGCCCGGAAAGCGATCAGATCAAGCGGATGAGTGCCGAAGAGCAGGTTCGCTGGTATCAGTCCCTCCGGGGTCTTACCGTTGACGGAATCGCCGGCGCCATGACCATCATCCAGATGAATAACGATCTTGAGGCGTCTGTTCCCCGGCTTCAGCCCTCAGTGTCGGGAAACCGGTCGGGAAATCGGTCGGGAAATCGGTCGGGAAATCGAGAGTAACTATGTCTTATATTCTTGACGCATTAAGAAAATCCGAAACGGAGCGCCGCCAGGGGCGGGTGCCCGACCTTGGCCAGCAGGTGCAGTTGATACACCGGCCAAAGAAGAAGCGGGTATCGCCGGTGGCCTGGGTCACTGTCGCCCTGATGCTCAACGCCGGCGTGCTGGCGTTTGTCTTCTGGCCAGGCTCCCAGCCACCAGATCAGCCGGCCGAACAGGTTGAAGCGCCACCGGTGACACCGGCACCGGAACCGGAACCGGAACCGGAATCACCTGTGAGCCTGCCGAAGGCTGAGGCCGCCGCGGCGCCCGTGCCCCGGGAGCGGGCGACCATTATTGTACCCTCATCCGATTCATCACAGACTTTTCCACCCTTGCCGGTGCCTGAGCAAGCGGGCAGGGTGCCCCATCTGGTAGAGTTGCCGCTTTCGTTTCAGAAGAGTGTCCCGGATTTGACCTTTAACAGCCATATCTACTCATCATCCCCGGCGTCCCGCCGCGTCATGATTAATAATGCCTATCTGCGAATCGGTGATTCGTTTTCCGGTCTGCGGGTGGAAGACATCACCGGGGAGGGCGTTGTACTCAGCCTTAACGGTCAACGCTTCCGGGTTGGTGTGGTCCGGGACTGGGTGAGCCCCCGATAATGGCTCTGACTGACGACACCAAGCACGAGATTCAGCAGGGCTACCGCGACGTGCTGGCAGGCAAGGATATCCGTGCCCGCTACGGCCAGCGGTTGATGATCGCTGAAATTGCAAAATACATGGGTGAGATCACCGGGAACGATGGCCAGAGAACCTCGCCGGCGTCAGCGTGCGTTGTAGAGGCGGGGACCGGTACCGGCAAGACCCTGGCTTATCTTATCGCGGCAATTCCCGTGGCCAAAGCCCTGGGCAAAACCCTGGTTATTTCCACGGCCACCGTTGCATTGCAGGACCAGATTGTTCTGAAGGACCTCCCGGACCTCAAAAAGCACAGCAAGATGGATTTCAACTGGACCCTCGCCAAAGGGCGGGGCCGGTATCTTTGCATGTCCAGACTGGAGGCGCGCCTGCACGACGAGGGCAATGGCGACAGCGACACCATGCCGCTGTTCCTGCTGGATGGCCCCAGGTCCGAAGCGTCGGGCACACGGGCTTTCTTCGAGGAGATGCTCGCCAGTTATGGTTCAAGAAACTGGGATGGCGACCGGGACCACTGGCCGGAGCAGATTCCGGATGATGTCTGGCGCCAGGTCACAACAGACCACCGGCAGTGCACCAACCGCCACTGCAGCTACTTCGACAGCTGCGCGTTTTTCGACGCCCGGAAAGATCTGGATGATGCCGATATCGTAGTGGCGAACCATGATCTGGTGCTGGCGGATCTGGCGCTCGGTGGCGGTGCCATTTTGCCCGAGCCTGAAAAGGCTTTGTACATTTTTGATGAGGCCCATCACCTTCCGGACAAGGCCCTGAATCATTTTGCCGCCTCGGTTTCCCTGAACGCCACACGCCAGTGGCTGAAGCAGCTCTCCCAGGCGCTGGTCAAAATGCAGCCTTACCTGCCGGGAGGCAGCCAGGCTGCCAAGAGTCTCGACCGTATTGGCTCTGCGTCCCGGGATGTCGATCTTGTTCTGGCCAGGGTCTATGAGGAAGCAGAGCAGAATACCGGCTGGGAATTCAACGAGGAGCGCCGAACGGCCCAGTGGCGTTACCCGGAGGGTGAGCTCCCCGAAGCCATGGCAGATCTGTCGGCTGAGACCCGGATTGCCACCGCGAACCTGGTGCGTCAGCTTGGGGTGCTGGCGGATGAGTTGCAGGGCGCCTTTGATGAACGCAAAGAGCACGAATTAGACCGTGAGACTGCCGAGGCATGGTATCCGGTGATCGGCTCTTTCCATAGCCGTGCTGAAGATCAGTTGAGACTTTGGACGGCCTGGTGTGAGCAAGGAGGTAGCCCGCCTCCCGCGCGCTGGGCGGTCCGGCAGCGATGGGATCACGCCGAAGACATTACCCTCTACAGCTCTCCGGTGCTCGCAGACAACCTCCTGTATTCCCGGCTCTGGTCCCGGGCCTACGGGGCCGTGCTGACCAGTGCAACGCTGACCGCGCTCGGCCGGTTTGACCGGCTTAACGCCCGGGCGGGATTGCCCCAGGACAGCCGTTTCCTGGTGGTTCCCAGTTCCTTCCGTTATGCCGAAATGGCCACCGTGGAAGTGCCGGCGATGTCTGCCCTGCCGACCGATGACGGGTTTACCGATGAGCTGGTCAAGCGCCTGCCCGATCTGTGGGCAGGTGAAAAGGCAACGCTGGTTCTGTTCACTTCCCGGCGCCAGATGATCCAGGTGCGTGACGCACTGGCGCCGGACTATCCGGAGCTGATTATCACCCAGGATGACATGGCCAAGGGTGAGGTGCTTCGCCAGCATTGCAGCCGCGTAGACGAGGGGCGGCCCAGTGTGCTCTTCGGGGTGGCCAGTTTCGCCGAGGGTATCGACCTGCCGGGTAAATACCTCCACCACGTGGTCATTACCCGACTGCCGTTCTCTGTACCGGATGATCCGATAGAGGCAGGCCTTGCCGAATGGGTGGCCCGGCGTGGTGGTAATCCGTTTATGGAGATCACGGTGCCCGATGCCTCGATCAAGCTGGTTCAGGCGGTCGGGCGCTTGCTCAGGACCGAGCAGGATACCGGCCGGGTCACCATTCTGGATCGCCGGATCATCGCCAGGCGCTACGGCCAACTGTTGCTTGATGCCTTGCCGCCGTTCCGGCGGATCATCGAACGCTGATCCTTCCCGGCACCATTGTTTCGAGTACGATGCGTTCAGGTGCATAGCCCGCCCAAAAAAAAAGAGCCAGCCCAGATGGGTGGCTCTCATCAAAGGGGTCCTTTTGAACCCGGGCGTCGAAACAACGCGGAACAAGAAATCTGAAGGCCTGAAGTTTCAGAATTCCTGGCAAGGTTTCCCTCACCGTTGACCAAATGATAGAGGAGCAGGGGGCGTAAACGGATCGTCCAAAGGGCGTAGCAGGCTTAGAAAGTTGCAGTTAAATGTGACAGGGGTCCCATTTCGTGGGCGCTGTTGTCAGTTATCAAGGAGCCCGAGTTGCCGCGCCCGGGCCAGCGCTTCGGTTCTTCGGCCCACGCCCAGCTTGCCGTAAAGGTTACGGATGTGGGCCTTGACGGTGGCCGGAGCCACACTCATCCGGGAAGCGATCTCCTTGTTGGCGTGACCCTGGTGAATCAGTGCAAGCACTTCCAGCTCACGCTGGCTGAGGGGCTCTGGAAGGGTTTCCGGTGTTTTGGCTGAGCGTTCCGGCGACCTGACGGTTTCAGTCGCCCGGGTTGCCGCGGCCGTTCCAGCCATCTCTTCCTGCTTCAGAAGCATGGTCCGCACGCCGCTGTTCCAGCTACCCGGTGCGTTCAGCGCGGGTAAGGACAGCAGGAGCGAACGGAGGTGCGGGCTTTCTTCTGCCAGCAACCGCATAAATCCGGCGTCGGCGGCCTGGCTGATTGCCCGGGTGAGCATTTGTCGGGACTCTTCTGTGCGGCCCTGAAGTGCCAGGGCCTCGCCATAAACCAGCAGGATCTCCACCAGATGACGGTTGTGGGCGTTACGCTCGGCCGGCTGAAGGAGTGCGCTGAGAATTTCCTGGGCCCGTTCAGGCTGATCCAGGGCCACCATTACCCGCGCCTCACTGATCCGGTTCTGTTCCCGGTTCAGGGGATTGGTGAACTCGGCATCCACTCTTGAATCGAGACAGCCCCGGGCTTTGTCCGGGAAACCGGCGGCCAGGTAGCACCGAGCCAGCAGGGCGGTACTGGCCGGTGGCTCGAAAAGAATCTGTTCCCGGCGTTTCCGGGCGGTTTGGGCGGCGTCCTCCAGCGCCTCGATGGCCTCCTGGAGTTTGCCCTCGCTGAAGGCAAGGTGGCCGCGGACGTACTGGATGACCACGTGCTGCCCGGCTTCCGTGCCCCGTTCCACGTGTTCAAGCAATGGTTGAAGGTGGGTGGCCGCAAGCTGGGGATGGTTCCGCTCCCGGTGAATTTCGCACAAGGTGCTGTTCTGCCAGCAGGAAATCAACCTGGGCTGGCTGGGGTCCGCATAGTGCCGGTCCACCCACTGACGGATATCGGTGCAGGTATCCAGGGCCAGGTCAATATCGCCACGGTTGTACTGAATCCATGCCAGCAATCCGCCGCTGGAGAGAACGGTGCTCGGCTTTTGTTCCACCTGACCGTAGCGGACGGCGGACTGCAGGGCGTCTTCGGCTTCGGTGAGCTCGCCCTTGCCATAGTAGTCCAGGCCCAGACCGTAATAGGTCACCGATTTCAGGGGGATGCGGGTATGGTCGATTTCTTTCAGAACCTGCCGTGTGAGATCGGTGGCGCTTTTGTCATCGCTGCGAGTCCGGGCCAGGTATGAGCGCATCAGTGAGATCTCGCTCTGGAGCCCGAGCGCGCCTTCGGCATCAGGATGGGAATCCGCCACGTGCCGGTCGAGAAGATCTTCCAGAGAGCTCAGCAAGGGCGCCAGGGTGTCCACACGGTTGGCGAAGAACAGCCCCCAGATTCGCAGCATCTGAAGTTGTGGGTTGTCGGTGACCAGATCCTGGGGGAGGGCGTCTAGCCAGTTCAGAACCGGTAAATGATATCCGCCATGAATCAGGTTATTGCCATGCTCGGCCAGTACCCGGGCCAGCCAGTGCCAGTCTGCGTGACGGACGATCTGGGCAATGCCTTCCTGCACATGGCCGTGGGCCAGCAACCAGTCTACGGTTCTCTGCCACAATTGCGCTGCCTTCTCGGGTTGGCTGTGACGAATACGAAGGAGCAGGGCATCCCGGAACAGATCGTGATAACGAAACCACTCATTCCGGGTGTCGAGGGGGATCAGGAACAGGTTCTGGCTGAGCAACTTCTCCAGGATTTCCTGGCTGTCGCCGGAGCTGCGGATCGAATCACATAATGAGGCGCACAGGCGCGGACAGCAGGCGGTTTCCAGCAGAAAATCCGCCAGTTCCGCCGGCTGTTGGTCTAATACCTCGCTCAATACATAGTCACTGATATGGCGCTCGTCCAGATCAATCTGCTTCGTTCCCGCCGGGTTTCCTTTGCCGGACAGTGCCGACAGCTGCATGGCGGCAACCCAGCCTTCTGTTTTCCGGCAAATTGCCCGGACGTCTTCCTCGGAAATGTCCAGGCCCATGGTGCCCTGAAAAAATTGCCGGCATTCTTCTTCTGAAAACGCCAGGAGTCCGGGATGTAGGTCCTGGGTCCAGCGGCGCACCCGCCACCGTGCCAGAGGCAGCGGCGGTTCGGTCCGGGAAGCAAGGGTTACGGCGACGCCCGGAGGCAGGTAATCAACAAAATAGGCGAATTGCCGGTGTATGGCAGGTTCGTGAATGAAATGAAAATCGTCCAGTACCAGGGTCCAGGGGCTGCCATCCCGTGCCAGGGTGTTGATTAGCCCTGTAATCGCTTCGGTGAAGGCCTCGTCGGTGCCGTGGGCCAGTTGTTTGCGCAGCTCACCGGCACCGGTCAGGCCGGCGTGTTCGAAGGCGCCGGTAACATACTGCCAGAAGCGCCCCGGCTCATCATCGTGCTCGTCCAGGGAAAGCCATGCGGCCGGCGATGACGACCGCGAGCACCATTGGGCGACCAGGGTGGTTTTTCCGAACCCTGCCGGTGCAATCACCAGATTCAGGCGTCTCGGGCCCTCGGGCTCAAGGAGCGCACTCAACCGCTCGCGTTTTACCGCGCGGGAATCGGAGGTGGGCCTGAGGAATTTGGTGGTCAGCAGCATGGTTTCCCTGAAAGGTGGAGCATATCGACTAGGGATTGTGTCCTTTGTCGTGACCAAGTCAAGGGCCATGGACGCACTGGATCACTCTTAATCACTCTTAATCAGTCTTAATCGCTCTTGTTCACGACCGGGTTTTATCAGGGGCTGCGGAAATGCAATTTTGGTCTAAACTGTGTGAAGAGAATTGCCTATATTAAAAAAGAATGAAAGCCTGTATTTTTATGCGCATTCTTCTTCAGGGTCCTTCGATCTCCAGGGAGCAACAGACTCAATGAAACTACAACAGTTGCGCTACATCTGGGAAGTTGCGCATCACGACCTGAATGTGTCCGCAACCGCTCAAAGCCTCTTTACCTCCCAGCCGGGTATCTCCAAGCAGGTCCGTCTGCTGGAGGATGAACTGGGCCTGGAGGTATTCGCCCGCAGCGGTAAGCACCTGACCCGTATTACCCCGGGCGGCGAGATTATCATCCGGGAGGCGGGAGAGATTCTCCGGCGGGTGGAGGGCATCAAGAAGATTGCCCAGGAATTCAGTAACCAGCGCAAGGGGGACCTGAGTATTGCCACCACCCACACCCAGGCCCGTTACGCGCTGCCGCCGGTGATCAGCGGTTTCATTGAGGCGTATCCGGACGTTTCCCTGCATATGCATCAGGGAACGCCCATGCAGATCTCGGAAATGGCGGCTAACGGCGCTGTTGACTTTGCGATTGCGACAGAGGGCATGGAGTTGTTTAACGACCTGATCATGATGCCCTGCTACCGGTGGAATCGCAGTGTGATCGTGCCCAGGGATCACCCGCTTGCGACGTTGCCGGAACTGACGCTGGCCGAGCTGGCGGAATACCCGTTGGTCACCTACGTATTCGGCTTTACCGGTCGTTCAAAACTTGACGAAGCGTTCCAATCCCAGGGGCTGACACCCAAGGTGGTGTTCACGGCGGCGGATGCGGACGTTATCAAGACGTATGTGCGGCTCGGCCTCGGTGTCGGGATCATCGCCAGTATGGCATTCGACCCGAAAACCGATACCGATCTGGTTGCTTTGGACGCCCGGAAACTTTTCCGCCCCAGCGTGACGCGCATCGGGTTCCGAAAAGGCACTTTCCTACGGGGCTATATGTACGACTTCATCCAGCGCTTTGCACCACATCTTGCCAAAGAGAAGGTGGACGAAGCGGTCGCTCACCAGGGAAGTCGATCAGAAATTGAGGAGTTGTTCAGGGAAATCGAGCTACCCACTTATTAACCGGTGAGCGCGGGTAGCTCGCCGCCCGGTCAGTCCCGGGCGATCAGATTATCCGCATGAAGGCCACACTCTTTCTGGGTGGCTTCTTCCCACCACCAGCGACCTTCCCGCTCATGTTGTCCCGGCAGGACAGGGCGGGTGCACGGCTGGCAGCCAATGCTGACGAACCCTTTTTCATGCAGCTCGTTATAGGGCGCCTCGGACATCCGGATGTAGTCCCAGACTTCTTTTGAAGTCCAGTTCGCCAGCGGATTGAACTTCACCAGGGTTTTCTCATCGGTTGAGAACGCAGTATCTTCCTGAACGACCGGCACGTCGTTGCGGGTATCCGGGCTCTGGTCCTTGCGCTGGCCGGTTATCCAGGCATCAACCGTGGCCAGCTTGCGGCGCAGCGGATTGACCTTGCGGATACCGCAACATTCCCCGTGGCCATCTTCGTAAAAGCTGAACAGGCCCTTCTTGTTGACCATGTCCTGAACTTCCTCCGCGTCCGGAAACAGAACCTCGATCTCTATGCCATAGTGTTTACGAACGCGTTCCACAAACTCGTAGGTTTCCGGATGCAGACGCCCGGTATCCAGGGTGAATACCCGCAGGTTGTCGGTGAGCTTGTGCGCCATCTCAATCAGTACCACATCTTCCGCACCGCTGAAGGAGATCGCGATGTTGTCGTACTGTTTCAGGGCGGCCTTGAGAATCGAACGGGGGCTCTGGCCTTCGAGCTCCTCCCGCAAGGTCTGAATATCGGTCATGCCGGAATCACCTAATCTAAATGTGTGAAAAGGCTACCATCAAATGCCTCATAGCCTGAAGGAATGACCATCTATATGGTTATTCCGCCGTTTATCAGGATGGACTTACACTTCCACGATGCATTCCCGCCCGGTTTTTCTTATCATACGCTCCGTATCCCGGCCGGTGGATTTACCGCTGCTGGCCCGTACCAATCAATCAGGAGACCGTTGTGGAACTCGCATGCCTTGACCTTGAAGGAGTATTGATCCCGGAAATCTGGATCGCGTTCGCCGAAAAAACCGGCATTGATGAGCTCAAGGCCACCACCCGCGACATTCCGGATTACGATGTCCTGATGAAGCAGCGCCTGAAACTGCTGGACCAGCATGGCTACGGCTTGCCCCAGATTCAGGAAGTGATCGGTGAGCTGGACCCACTTCCCGGTGCCCGGGAATTCCTGGACTGGCTGCGGGAGCGTTTTCAGGTGGTGATTCTGTCGGACACCTTCTACGAATTCGCCATGCCGCTGATGAAGAAGCTGGGCTACCCGGCATTGCTGTGCCACAAACTTGAAGTGGCGGATAATGGCCGGATCGCCAACTACCTTCTGCGCCAGCGCGATCCCAAGCGTCAGTCTGTAAGGGCCTTCCAGCTGCTGAACTACCGCGTCATCGCCGCGGGTGATTCCTACAACGACACCACCATGCTGGGCCAGGCCGAGGCCGGCATTCTGTTCCACGCGCCCCGGAATGTCATTGATGAGTTTCCGCAGTTCCCGGCGGTGCACAACTTTGACGACCTGAAGCAGGAATTCCTCAAGGCCAGCACTATTCACAACGCATGATCAGAATTCGGGGTCAGATGAAAATGGGGTCAGATGAAATTTTCATCTGACCCCATTTTCATCTGACCCCATGTTCACTACTTGATCACCAACTCTTCTAGGAACCGCATCAAAGGCCCGACTTTTGCCAGGGTTTCCTGATACTCGGCCTCCGGATCGGAATCCGCCACGATACCGCCACCGCCCCAGCAACGAATGGTGCCCTTGCCGTCGCACAGCATGGTGCGTATGGCGATGTTGCTGTCCAGGGTGCCATCCAGTCCGCGATAGAACACCGAGCCACAGTAGGGGCCGCGCCAGTGGGGTTCCAGTTCCCGGATGATTTCCATGGCCCGGATTTTGGGCGCGCCGGTGATGGACCCGCCCGGGAAGGCATCGAACAGGGCCTTCATGGGGGTTATGCCGTCCGCCAGCTCCGCCCGGATGTGGCTGACCAGGTGGTGGACGTTCCGGTAGGACTCAAGGGCAAACAGCTTGCCGACTTTCACGCTGCCGGTTCTGGCGTTCAGGCTGAGATCATTGCGCAGCAGATCGACGATCATCAGGTTTTCGGCCCTATCCTTTTCCGAGGTCTGAAGTTCGGCGGCGAGAGATGCATCCTCATTGGTCGTTTTCCCGCGGGGGCGAGTGCCTTTGATGGGGCTTGTCCTGACCGTACGGCCCTTAATTTCAAGGAATCGTTCTGGTGAGATCGAAAGCACGGAGTGCTCTCCGGCACGGACGAACGCGCTATAGGGCGTGGGGTTGGCGTTTGCCAATGCCTGAAAAGCGCACCAGGGGTCACCAGTGAACTTTCCGACAAATTCCTGCGACAGGTTGGCCTGATAGCAGTCGCCGGCGCGGATGTAATCCCGGATGGCCTGAACGCTTGCCTTGAAGGCTTCGGGCGCTTGCCTGGGTTTGAAAGGTTCCGTGACCTTCCAGGAGCACGGTTGGCTTTCCGTATGAAACGAAAGCGAAAGCCATCCGTTGATCTGAGTGACCAGGCTACCGGGACAGTTCGGGTGTATCCAGAGGCAATAGTCCCCGGTTTTCCGGTTATGGCTGGCCAGCCACAGGTAAAGCCCTGCGGCGAGCAACGGCACGGGGGGCGTGGGGCAGATGGGAGCAAGTCGCGGCTCCCGGATATAACCCAGTTCGTAACTCAGAAAGCCAATCCACCCACCGGCGAGGCAGTCAAGGCCAACCGAATAGCCCGCATACCTGGCCGCTTCCGTTTCCATTTCTTCGGCCAGCCGTGCGATCTTGTCACTGTCCGTATCGCCCGGATACAGAACCCGGCTTTGGACCGCACTGCACGAAAACCCACTCCAGGTACCACGCCCCGGGCCTTCACCCACGGTGCCGACATGGACAAAATCATCCTTCCCCGAAGCCTCCCGAAGCAGGCGCCTGAATTCATCCCGAGAAAGCTGGCGGGTCGTGGCCGGGCTCAAGGTACCTCCGAAGAATTTTGAAAAAATGATAAACAGGGCACAAAACGGGCGTTGTCGAAATCGTCGGGCCACTGATCTAATGAAAATGGAATTAAAGGGTAGCCGGCAGGCTTGTTGCTATTTTACAGCACTAACGTCCGCGCTTCCTTACCAGACAACGGAATATAAGGACAACAACGATTATGGGGCACGTGAAACCGTTTTTTCTATCCACTCTGCTGATCCTGGCAGCCGTTTCGCCGGCTGTTGCAGCGCCAACTGGCGCCGATGAAGATATACCAGATCGCAATGCTCTAGCTGACGGCAAGTTAACCTCGGATGAGATCAAGAAATACGCCGCGCTCGCTGCGAAGCATATCCAGGAGTTGACTGCCGTTGCCCGTGAGGAGGTAGGGAGTGAGCTTGAGCAGAGTGGTGTGGTCATTCCCGCCGCCTGGATGATGATGAACGATGGCGAGGTTAAACGGGTTCGGCTGGGCGAGAGTGGGGAGAAAGCTGCCGCAACCATGAAGGTGCTGATGTTCAGGGCAGCTTTAAAGTCACTGGCCCGGCACGGAAAGATTCTCGCAACCGCAATAGTCTATGCAGGCACCGTGGAAGAAGGTGAGAATACCCGGGTTCTTGCTATCGAGCATGAGCATCGTCTGGGGCTCTCGGGACTGCAGATCGTGCCATATCGTTTTGATGCCGGCGAACTTAGTTTTGGTAGGCCCAGCACCCAGAAAAAGCCATACGAGCTTTTCTATGACGGCCGGGAAGCTGAGAGTGAAGGGTAGGAGTAGGCGCAAGGAAAAACGTGACGCAAATCCGCTTTGTAACGGTTTGTTTCAGTGTCGTTGAGAATTGTGAGTGCAATCACGGATTCGGACTGTAAAACAATCTTAAATGGATTCGTGGGATCGCGGATCCTGCTTCAAAAAATACAGACTCACACAAGAATAATGATGAGTTTATAAGGAGATAAAGATGAAAGGCCTGAAGAAAATTGCACTTGCTACAGCCGTAGCCGCCGCTCCGTTCGCCGCACAGGCAGAACTGACGGCATTGAATGACTCCATGATGGGTAACGTCACCGGTCAGGCTGGTGTGACCATCGAGCTGGAAACCCAGGTAAGCATCGGTCAGTTCAGGTACACAGATACTGATTCAGGTGCTACCGGCGAGATTGGTGGCGGTTCCTTCACCGTCAACGACATTGAGCTCGGCGGTGCTGGTCTGATCACCGGTGCGGCCCCTATCTTTGATACCATTGGTGATGGAGTTCCTGACACCGCAGCGAGCCAGCTTCTGGACGATTTGTCTATCGACATCGATCTGGCTTCCGACGGCGATGCTGTTATTTCCGTTCACACTATCAGTGGTCTGCCGATCGACTGGGGCTTCACTGCTTCCTCGATGAACCTGGAAGGTACTGCCGGTGAGAGCACTACCCTGATCTCCGGAATGAAGGCCTGGGGTATGCTGGCCAGGTTGGATATCCGGGTCGATACTGAAGATGCCTCAACGACTCTCGGCGGAACCGGTGACGGTTCTCTGAACATTGACACCGCCTTCACCGTGAACAACATGGAATTTGACGTTCCGTTCCTGGCGGTGGGTGTCCGTGGCATGTCCATCACTGGCGCTGGTGCCAACTTCGACTATGATGGTGATGGCAACACATTTGCTGATCGTAACGAGACGGATGGTGAGGTTATGTCCGCGGACCTGACCGTGACCGATCCAACCTCCACAGAGGGTAAGATTGCTCTTGGTTTTGCAAACGTCAACATGGACGTATACAAAGGAAACGGCCTGGGTGCATCGGCTGCGACCGACGTCCTGCGGGTTGATGTCAACGACGTAATCATGGATGTGAACGTCGCGGGTGTTCTTGTCGGTGGAACCAGCGTCGGTTCTTTCACTATGGACAACCTGCATATTCAGAACACCAAGCTGGCTATCTACGGTCACTAATCTGACCTGAGACCAACGTTGGTGAAGTGACGCCCCGCTCTGCGGGGCGTTTTTATTAGTTTTCTGAAAACGTCAGACCAATAAAAACGGCAGCCGGTTAATGGCTGCCGTTTTGTTTCAGGATCAGCGGAACCGGGCGTTACTGATCCGGTACCGCAATGGAAAGATCAAACCCGCCACCCGGCCTTGGCGTCAGCGTAATCGGCCCTTCGTTAATCGCCTGGGGGAGCCGGATCTGGTCGATACCCGGCGGATTGCCGATGCTGAAATTCAGATTCTGGCCGTCAAAGCCGATCCCCAGTTGATCGTTAAGAAAGGTCTGGGTAAAGGGCTCTTCCGGAATCTGGGCCTGTTGCCCGAAGATCAGCGGCGGGATCGTCGGGGTGAACTCCGCCGGGGGCTGCGCCCGGGCCAGCTCATCCTGAGGCAGGAACAGGGCGCGCCGCAGGAACTCTTCCTCTGCATATTCCAGCGCGTCGGTCTTGCCCTCATCAATATAGCGCTGCATGGCGTCCCGGTAGGCTTCCTCTTCAGCTTCGGTCAGAACCGGTTGGCCGGGGGAGATGGTCAGGGAGCGCAGGATGCGTTGCCGGTCGGCTTCGGTTTTCTGGCGGTGTTTGGGGACAACAATGACCGCGGAATCCTTGACATAGGTTTCCACCATTTCGTCGGAGGTCATGGTCTGAACGCCACCAAAGGCGGGTAAGGCAACAACCAGGCCGCTGATGGCGGTGGTGAGCAGGTGTTGGCGTTTCATAATCCGGCCTCTTTTGTTTAAAAAATACGCACGCTGAAACGAGTATTCGGTTTGTAGGACAGGAATTCAAGCTGGAAGATCCGGGATTGTGATCAGAATCTTTGATTTTTCGGTACTGTTATCAATAGCGGCAAAATCATGGTGGAATACCGTGAACTTTTTTGGCATTACTTTTTCGGCATTACTTTTTCGGCATTACATGGCCTCAGCGACACTATGAAAAATCTGTTCAGAAACCGCTGGCAGCGCTGGATCAACCGACGGATTCCGCGGTCTGATCTTCAGTCCTTCAGCCAGAAAAATATCTTCATTCTGCCAACCGGCGCCGGCGTGGTTTTCGGTTTGTTGCTATTCATCATGCTGTTAACCGGCATCAATTATCAGAACAGCCTGATTTATCTGAGCACGTTCCTCCTGGGTGCCGTTTTTGTCGGCGCCATGCACCAGACCCATCGAAATCTCTCTGGCCTTGAACTGACCCTGGTTCAGCCAGGGGAAGGCTTTGCCGGCGATGATATTCCCTTCCGGTTCCGGCTCAGGGCGGGCCGGGATGATGCCATTGCCATCCTGCTTTCCTGTGGGGAATCGGGCCATGCCCTGGTGCATGTCCATTGCGGGCAGGCGCAGGATGTCAGCCTGCCAGTTCATTCCGCTCACCGGGGATACCTGCGCCCGGACAGGATCCGTATAGAAACCCGGTTTCCGTTTGGCTTGCTGAAGGCCTGGTCCTGGATCCGGCCGGTGTCCGCCGGTGTTGTCTTCCCCAGGCCGGTGCCCGCGCCGGAGGCGTTCAGCACCGTTGAGGACGGCGAGGCGTCGGCCCTGGCGCAATCCGTTGCTGGTAACGACCATGCCGATATCCGGCCCTGGCGGGAGGGGGATCTGAGCCAGCGGGTTTTGTGGAAGCGGTTTGCAAGAACCGGGCAGATGGTTGTCGCAGACTGGGAGGGCGAGCAGGGAAGTCCGCACTGGCTGGATTTCAATGCCTATCCGGGGGCGGATTATGAATTGCGGCTAAGCTATCTGGCCTTTCTGGTCAATGAGCGTGGCAAAAGCGGGGCCCGGTTTGGTCTGAACCTTCCGGGGCAGATTATTGAACCGGATTCCGGGCCTGTGCATGCGGCCCGGTGCCTCAGGGCGCTGGCAACCTGGGGTCAAGAACGGCCCAGGGACGCAATATCCGAACCTCATGGCACCCGGAAACGCTCTTCACGGACATTGTCGCGGGTTATCACGGAGGGGCGGGTTTGAGCCTTCTGGATCGTCTGAGGGGAAACGGCGCGGGCGAAGCGCACAGTGCACTGGCAACCAGCCTGCCATCGAGAGCCCTGCTGTGGCTGATAGGCAGTTTTGCGCTGCTGTTAACACCCCAGTGGGACCGGCTTCCCCTGTGGCTCATCGCGGCCTGCGCTGTACTCGCCAGCTGGCGATGGCTGGCCCGGTATGGCCGGGTCAGATTGCCGGGCCGCTGGCTCAGAACCGGGATAATGCTGGTGCTGACTGGCGTCTATGTGGCTACGGTACAAGGGCGCTTTACGGTAGACACGGCTGCATCCTTCTTTGTGCTTGCTGTAGGCCTGAAATGGCTGGAAACCCGGTCAGTGCGCGATTTCTACGTGTTGTTTTTTATTCTCGTTTACCTTGCTACGGTCAACTTCCTGTTTCATCAGGAGATTCTCTGGGCTCTGGTGAATTTTACCGGCATTGCGCTGCTTCTCGTGGGGTTGCAGGTACTTAACGCACCGGAACTGCCAGGGGGGATGAAATCCGGATGGCGGAGGCTGGGGGCCTTGTTCCTGAAGACTCTGCCTGTTGTGGTTCTGCTGTTCGTGTTCTTCCCGCGCATGTCGCCGCTGTGGAGCGTCCCCCTGGTTTCGGGTGAGGCCCGGACCGGTATCGGCGACACCATGCGACCAGGCGATATTTCCAGTCTGGCGCAGAGCAGCGAACGGGCGTTCCGGGTGACCTTCGGTGGCGAGATTCCGCCGTATCGTGATCGCTACTGGCGTGGCCTTACCCTGGATTACCTGGACGGCGAAACCTGGAGGCAGGGGCAAGCCGGAGACTTCCGTGCGCTTGGTCGGGTCGCTGTCGATGGTGGCGTTGGCCCGCTCAAACCCGAAGAATACGACGTATTGCTGGAACCCACCGACCAGCGCTGGGCGTTTGCCCTGGAAAATTCCCGGGCCGTGTCCGACAACGTGGTTGAGGAATCGGCCGACCTGTTCCGGTTTCGTCGGCCCGCTGACAGCCCGGTTCGTTACCGGTTGGCCCTGGAAGAGAAAGCCGGCTCAGGTGAGCAGATCGAAAGGCCTGAACTTCGCCGGTATCTCCAACTGCCCGGGGAAGGCAACCCAAGGGCCCGTGAGCTGGCCGGGGAGCTCCGCCGAAACATGAGCGACGAGCAGATCATCCGTTCACTGATGGCACGGTTTCGCGAGCAGGCCTATTTTTACACTTTAAGGCCGCCTGCCATGCCGGACAACGGCATTGATACCCTGCTGTTCGATGAAAAGCGGGGCTTCTGTGCCCATTACGCGGGCGCGACGACCTTCGTGTTGCGGGCCGCGGGCATACCGGCCCGCGTGGTGATTGGCTATCAGGGCGGTGAGCCCGGTGCCGGGGGGGATTACCTGATCGTACGCCAATACGATGCCCATGCCTGGGTTGAAGCCTATCTGGGTGGCCGGGGCTGGGTAAGGGTCGACCCCACCGCGGCAATTGCACCTGAGCGGATCGAATCCGGCCTCAGAGAAGCGGTTGCCCAAGAAGGGTCGTTCCTCGAAAACGATTGGGCCTCGCCCCAGCGGTATGCAAACGTTGCCTTGGTTCAGTGGGCGAGCCTGCAACTGGACCGCATCAACTATCAGTGGCAACGTTGGGTTGTTGGTTATCAGGGCCAGAGCCAGATGGACTTGATGTCCCGGTTGCCGGGCGGCTTTGGTATGCGCGAGCTGGGGTACCTGACGGCAGGCATTGTCGGGGCCGGATTACTGGTCGCGGGGCTGATATCGGCGTTGCAGATGCGCCGCGGGGAAAAGCGGAGCGCCTTCCGGCGGGTTGTGGATACCTGGCACCGGTTGTGCGCGGGCGCCGGCGTGCCGGTCCGCCATGGCGAGACGCCGTCTGTGCTGGCCAAGAGACTGGCAGAGGCGGAACCTGCGGCGGCGGATTCCGCCAGGCTTTTTGCCCGGATGGTCAACAGCCATTACTATAGCGCAGGCACAGAGGATGATTGGGGCGGGCAGTTGGCACGAATGCGCCGGCTACTCGCCACCATGAAGCGACAATTACGCAGATCCAACTCCCGGACAGGAAGGCGCCGTGACTGATATTGCCCAGGACATGCCCTGGCTCAAGCGTGCCTGGCGAACGGTACAGAGCCAGGTGGCCGGGGACAGGCTCCCCCACGCCCTGATTCTCGCCGGGGAGCGGGGTGTCGGCAAGCGCGCCTGGGCGGAGGCCGTGGCCGGGTTGCTGCTTTGTGACACGCCGCTGAACAGGGATTCTGGCCAGCCGATTGCCTGTGGTCACTGCAAGCAGTGCGAGCTTTTCGCGGCTTCCAGTCACCCGGATGTCCGTGTCTATGGGCCGGAGAAATCCCGTATGGTCAAGGTGGATCAGATCAGGGCGCTCTCGTCCTTTGCAGTCGCGTCGCCCCAGGTGGGGCATCACAAGGTGGCCATCATTGATCGCGCGGATCAACTGAACATCAACGCGGCGAATGCGTTACTCAAAACGCTGGAAGAGCCGTTACCCGATGTCACCCTGATCCTTTTGCAGGAGAGCGGCCGTCCGGTCATTCCCACCATTCGCTCCCGCTGCCAGACACTGACCCTCCCGGTGCCCGGTAACGAGGATGCGAACCATTGGCTGACCAACCGGGTCCGGGAACTTTCCGAAGACGCGAGACCATCTGCCGATGTGCTGGCCAGGGCCCTTATGCTGTCTGGCAACGCGCCCAGACTGGCTTTTGACTATGCAACCGGGGATTTCATTGGCCTGCGGGATGCGGCCCTGGAGCGGTTCAGGGAATTCATGAAGTCACGAATTCCGGTAGGGGAGGCCGCCAGGGCGTTCAAGGCCCTGGGCCTGGAAAATACGCTCTGGTTGTTCGAAACCTGGGCGGCGGATCTGGCCCGGCTTATCGCCGGGGGCACACCACAGGACACCGATGCGGCCGATATGCTCCGATTCCTGGCAAAAACGAATCCGCCCTGGCGAGCCCACGAATTGCTGGATATGGTAAAGGAATCGAGAGCGGCCGGTGTTTACAATGCCAGCCCGGAACTCGAAGCCAGCCGGCTGCTGATAGCCTGGCAAAAGCTGATGCCGGTCAGGCGTCCGGCCCGGCAGCACTAGGGTTGCGCCTTCCGGCCCAACAACTGCTATGATTCCGGAATGAAAGGGGTTTTTGTATCCCGCCAAATGTTACAAACGATCTTGCAGAAAAGGTGTCAGTTATGGGGCCCGGATTCGGTGCGCGCAGTGGTATTCTCACCCTGACGATAAAGGACAAGGCTGTATTGTATGCGGCCTACATGCCATACATTCGCCAGGGCGGTCTGTTTATCCCGACCCAGAAACAGTACCAGTTGGGGGATGAGGTGTTCCTGCTCCTGAACCTGATGGACGAGCCTGAGAAAATTCCCGTGGCCGGCAAGGTTGTCTGGATTACGCCGAAGGGTGCCCAGGGCAACCGCGCTGCGGGAATCGGGGTTCAGTTCAACGGTGATGATGAAACCGCACGCACCAAGATCGAATCCTATCTGGCAGGCTCGCTGAGTTCTGATCGGCCAACACACACCCTGTGAAGGCGAAGCCTGCATGAACGATATTGTGATACCTCCGGGGGCTCTCGACACACTGTCGGGAGACGACGTGACCGGAAGCCAGGACAAACTGGACAAAGACAAGTTGGGTAAAAAGGGTGCGCGGGACTTCCGTGAATCCGAGTGGAAACTCCGGCATATAGCGCTTGCCGGGCTTAGCTGGCAAGCGGGTGAGGGTGTTCACGAAAACACCCCGGTACTGATGCTGCATGGTTGGCTCGATAACAGTCTTACCTTTGTAAAGCTGGCTCCGGAACTGACAGGCCTTGGTCCTGTCTACGCACTGGATATGGCCGGCCACGGTCATTCCGGTCACCGGCCGGAGGGGCAGGACTACCTTTTGATGGATTACGTGGCGGACCTCGCTGAACTTGTGGAGCGTTATTTTCAGGAAACCTCCGACGGGCGAATCAATCTGGTTGGCCATTCCCTGGGGGGCATTGTCGGCGCCCTCTACGCCGCAGCCTTTCCTGAACGGGTACGCAACCTGGTGATGATTGACAGCCTTGGTGCGATCAGTCGGCCGGTCAGCGAAACCGTTCCCCGGATGAGAAAGGCCATCAAGAAGCGTATTGCGGGATCTGGCCGGCAAGTGGTGTACCCGGATATCGAAACCGCAGCGAAAGCGAGGGAGGGTGGGTTGAGCCCGCTGAGTCCGGAAGCCGCATTGACGCTCATTCCCAGGAACATGAAGCCGGAGGAAAACGGGCTCGTGTGGCGGACCGACCCGCGTCTTCGGCACCCGTCACCGCTGATGATGACGGAAGAGCAGGTGATGGCGTCCCTGAGTGCCCTGGAAAGCCGGGTGCTCTTTGTCAGAGCCGATCAGGGGCTGCTGTCGTACAGAAAGGATCTGGATGAACGCACCAGCGTCATTCCGAATCTTCAGGTATCGAACGTGCCGGGTGGACACCACTGCCATCTTGATGGGGAAACCGGTTACGTGGCAGATGCCGTCAGACAATTTCTGGAAAATGAGTAATCGCTTGCTGAAACTACTGTTCACCCGTTTTCTTGCAGCCACTTTTGGTGCGCTGGCCCTGCCAGGTCTTGTTATGGCTGCGACCGGAGATAGTCCGGAAGCCTTCCCGCAGTCAACCCTGGAGACCACGGTTAACATCGAATCCTCCGGCCACCTGGTTCTTTTCAGTGCGGTGCGGGAAGTGAATAATGAGATCCGCTCTGACAGCCTGGCAAGGCTTCCCGTAAGCGGGGAGGGGCGTCTGTACCAGATTGCCCGCGACTCAAACCGGGAACAGGCCAGGGCCCATTATTTGCGGCTACTGGGCAAGAGAAATGCCCAGATTCTGTTTGAGTGCTCCGGCGTACGTTGCGGCAGGAGCAATGTCTGGGCAAACCAGATATTCAATCAGGCGGTTCTGTACGGAGGGGATGCTACCCAGGACTACCTGGTAGCGGGCACTGTCTCTGAGGATGGAACCCGGTGGCTGACACTGGTTTACACCGTTACCCGGGGCAATTTGCGGGAATACGCCTGGGTTGAGCATCTGCGCGTGGCGCCCGGCGCTTCCATTCCCGGGTTCGGGAATCTGGCCAGGCGGGTTGAAGGGCCGGTTATCGTCCCGTGGCAAGGGGGAGTAACCTACCGTTTTAACTGGCAGGCAGGAGATCGGCAGCGTGTAACCGATCTGGCCCGGGTTGAGGGTACGATCATTGCGCTGGTGGGCTATTCTGCATTGGAGGCCGATGAATCTTTCAATGATGCGATGGAGCGCGCACGCAAGGCTGCGGAATCGCTTTCGGAGGTTCTCTCAAAGACCGGTGTTCCCCGTGACCAACAGGAAATCATCGTGGCGGGTCCTGCCGTGGTATTCAGCGAGCCGGACCGACAGGGTAACCGGGTAGAAGTGGTAATGATCTCGAGGTAAGCACAATGGGCAACTCAAAGGACGATGATCGGCGCCGGAAAGGCCCGCCCTCGGAGGACGTGCCCCGGGACAATGTCTCCAGGGTTTTACACAGTTCAGATGTGCCGGCTACCGATGTGCGGGCAAATCCGGAGGCGGTGGGGCGCAGGCACAAGCCCCGGACAACGGTTGCCCTCACTCTGGGTAGCGGCGGGGCGAGAGGCTACGCTCACATCGGCGCCATCGAAATACTGGCAGAGCGTGGTTACGAGATTGTTGCCATCTCCGGTTGCTCCATGGGGGCATTGATTGGCGGTATGTATGCAGCGGGAAAGATGCAGGACTACAAGGACTGGGTAACCGGGCTCGGTCAGTTCGATGTACTTAAACTGCTTGATGTGACCTTTAATTCTGTCGGAGCCATCCGGGGCGAAAAAATCTTTTCGGTTGTGCGGGAAATGTTGGGGGAAACCCGAATCGAGAATCTGCCCGTCGCCTATACCGCCGTGGCAACGGATTTGCTCGCCCATAAGGAAATCTGGTTCCAGGAGGGCCCGTTGGATCAGGCGATTCGCGCGTCGGTCGCCATTCCCAGCGTGGTGACCCCGCTTGTGCTTAACGGCAGGGTTCTGGTGGACGGAGCCCTGCTCAATCCGTTGCCGATTATCCCGACAATTTCCTCCCAGGCCGATATGATTGTCGCGGTCAACCTGAGCGGCGAAGATGACCGCAGGCGGCGTATCCCCGATGCCGCTTTCGCAGCGGCGGGCGAGAGTACCGACACGGACGAGTGGATGGACACCATTCGCGAGAAAGCCTCCCGCTGGTTCGACTGGGATGCCCTGAAATCCCTGGCTGCGCGCAAACCGGACAACGGGGATAGCCCGGAAGACAGGATTTCCAGGGACGTGCAGAAAAAAGAGCACCAGAAACAGGTCGAAAAAAAGGCGGCTGACAGGAAAACCCATGAAGACCATGAAACCATTGACTGGGACAAGCTGGGAATTGGCAAGTTCGACGTGATGAACCTCACCATAGAGACCATGCAGAGTGCGTTGGTGCAGTACAAGATTGCCGGCTATCCGCCGGACCTGCTGGTAAACGTCCCGAAAAATGCCTGCCGGAGCTACGATTACCACAAGGCTCCGGAACTGATTCAGCTTGGCAGGGAGCGTATGGCAGCGGCTCTGGATCGGTTTGAGAGCAGTCGCAGCAGTTCCGGCCTGCTGGCCATCTGAGGGGATTCTCCGGGGCTGTATTCGCAAGGCTGCAGTCAGGTGGATAAACAGCGTATAATCCGGCGCTGACACGCTCTCGCACAGGATTTACGTTTGTGACCAGCCCTATCGATGATCTCCACAGCGTTCGCGATTACCTTCGCTACGCCTCCTCACAGTTTGCTGCCTCGCCCCTGTATTTCGGCCATGGCACCGACAATGTCTGGGATGAGGCGGTTCATCTGGTTATGCGCAGCCTGCATCTGCCGCTGGAAAACAACACCCTGTTCCTGGATGCCCGGCTTACCCGGCAAGAGCGGGAGTTGATTCTGGAGCGGATTCGGCGGCGTGTGGATGAGCGCGTCCCCCTGGCTTACCTTTTGGGCGAAGCCTGGTTCATGGGCATGCCGTTTCACGTCGATGAGCGGGTGCTGGTGCCCCGTTCACCGATTGCTGAGCTGATTGAGAGCGGCTTTCAGCCCTGGCTGGGTGGCAAGCCGGTTGAGCGCATTCTTGATCTTTGCACCGGCAGCGGTTGTATTGGTATTGCTGCGGCGTCCGTTTTCACCGAGGCGGAGGTGGATCTTTCCGATATTTGTGCCGATGCCCTGAAGGTGGCTGAATCGAACATCGAGCTTCACGGAGTCCGGGACAGGGTTCGCACCGTACAATCGGATGTCTTTGCAAACATCGGCGGGCGTTATGATGTCATTGTGAGCAATCCGCCCTATGTGGACGCCGGAGACCTCGCCAGCATGCCGGAGGAATACCGCCATGAGCCGGAGCTGGGTCTGGCCGCCGGGCAGGACGGGCTGGATATTGCCCACCGGATTATCGCCGGCGCCGCGGATCATCTTACGCCGGGCGGCCTTCTGGTTGTCGAGGTTGGCAACAGTTGGGTGGCCCTGGACGATGCCTGCCCGGATCTGCCGTTTACCTGGCTGGATTTCGAGAACGGCGGTGATGGGGTGTTTGTAATTAACGAGCAGGACCTGCGCCAATGGCAGGCTTAACGTTAACCCTGCTTCTTATGAAGCCTTAATAAGATATTGATTTATGTCAGGAAATACTTTCGGAAAACTGTTTACCGTCACGTCATTCGGCGAGAGCCATGGTGTCGCTCTGGGTTGCATTATTGACGGCTGTCCTCCGGGGCTTGAGCTCTCCGAAGCCGACATGCAGCGCGATCTGGATCGCCGCAAGCCGGGCACATCCCGCCACACGACCCAGCGCCGGGAAGCGGACGAGGTAAAAATTCTCTCCGGGGTTTTCGAGGGCAAAACCACCGGCACGCCAATCGGGCTGTTAATTGAAAATACCGATCAACGTTCGAAGGATTACTCGAAGATATCCGGGCAGTTCCGTCCCGCCCATGCCGATTACACCTATATGCACAAGTACGGTGTGCGGGACTACCGGGGCGGTGGCCGCTCCTCAGCCCGGGAAACCGCGATGCGGGTGGCCGCCGGTGCGGTGGCGCGCAAGTATCTCGAGCAGCGACTGGGTATCCGTATTCGCGGTTACCTGTCTCAGCTGGGGCCGATCAGGGCCGAGAAACTGGACTGGGATCAGGTGCACCAGAACCCGTTTTTCTGCCCGGATCCGGACAAGGTCGCCGAGATGGAGGCCTACATGGACGCCCTCCGCAAGGAAGGCGATTCCATCGGCGCCCGGATTAACGTGGTCGCCGAGGGCGTGCCTCCCGGCCTGGGTGAGCCGGTCTTTGATCGCCTGGATGCGGATCTGGCCCATGCCCTGATGAGCATCAATGCGGTGAAGGGTGTGGAGATTGGTGCCGGCTTTGACTGCATCGCGCAGAAGGGCACCTCGCATCGGGATGAGATAACCCCTGAGGGGTTCCTTTCCAACAACGCCGGTGGTGTGCTGGGTGGTATTTCTTCCGGTCAGCCGATTGTGGCGAGTATTGCCCTGAAGCCCACATCGAGTCTGCGCTTGCCGGGCCGGAGCATTGATGTGCACGGCAATCCGGTTGAGGTGATTACGACCGGCCGGCACGATCCCTGTGTCGGGATTCGGGCGACGCCGATTGCCGAGGCCATGATGGCCATTGTGCTTATGGATCATTACCTGCGGCATCGGGGGCAGAATGCGGATGTGTCTGTTTCTACGCCGGTGATTGGTCAGCTCTGATACTTGCTTTCAGCCTTGGTGGAACGGCTCTGGCGGGGGCGGCCTCCCAAAAAACGCCCGTGAATACTTCCCTGTAGGGCTTGGTCGCGCCATCCCTGGCGCTCCACATTTTTGGGAGGCCGCCCCCGCCAAAGCCGCCAAGCCATTTCGATAGTCGTACAGAGGTTTCGCTATTTACTTTCGACTTTCCAACCTCTATTTCTGGTTTTTCGCTCTCCTCGGAGGGCTCCTGCCGTACTGGTCCCTCTACCTCGAAGGCCAGGGATTTTCCTATCTTCAGATCGCCACACTCATGGCGACCATTCAGCTCACCAAAATCATTGCCCCCAGTGTCTGGGGTTGGCTGGGGGATAAGACCGGCCAGAGGGTCCGGTTGGTCCGGTTCGGGGCCATTACCGGTTCGCTGTTCTTCGCCGGTGTTTTCATGGAACCCGGGTTCTACGGTCTGCTGCTGGTGATGCTGGCGTTCACCTTTTTCTGGAATGCGATCCTGCCGCTTTACGAAGTGATCACGCTTCGCACCCTGGGTGAGCAGAAGGAGAAATATGGCCGGGTTAGGCTCTGGGGCTCGGTGGGCTTTATCGGGGCGGTGGCGCTGGTGGGTGGTTTGCTGGAGCTGGTGCCAATCCGAGGCCTGCCCTGGTTGTTGTTGCCGGTGTTCGCCGGGATTGCGGTGTCTGCTTTTCTGGTGCCGTCCGAGCGGGGGGAGCGGAAACCGCCGGCACCGAAGGGCAGTCTGAAAGCGATTGTCAGCCACCCGGCGGTGGTGACGTTTTTCCTGATGAATTTTCTGCTCCAGGTGTCCCATGGTGCCTATTACACCTTCTTCAGCATTCACCTGGCGCAATATGGTTACGGCAAGCTCTCGATCGGGCTGCTGTGGTCCCTGGGCGTTTTTGCGGAAATTGCTCTGTTTCTGGTTATGCACCGGCTGACCCGGAACTTTGCCTTTCGGCAGATTGCTATCGGCGCACTCACACTGACAATGATTCGCTGGATCCTGATAGCCGAGATGACGGATGTCCTGGCGATTCTTCTGTTTGCGCAGTTGCTGCATGCGGCGTCTTACGGGGCGCTTCACGCCATTTCGGTTCAGTACATCCAGGGTTTCTTCGGGCAGCACCATCACGGCCAGGGGCAGGCGCTATACAGTGGGCTGACGTTTGGTGCCGGGGGCGCGCTGGGCGCCTGGTTGTCCGGATTCCTGGCGGATGGTTTCAGTACCTCAGCGGCGTTCTGGGGCGGTGCGGCGGCCATGGCCATTGCAGTCGTGATTAGCTGGCGTGGCCTTCGGCCGCCGCCGGTTCAAGGCGAAGTCTGAAAGTCAGGCATCTTCCTCTTTCTGAATAATCGCCAGAAGGGCCTTCGAAGCATTGCCCAACTGCCGGCCGGTGAGGCCGATTCCACCCAGGACCCGGGAGACCGGGCGGCCTACCTCCAGCACGCGGAGACTGTCATCGACCATCCGCGAGGGCAGAACACTCCAGCCAAGGCCGACACTGGTCATCATTTTCAGCGTTTCCAGGTAATTGGTTGGCATCTGCGGGTTCAGGTGGAGGTTGGCTTCGAGGAACAAGCGGCTGACCACCCGATAAGTCGCCGTTGTTGTGTCCGGCAGCAGCGCAGGGTGATCTGCGAGGTCTGAAAGCGCCGGTTGACTCAGTGAAGCGAGCGGATGCTCAGCTCCTGTCACAAATACCATCGGGTCCGGCCACTGCGCGAATACCGTAAAGCTGGGCGCCATGCTGTCGCTCAGGGTGACAAATGCCAGTTCCGCATTTCGTTTGCTCATCTGTTCATAAGCCGCATCGGATTCCATGAATTGCAGGTTAATGGATACCTGAGGGTATTCCCGTTTGAACCGCCGCAGCCAGTTAGGCAGGTGGTGAAGACCGATGTGGTGGCTGGCAATGATCTGAAGCTCGCCTTCCACCTGTCCCGAATCCGGGGAAAGGGCAATCCGGGCGTTGTGGATTTCGTCCAGGATCCGGCGGGCATGGGGGAGTAGACGGCTGCCGGCATCGGTCAGGCGGATCTGGCGGTGGCTGCGGTCAATGAGAGTGGTGCCGAGCTGGTTTTCCAGGGCCGCGAGGCGTTTGGAGATCGCCGGCTGTGTCAGGTGCAGGGTTTCGGCTGCCTCTGAGAATGAGCCCTGATCTACGATTGTCAGGAAAGCCTTCAGTGCGTTTGAGTCCATGCCTCTTATCCAGATTTTCGGCTATTGGTGGAGGGCATATGGAGGGGAGAGTCTCCCAAAACACGCCCGTGAATACGTCCCTGTAGGGCTCGGTCGCGCCATCCCTGGCGCTCCACGGTTTTGGGAGACTCTCCCCTCCATATGCCCCATACATATCGGGTGCCCGCTCAAAGGTTTGGGGAGCGGGTTGGGCCAGCACTTTCAAAACCATAGAGGGCCAGGGATGGCCCGAAACGAGCCCACAGGGATGTGCTTGTAGGCGTGTTTTGAAAGTGCTGGCCCAACCCGGGACCTTCACCCAAATTCTATAGAATAACCAATGGGAATGCGATGGATGAAAAACATGAATTGAGGTTATCTATGAGTAAACGGTAACATAGAGCAATCGAACGTGATAACCAGAAACCCCCAGAGAGTGAGAGAGAACCATGGCGGGCAAGACCTTATACGACAAATTGTGGGACGATCATCTCGTCAAGCAGCGGGACGACGGCTCCGCGCTGATTTATATTGATCGTCAGTTACTGCACGAAGTTACCTCGCCTCAAGCCTTTGAAGGGCTGCGTCTGGCCGGGCGGAAGCCGTGGCGGATTGATGCCAATATTGCGACTCCGGACCACAACGTGCCCACCACCGACCGTGCCCGGGGCGTGGAAGGCATTGTGGATCCCGTATCCCGGATACAGGTGGAAACCCTTGACAAGAACTGCGATGAGTTCGGAATCCTTGAGTTCAAGATCAAGGACCAGCGCCAGGGCATTGTCCACGTGATTGGACCAGAGCAGGGTGCGACTTTACCGGGCATGAGTATTGTCTGTGGCGATTCCCACACCTCCACCCATGGTGCCTTTGGCTGTCTGGCCCATGGTATCGGCACCAGTGAAGTTGAACATGTGCTGGCTACCCAGTGCCTGGTTCAGCAGAAAATGAAGAATATGCTGGTGAAGGTAAATGGCAAGCTTGGGCCGGGCGTGACCGGCAAGGATGTTGTTCTGGCCATCATCGGCAAGATCGGCACCGCTGGTGGTACCGGCCATGCCATCGAGTTTGGTGGCGAGGTTATCCGTGGTTTGAGCATGGAAGGCCGGATGACCATTTGCAACATGTCGATTGAGGCGGGTGCCCGGGTTGGCATGGTGGCTGTTGACGACACCACCATTGATTACGTGCGTGGCCGTCCGTTTGCGCCGAAGGACGAGCAATGGGACACGGCGGTTGACTACTGGCGCACCCTGCACAGCGATGATGACGCGGTGTTCGATAAGGTCGTTGAGCTGGAAGGCTCGGAAATCCAGCCCCAGGTGAGCTGGGGTACCTCTCCGGAGATGGTTGTCGGCGTTGAAGGCAGAGTGCCGGATCCCGAAAAAGAAGAAGACCCGATCAAGCGCGAAGGCATCGTGCGGGCCCTTAAATACATGGGTTTGAAGCCGAATATGCCGATCACGGATATCCAGCTGGACCGTGTGTTTATTGGCTCCTGCACCAACAGCCGGATCGAGGATCTGCGTGAGGCAGCGGCTGTGGTGAAAGGGCGGAAAGTGTCGCCGACGTTGAAGCAGGCGATGGTGGTACCGGGTTCCGGGCTGGTGAAAGTCCAGGCGGAGCAGGAAGGTCTGGACAGGATTTTCATTGAAGCCGGGCTGGAATGGCGTGACCCGGGTTGCTCCATGTGCCTGGCAATGAACGCTGACAAGCTGGGCCAGGGCGAGCACTGTGCCTCCACCTCAAACCGGAACTTTGAAGGTCGTCAGGGCTTTGGCGGACGAACTCACCTGGTGAGCCCGGCCATGGCGGCAGCCGCTGCGGTGACTGGCCATTTTGTTGATGTCCGTGAGTTGATGAACTGATCCGCAGGAGAGAACCATGCGCGCATTTACCCAACACCAGGGCGTTGTCGCCCCCATGGACCGTTCCAATGTGGATACGGACATGATTATTCCCAAGCAGTTTCTGAAGTCCATCAAGCGCACCGGCTTCGGGCCGAATCTGTTTGATGAGCTGCGGTACCTGGATGAAGGCAAGCCGGATCAGGATTGTGCCAAACGCCCGATCAATCCGGATTTTGTTCTGAACCAGGACAGGTACAAGAACGCGAGTGTCCTCTTGGCGCGCCGCAATTTTGGCTGCGGTTCCAGCCGCGAACACGCGCCCTGGGCGCTGGAAGATTTCGGTTTCCGGGTAATTATTGCCCCGAGTTTTGCCGATATTTTCTATAATAACTGCTTTAAGAATGGTCTGTTACCGATTGTCCTTCCTGAGGAAATAGTTGATCGCCTCTTTCAGGAAGTGGAGCAGGGCGAAGGCTATCAACTGTCTGTGGATCTTGAGGCCAGGACAGTGAGCACGCCTTCGGGTGAGACGTTCGGTTTCGAGGTGGATGACTTCCGCCGTCATTGTCTGCTTAACGGCCTGGACGATATCGGTGTCACGCTGGAAGATGCGGATGCCATCAAATCGTATGAAGACAGTCGTCGTAAAACCGCGCCCTGGCTGTTTGGCGCCGGTGGCGGAATCCAATAGAAGACTCTTGCAAGGAAAAACCATGTCCAGAACAGTGTTGATGCTTCCCGGCGACGGTATCGGGCCGGAAATCGTGTCTGAGGCCGAAAAGGTGCTTCATAAAGTCAATGACCAGTTCGATCTTGGCCTGGGCTTCGAGTCCGGCCTGGTCGGCGGCGCGGCAATCGATGCAACGGATAGCCCGCTTCCGGATGAAACGCTGGAAAAAGCGACCAAAGCCGATGCCATCCTGCTGGGTGCCGTTGGCGGTCCCCAGTGGGACAGCCTCCCGATGGCCAGGCGCCCCGAGAAGGGATTGCTGGGGTTGCGATCAAATCTTGAGCTGTTTGCCAACCTGCGCCCGGCCATCCTGTATCCGCAACTGGCCTCGGCGTCGTCGCTGAAGCCGGAAGTGGTATCCGGCCTGGACATCCTGATCGTCCGGGAGCTGACTGGAGGCATCTATTTTGGCCAGCCGCGCGGCGTTCGCGAACTGGAAAGCGGAGAGCGTCAGGGCTACAACACCTACGCCTATACAGAATCGGAAATTCGTCGTATAGGCCGGGTTGCTTTTGAGGCGGCTCAGCAGCGTGGCAGGAAGCTGTGTTCCGTTGACAAGGCGAATGTGCTGGAAGTGACTGTTTTGTGGCGGGAAATCATGAACGATCTGCGCCGGGAATACCCGGACGTGGAGTTGTCCCACATGTACGTGGATAACGCCGCCATGCAGCTGGTGCGCGCACCCAAGCAGTTCGATGTGATTGTGACTGGCAACATGTTTGGTGATATTCTTTCGGACGAAGCGGCTATGCTTACCGGCTCCATTGGCATGTTGCCATCGGCGTCGCTGAATTCGGAAAAGCAGGGTATGTACGAACCCTGTCATGGCTCTGCGCCGGATATTGCCGGCAAGGGTATTGCCAATCCGCTGGCCACTATCCTTAGTGCTGCCATGATGTTGCGGTACAGTCTTAATGAGGAAAAAGCGGCTGAAGCCATTGAGGCGGCGGTCAGCAAGGTTCTGGATCAGGGGCTGCGAACGGCAGACATCATGTCTGAAGGCGCGGCCAGGGTCTCCACCCGGGAAATGGGTGAGGCTGTTCTGGCTGCGCTTTAAAGAGCGGTTTCTGTCCAGTTTTTTGAGACCCGACGGTAGCGGGATGCAGTTGCCGCGGGATCATCCATCCTGTCCCTGCCAGCGATAAAGGCTTCGGGCGGGCATAAAACGAGGTCTGAAGATCGCACATGAAGCGAGTTGGACTTGTAGGTTGGCGTGGCATGGTGGGCTCGGTCCTCATGCAGCGCATGCGTGAAGAAAACGATTTCGCCGATATCGAACCGGTGTTTTTCACCACATCCCAGGCGGGCAAGCCCGCACCGGATGTAGGCAAGGGGGGCGTTCCTGCACTCCAGGATGCGTTCGACGTTGAGATTCTGAAAACCCTGGATGTGATCGTGACCTGCCAGGGTGGCGATTACACCGGTGCGGTTTACCAGAAGCTCCGCGACGCGGGCTGGGAAGGCTACTGGATTGATGCCGCATCCACGCTCCGGATGGCTGACCACTCGGTTATTGTCCTGGATCCGGTCAACCGCGATGTTATTGATGCCGCGCTGGCCAAGGGGGTCAGGGATTACATTGGGGGTAACTGCACCGTCAGCCTGATGATGCTGGCCCTTGGCGGTCTGCTTGAGCGGGACCTGATCGAGTGGGTAACGCCCATGACCTATCAGGCGGCCTCTGGCTCCGGTGCGCAGAACATGCGTGAATTGCTGAACCAGATGGGTGTGCTCAACAGCAGTGTGAAAGCCGAGCTGGATAACCCGTCTTCCGCGATTCTCGAGATTGACCGGAAGGTGACCGAAACCATGCGCTCCGATGGGTTTCCCACCGAGCACTTCCAGGTACCGCTGGCCGGTAGCCTGATTCCGTTTATCGACAGGCAGCTCGATAACGGTATGAGCAAGGAAGAGTGGAAAGCCGGTGTAGAGACTAACAAGATTCTTGGTCGTTCGGACAACCCGATTCCAATTGATGGTATCTGCGTGCGGATTGGCGCCATGCGCTCCCACAGTCAGGCACTGACCATCAAGCTGAAGAAGGACCTGCCGGTTTCAGAAATTGAGTCGATCCTGGCGAAGGCCAATGACTGGGTAAAGGTTATCCCCAATGACCGCGATGCAACTATTGAGGAACTGACTCCGGCGAAGGTTACCGGTACCCTGAGCGTGCCGATTGGCCGCATCCGCAAGCTGGCCATGGGGCCGGAGTATATTTCCGCGTTCACCGTGGGTGATCAGTTGCTCTGGGGTGCTGCCGAACCGCTGCGTCGTATGCTCCGGATCCTTCAGGAGCGTTAAGAATTGTTACGCAGAGGCAATAAATGCCAACTGTGTCCGGTTTCAGTAAACCGGTAAGGGGGCGGAGGCTGATTTCAGCCTCCGCCCCTGTTATTTTCAGGAGCGCTAGGCAGTTCCGCGCGATTGATAAAAAAATGGTGCAAGGATTGCGGCTGATTGATTGATAAAAGAGGTTTTATCAACAATACTTGCCGGGCTGAATATTAAAAAGAACACATAATAACGAGAATTATCCAGACGGAAGTCATCCAACCTCGTCCGATTCTGTTTGAAAAAAGCAGTAACGAATAACGGAGACTGGAAAGGAAAAAGCATGAAGGTACGCAAGCTTGCGGTTGCCCTGGCTCTGGCGGGAGGGCTTGGGTCCGGCGTCGCACAGGCCCTTGGGCTGGGTGAAATTGAACTTCAGTCCTATCTGAATGAGCCACTGGATGCGGAGATTGTTCTGCCCCAGAGCCGTGGCGTTGATCCAGGGGATGTATTCGTCAACATTGCTTCGGAACAGGCATACGAACGGGTGGGGCTGGATCGCAACCAGTTTCTCAGCAAGCTCAGGTTCCAGGTGGTTACCCGTAACGATGGCAGTCTCGCTGTTAACGTTTCCTCGCGCGAGCCCCTGAGGGAACCGTACCTCAATTTCCTGCTGGAAATGACCTGGCCGAGCGGTCGATTGATGCGTGAATACGCCGTTCTCGTTGATCCGCCTGTATACGCAGAGGACTCGGGGATACAGGAGCAGGTTAATGTACCTGCGGCGGCTTCCACGGAAACGGCCCGCCAGCCAGCAGCAACCCGCAGCCAGGAGTCTTTGCGCCGTCAGTCGCAGGCCGAGCGGTCACTGGGTGCGGGATATCAGGCGGATACCTTCGGGCCAACCGGGCCATCCGATACCTTGTGGACTATTGCTTCCCGCGTACGCCCCAATGACAACGTTTCCATGCAGCAGGTCATGCTTGCAATACAGGACCTGAATCCGGATGCATTCATCAACAATAACATCAATCGCCTGAAGCGCGGCGAAGTGCTCCGTGTACCCTCCATTGACCAGATACAGAGCCGGACGCGTGCTCAGGCAATCCGCATCGTCAGCCAGCAGAATCAGGAATTTCAGTCGCCCCGGCGTACCGTTGATGCAACTGCGAGCCAGCGGCAGCAGCCTGTGGTCCAGGAGCCGGCGGCGGGTGGTGATGAGCTGAAGCTGGTTGTCTCCGGGGAATCCGGTCGCGATACGTCCGAAGGCGGCTCGGCCGGCGGGGATGGCCAGCTGCCTGGTGGCGTTGACGCCGGCACTGCTGTTGCGATGGAAGAGCTGGAAAGCGCACGACGTGAAAATACAGAGCTGAACAGTCGGGTAGAAGATCTTCAGGATCAGGTTCAGACACTCCAGCGTCTGCTTGAACTGAAAAATACCCAGCTTGCCGAGATTCAACAGGCAACCGGGGCTGACTCTCCAGAGCAGGCTGCCCCTGGTGAGAGCGAGGCTGCCGGTACTGCGGCGGCTGAGGACGTGACACCTCAGGAAGAAACCGCCGTTGCGGATGAGAAGGCCACCGGAGAGGTTGAGCCCGCCGTGTCCGGTGAGCAGGCCGAACCCGGATCGGAAACCGCTGAACTGGCGGGGGCTGAAGATGCACCGGAAGGCGCGGCCGCCGATGCTGCCTCGCCATCTGATGAACAGGTCATGGCGGAGGCTGGTGCCGGTACCGACGCGACTTCTGAAGACATGAGCGAAGACGTTACCGGGCCAGCCCCTGCGGCCTCTCAGCCTTCGCAGGCTGCAGAGCCCGAACCAAAGCCGGCACCTCAGGCTCCTGCTGCAGAGAAGGGCTTTCCGGCTAATGTTATTGATGCGATCACCAACAACCCGATGTACCAGATTGCCCTTGGGGGTGGCCTGATCATTCTTCTGTTGCTGCTCCTGCTCCTTGCCCGTCGCAATGCGAACCGGGAAAAGGCGTTTTACGAACAGCTGAACAGCGAAACGGAGGAAGGTACAGATTCCTTTGATCTGAATCTGGATGAGGGCGATCAGGAATCAGTCGCCAGTGACGCCCTCGAAGAAGCAGACACGTACATAGCCTATGGTCGTCACGATCAGGCAGCACAAACGCTGGAAACAGCAATCTCCCGCGAACCAAGCCGCACTGATCTGCGTCTGAAGCTGTTGGGTGTATATGCCGATATCCAGGATCGTGAATCCTTTGAAAGGCAGTTTGGTGAAATCCAGGCACTGGATGACGAGGAAGCCCTGACGACAGCGAACGAGTTGCGGGCGAGACTGGAAGAAGCGGAGTCCATGCCTAGCATCGATGACCTTGAATCACAGCTTCGCTCAGACTCCTTCGCGGCCTCTTACGATTCCGAAAAGGGGGCGGGTGACGACTCGGTTCCTGGTGAAGACTCGGTTCCTGGTGAAGACAAACCTGCATCTGAAGAGCTCTTGGCGGATCGGTTCGATTCGGAGCAGGAAGAGCCGGCCGAGAACGAATTTGGTGACTTCGATTCCGATCTTTCAGACTTTGATCTGAATGAGTTTGAAGAACCGGAAGCTTCTGGATCGGAAGACCAGAAAGAAGAAAGCAAGGATGACCTGATCGAATACGACCTCTCGGGCATTGAACTCGAGTCCGGAGAAGAAAAAACTCCTGAGCCTGGGGAGTCCGGTGAGTGGGATATGTCCTCAGAGTTCGGGATGGATCTTGATGAATCTGCCGACCCTGAAACAAAGCCCGATGAGGTCGAAGAAGATCTGGGTCTGGAGCTCGACGAGAGTGATCTGGGGGAAGAGACGCCAGCGGGTGAGTCGGGTGAGGCTGCCGATGAGGTCAGTCTGTCTGAAGAAGACTCTGAAGCTGATATCGATTCTCTGGACGAGTCCTTTCTTGATGAACTTGATGCCGAGCTCGACAAGGTAGCCGGTGAAGAAGAGGACGAGCTGGGCGGTAGCGAGATGGAAGAATCCTCTCTGGATGATCTTGAGCTGGATGTGTCAGATGAAGACCTGGCGCTGATGGAAGAGTTCTCCGATTCCGCGGATTCGGCGAATCACGATGAGGAAGAGCCCGCTTCACTGGATGAGGAACTGGGCCTTGAAGACACCCTCGCAGAAGGCGATGTTCTGGGCGATGCCGAGGAAGCCGGTCCTGAAGAGACCGTTGAGGGGGCCGAGGAGCTTGAGCAGCAGGGCGCTGCAGATGGCCTTGATGACCAGGACCTCCCGGCTGACGTCGATGAGGCTTCAGATGAAGATCTGGACTTGCCCGTTGCATCCGATGAGGTGGCCGGGGAGTTTTCCCGTTCGTCTGTTGCTGATATTGACGAGAACGATCTTGGGGATGACGACGACTTCGATTTCCTCGCCGGTACCGATGAGGCTGCCACCAAGCTTGATCTTGCGCGGGCCTACATCGAGATGGGTGACGCTGATGGCGCCAGGGACATCCTCGAAGAAGTCGCCCTGGAAGGCAGCGAAGATCAGAAAGCGGAGGCACAAGATCTCCTTAAAAATCTGTCCTGATCCGTTATAATCGGGTCTGACAGGCAGCAAGCGCCGGCTGCCGGGTTGACTCCCGGCATCAAGCCGGCGCTTTGTTTTTACAGAAACATACTTTCCGGATTCGCACTTGTTTCTTGAAACCCAGCAACTCACCACGGATAACGCCATCGGTGCAGGGCGCGTCGCGCTTGCGTTTGAGTACGATGGCCGCAGTTTCCACGGTTGGCAGCTCCAGAAATCCGGCGTCCGGTCGGTCGAAGCCGAACTTACCAAAGCGGTCGCAAAGGTCGCCGATCACCCCGTGGATCTGGTTTGTGCAGGGCGCACAGACGCCGGTGTTCACGCGAGTTACCAGGTTGCCCATTTCGATACCCCTTCGGTGCGGAACCTCCGATCCTGGGTGATGGGCATCAATACCGCATTGCCTGATGATATTTCCGTGCACTGGGCCGGGAATGGCGAGGGCGATTTCCATGCCCGTTTTTCAGCCACGTACCGCCGCTACCGCTACATCATCTGCAACCACCCGGTGCGGCCCGGTATCCAGCGGGGGCAGGTGAGCTGGACATTCCGCCCTCTCGATGCCGAGCGAATGCATGAGGCAGCACAGGCGCTGACAGGTGAGCACGATTTCTCGTCCTTCCGCGCAGCCGGCTGCCAGTCCCGAACGCCGATCCGTTTCCTGGAAAGGATCTCGGTAACCCGGAAACGTAACTTTGTCGTAATTGATGTGCAGGCCAACGCATTTTTGCATCACATGGTGCGGAATATTGCCGGGGCGTTGATGGCGGTGGGTTCAGGGAAGCAGCCAGTAGAGTGGATTCATGAGATACTGGCTGCCAGAGACCGGACAGTGGCCGGTGTTACCGCGCCTCCCCATGGTCTGTATCTGGTTGATGTGGGTTATCCCGGTGAGTTCGGTTTGCCTGCTGCCGAGTGTGGCCCCGGCTTTGTGAGGCCGTGGTACAGTCGGGCGGAAAACCGCCCCCTGACGCCCACACATATCCATCTCAAGCAACGGGTTCTGAGCCAATGAGCGCACGCGTAAAAATATGCGGCCTGACTCGCCCTGAGGACGTTGATGCGGCGGTTGAATGCGGCGCGGACGCTCTGGGGTTCGTCTTCTATGGGCCAAGCCCGCGGTCAGTCAATGCGGATCAGGCCGCGGCTCTGGTTCGCCGCATCCCTGCGTTTGTGTCCGTTGTCGGCCTGTTTGTGAATCCCTCTCGGCAGGAACTCGAGACAGTGCTCGACAAGGTCCCGCTGGATCTTCTGCAGTTTCATGGCGACGAAACTGCCGCTTTCTGCTCAGGCTTCGGGCGCCGCTGGATCAAGGCCGTCCGGGTTCGGGAATCCGGTCAGATCGAGCGTGCGTTTGAAGAGTTCCGGGACTCTGCCGGTTTGCTGGTAGATGCCTGGGATCCGGAAAAATACGGCGGTACCGGGAAGGGCTTCAACTGGGAGCTGATACCGGAGGACCGGCCACTGCCGCTCATATTGGCCGGCGGGTTGTCATCTGCTAACGTATTTGCCGCGGTAAACCAGGTGAAACCGTGGGCGGTGGATGTCAGCGGCGGTGTTGAACAAGGCAAAGGCATCAAGGATATCCAGAAAATTTCTCATTTTATCAAAGAGGTTCACCGTGTCTGTAAAACTGACTGAAGAAATGCTGAGCGCACTGCCGGACGCGCGGGGTCACTTCGGGGCCTTCGGTGGGCGGTTTGTTTCCGAGACTCTGATGGATTCCCTGATGACACTCGAGAAAGAATATAACCGCCTCAGGAAAGACCCGGAATTTCAGGCGCGGTTCGACAAGGAACTGGCGGATTACGTGGGCCGGCCCACGCCTCTTTACTTTGCCGAGCGCCTGACCCGGGAGACCGGCGGTGCGCAGATCTGGCTCAAGCGTGAAGATCTTTGCCACACCGGCGCCCACAAGGTGAACAACACGATTGGCCAGGCATTGCTCGCCAGTTTCCTGGGGAAGAAACGGATTATTGCAGAGACCGGTGCCGGCCAGCACGGTGTTGCGACGGCAACGGTCTGCGCCCGTCTGGGGCTTGAGTGTCATGTGTTTATGGGTGCCGAGGACGTTCAGCGCCAATCTCTGAACGTCTTCCGGATGAAGCTGCTGGGCGCTCAGGTCCATGCCGTGCAAAGTGGCTCTAAAACGCTGAAGGATGCCATGAACGATGCCATGCGGGACTGGGTGGCGCACGTTGATAACACCTTTTACATCATTGGCACTGTGGCGGGGCCACACCCGTATCCGATGCTGGTTCGGGATTTCCAGTCGGTAATCGGTCGTGAAACCCGTCGTCAGTGCCTTGAGAAGACCGGTAAATTGCCAGATGCACTGGTGGCCTGTGTCGGCGGCGGTTCAAATGCGATAGGTATGTTCTATCCGTTCCTCGCGGACGAATCCGTGGAGCTGTATGGGGTTGAAGCCGGTGGCCTGGGCATTGAAACCGGAAAACACGCGGCACCTCTCTGCGCCGGTCGGCCGGGCGTGCTGCACGGTAACCGGACCTACCTGATGGAAGATGAGAATGGCCAGATTGCCGACACTCATTCTGTCAGTGCCGGCCTGGACTACCCGGGTGTCGGGCCGGAGCACAGCTGGCTAAAGGACATTGGCCGGGCCCACTATGTATCGGTCACCGACGATGAAGCTATGGAAGGTTTCCGCAAATTGACCCGCGTTGAAGGCATCATGCCCGCCCTGGAAACTGCGCACGCGGTGGCTTACGCCATCAAACTGGCGGCAACCATGGACAAAGACCAGGCCGTGGTCATCAATGTCTCCGGCCGCGGCGACAAGGACATAAACACCGTTGCCAAGCTTGAAGGCATCGAGATCTGAAGAATCAACAGGAGCAGGCATGAGCCGAATCGAAGGGGTTCTCAATACCCTTAAAGGACAAGGTCGCAAGGCACTTATCCCCTACATTACCGCCGGAGACCCGCATCCCGATGTGACGGTAGACCTGATGCATACCCTGGTGGCGGCCGGCGCTGACATCATTGAACTGGGGGTGCCATTCTCGGATCCGATGGCGGACGGTCCCGTCATTCAGCTGGCCTGCGAGCGGGCGCTGGTCCATGGAACCTCCCTCCGGCAGGTTATCGGCATGGTCAAGGAGTTCCGCAAGACCAACGACAGCACGCCGGTGGTTCTGATGGGGTATCTGAACCCCATGGAGGCGATGGGCTATGAAAAATTCGCGGATGCGGCCAAAGACGCGGGTGTGGATGGCATCCTGACGGTCGATCTGCCGCCGGAAGAGGCCGACGAGGTGGCTCCTCTGTTTACCGAGCGCAATCTGGATGCCATCTTTTTGCTGGCACCGACCACGACTGATGACCGGATCCGTGCAATCAGTGAGCACTCTTCCGGTTATGTGTACTATGTTTCAATCAAGGGTGTGACAGGCTCTGCCACCATCAACGTGGAAGAGGTTGCCGCCAAAGTGAACCACATTCACGAACTGACAGCGCTTCCCGTGGGCGTCGGCTTCGGTATCCGGGATGCGGAAACGGCTGCTGCAGTCGGCCGGGTATCCGATGGTGTAATTGTTGGCAGTGTCCTGGTCGATACAATAGCCAGAAATCAGGCAGATACCGGCCAGCTCAAACGAGCATTGACGGATCTGCTCCACCCGATGCGTGAAGCGCTGGACAGCCTGGCCTCCTGATTGATCAGGGGTGAGGGCAAACAGGCATCAAAGGACAGGATGAAACCATGAGTAACTGGCTGGACAAGATCATGCCGAGCAAGATTCGCTCGGAATCCAAGCAGAGAACCGGTGTGCCGGAGGGGCTGTGGAAGAAATGCCCCAAATGCGGCGCCTTTCTCTACAAGCCGGAGCTTGAGAAAAATCTCGATGTTTGCCCGAAATGCAACCACCATCTCAGGGTTAATGCCCGTCGGCGCCTGGATGTATTCCTTGACGAGGACGGCCGGGAAGAGATTTCGGCTGAGCTTGAGCCATGGGATCGCCTGAAGTTCAAGGATACCAAGCGCTACAAAGACCGTCTGTCCCAAGCCCAGAAGGCGACAGGAGAGAAGGACGCCCTGATTGCAATGAGGGGGACGACTCTGGGTGTTCCACTCGTTGCCTGCTCCTTCGAGTTCAACTTCCTCGGCGGTTCCATGGGCCAGGTGGTCGGCGAGAAATTCGTTCAGGCCGCCAACGTCGCTCTGGAGCACCGCATTCCCCTCGTCTGTTTCTCGGCCAGTGGCGGTGCGCGAATGCAGGAAGCGATTCTGTCATTGATGCAGATGTCCAAAACCGCTGCTGTTCTGGAGCGCATGAAACAGGAAGGAATTCCCTATATTTCGGTCATGACGGACCCGGTCTTTGGCGGCGTTTCGGCCAGTCTGGCAATGCTGGGCGACCTGAATATCGCCGAGCCAAATGCGCTGATCGGTTTTGCCGGGCCTCGGGTCATCGAGCAGACGGTTCGTGAAAAGCTTCCTGAAGGGTTCCAGCGCAGTGAGTTCCTGCTGGAGCACGGGGCGATTGATATGATCCTTCACCGCCACCAGATGCGGGAGCGGATTGCCCACGTTCTGGCCAAGTTCACTGGTCAGGAACGTCCGGGCACGGAAGAGCCTATCGAGTTTGATGTGTCAGAAAAGCCCGAAATCGATGCCCCCACCGAGTAGCCGCTCTGTCCGGCCCCCGGTTTCTCCGGGGGCTGGTGCCACAGTTGACCAGTGGCTTGCCTACCTTGAAGCGATACACCCAACCGAGATTGACCTGGGGCTTGACCGGGTCCTGATAGTGTTTCGTCGGCTCTTCCGTCGCAAACCGGAAGCACGCATCATCACTGTCGCCGGTACCAACGGCAAGGGTAGTGCGGTTGCAGCGGTTGAGGCTCTGTTGCGGGCTGCGGGGCGCCGCACCGGAGCCTACACTTCACCTCATCTCCAGAGCTACAACGAGCGTGTTCGCCTGGACGGTACCGATATCTCGGATGCAGAACTGGTAAAGGCGTTTGAGGTGGTTGAGGCAGCCCGGGGAAAGGTCTCTTTGACCTATTTCGAATTTGGTACACTGGCGGCGTTCGTGGCCTTCGCCAATGCGGGCGTCAATCACTGGATTCTGGAGGTTGGTCTGGGCGGGCGGCTGGATGCAGTGAATGTTCTGGATGCCGATTTCGCCATACTGACATCGGTGGACATCGATCACGTTGCCTTTCTTGGCGATAACCGGGAGGTTATCGGCTTTGAAAAGGCCGGCGTGCTGAGGCCGGGTATCCCCGCGGTCTATGCCGACAATGATCCGCCCCGTTCCGTGCTTCAGCAGGTTGCGGCGCAGAAGGTTGATCTGGCACTGCTGGAGCGTGATTATCACCTGTCACCGCGTGAAGGCGGCAGAGATTCGAATTCCGGTCCGGCTCTGGAATATGGGGGCCAGTTGATTCGCTTGCCGGCCGGGCCGTTGCCGCTGAAAAGTGTCGCTGCGGCAGTCGTGGCCATCCGTAATCTTGAGCCGGAGCTGGATAGTGCTGCGATCGAACAGACCCTTTCCATCCTGAGTGTCCCCGGTCGATTCGAATTGCTTGGAAAGCGTCCGGATATCTTGGTTGATGTGGGCCACAACCCTCATGCTGCGGGCTGGTTGTCTGGCCAGTTGGAGAGCCTGAAAACGCCGGGGAAAGAGGTTCACGCCGTTTATGCGGCGCTGGCCGACAAGGATGTTGAAGGCATTGGCAGAGCCATGGCCGGAGTAGTGGATCACTGGTACCTGGCGGGGCTTGATGCTCCCAGGGGGCTTTCCGGGGCAGTCCTGAAAGACAGGCTGTGGGCCGCCGGGCTGACGGCTGTGAGCGCCTCCGAAACCGTCCTGCAGGCACTGAATACCGCATTGTCGAATGCATCAGCGGATGATCTGGTGGTTGTTTTCGGTTCGTTCCATACCGTCGCCCAGGCTCGGGAAATTCTGCTTCACTCTGCGTCACAAAAGCGAGCCCCGGGGCTGATCTGACTGCCTTAAACTTTGTCCATGGCAGCGGGTCTGCCTTTGAGTTCCGGCTGCCGGACGGTTAGTATCTGCGGGTAGGCGTCTCTCGCGGCGCAGTCACAACAGCGCAGTCACAACAGATGGGAGCCTGGTAACGTGGATGGATTGAAACAGAGAATAATCGGGGCGTTGGTACTCGTTTCCCTAGCGGTTATCTTTGTTCCCATGCTTTTTGACGAGCCGCACTCGGAACGTAGTTCCACAACCATCAAAATTCCGGAAGAACCCCCTTTCCCTGAAGTTGAGGCGCCTGAAACCGAAGTCGCACCGGCGCCTTCCTATGAGCTCAGCGAGAACGCACCTGATGTGCCTGAACCTGGGGCAGGGGAGAGCAAGGACTCGCCCGCGTACCGGATTCTGGAAGAAGGCTCCGATTCCGCGCCCGTTGCCTCCGCGCCCGTTCCCGAGGTCAGGGAGCCCGCTGAGCCGGAAACGGCCGAGTACGAGCGCTCCCTTGAGGGCGCCTGGGTGGTCCAGCTGGGAAGTTTTGGCAACGAAGACAATGCCCGCCGGTTGCGGGACAAGGTTCGGGAAAAGGGCTATGGCTCTCACCTCCAGGCCGTAGTCCGTGGAGATACCACGCTTACCCGGGTTTTCAGCGGTCCGTTTGCCACCAGGTCGGAAGCCGAAGCAGCAAAACGAGCCGTGGATGATGCGTTTGGCGTGAACAGCCTGGTCACGTCCGGCCAAAAATAGCCACGCTCAAGCGGTTTTATGTGGGTAAGGCGGTTTGGCGAACCGGGGTTTCCTGATAGAATTCGCGCTTCCTTTTCTCCACCGGGTTTTCCATGGAAGCGCTGATCTGGATTGACTGGGTCATTATCGCCCTGATTACAGTTTCCACGCTCATCAGTCTGAAGCGGGGTTTCGTAAAAGAAGCCCTGTCTCTGGTGACCTGGGTTGGCGCGTTCATCCTTGCCAGAACCTTCCATCCACAAATGCAAAGCCTGCTGGAAAGCACGGTAGAAACGCCCCTGGTCAGGCTCATTGCCGCCTTCGCCATACTCTTCTTTGGAACGCTCATTGTCGGAGCCATCATTAACAATATGATTGGTCACCTGATCAGGGTCACAGGGCTTTCAGCCACGGATCGGGTACTTGGCATGGGGTTCGGGCTCTTGCGAGGTGTTGTGGTCGTGATTGTCGCCATCGCCTTCACCCGATATACCCCACTGGCACAGGATACCTGGTGGCGAACGTCCATTATCATCGATCGTCTTGCGGTGGTTGAAGACTGGTCCCGGCGGACCCTGGGCGATGAATTTGCGCGTTTTCTGGGGCCTGCGCCCGAGGGTGCGCGAGAACCGGTACCCGGTACACTGCAGGAAGGCGTGGAACCCGCGTCTGCGTCCCGCTAACATTCAGTTTTAACACTCGGAGAACACCTTATCCATGTGTGGCATTGTCGGCATCGTCAGTACTTCCAACGTCAATCAGTCGCTCTATGATGCGCTGACTGTACTTCAGCACCGGGGCCAGGATGCGGCGGGCATTGTTACTTTTCAGGATGATCGTTTTTACCTTCGCAAGGATAACGGGCTGGTGCGGGACGTGTTTCACACCCGGCATATGCGCCGTCTGGTCGGTAACGTGGGTATCGGGCATGTGCGTTACCCGACAGCCGGCAGTTCCAGTTCCGCCGAAGCCCAGCCGTTCTATGTAAACAGCCCCTACGGCATTACCCTGGCCCATAACGGCAACCTGACCAATGCCGATGATCTCAGCAAGGACCTGTTCCGGACCGATCTTCGCCACATCAACACCAATTCGGATTCGGAAGTGCTGTTGAACGTGTTCGCCCATGAACTGCAGAAGCTGGGTAAGCTCGATCCCACCAAGGACGAAATTTTTTCAGCGGTAAGCGCCGTGCACAAACGCTGCCGGGGTGCCTATGCCGTGATTGCGATGATTACCGGTTACGGCATTGTCGGCTTCCGGGACCCGAACGGAATCCGGCCGGCCTGCTACGGCGAGCGAACCGCTGAGGATGGCCGGAAGGAATACATGATCGCCTCGGAAAGCGTGGCTCTGAGTGCCGCGGGTTATACCCTGGTTCGTGATATTGCGCCGGGCGAGGCCGTCTACATCGAAACCGACGGCACCCTCTACACCCGTCAGTGCGCCGAAGATCCGCATCTTTTCCCGTGTATTTTCGAGCATGTGTATTTCGCCCGTCCGGACTCCATCCTTGACAAGGTGTCGGTCTACAAGGCGCGCCTGCGGATGGGGGAGACCCTGGCCGAGAAAGTTCTGCGAGAGTGCCCGGACCATGATATCGATGTGGTGATACCGATTCCGGACACCAGCCGGACCTCCGCCATGCAGATGGCCCATCGCCTTGGGGTCAAATTCCGGGAAGGCTTTATCAAGAACCGCTACATCGGCCGGACGTTCATCATGCCTGGCCAGAAAATGCGGAAGAAGTCCGTTCGCCAGAAGCTGAACCCGATCGATTTGGAGTTCCGGGGCAAGAATGTGATGCTGGTGGACGACTCGATTGTGCGCGGCACCACCTGTAAGGAGATTGTCCAGATGGCGCGGGATGCGGGTGCCCGCAAAGTCTATTTTGCGTCGGCAGCGCCCCCCGTTCGCTACCCGAACGTGTACGGGATCGACATGCCCTCTGCCAGCGAGCTGATTGCTCACGACTGCACCGTTGAAGAGATCCGGGAGCTGATTGGCGCGGACTGGCTGCTCTATCAGGACCTGGATGATCTGGTAACCTGCGTCAGTGACGTGAATGACGATATTGAGGGCTGGGAGTGCTCGGTCTTCACCGGTAAGTATGTGACCGGAGATGTCGATGCGGCCTACCTTAACCGGCTCGAAGAACTGCGCAACGACGACAAACGTTTCGAGAGTACCGGAGCCACATCCAGTGATAACGGTATTATTGATTTGTACAACGACGAAGACTGAAGCAGCCGTATCAGGCAGGAGACGTTGATGACCTTACGCCGCGAAGAAACTGTCTGGATTCCGGAATCGGATCTTGAGGGTATGTCCGTTGATACCCTGGCGGTGAGGGCGGGGCAGATCCGCACCGGCCAGCTTGAGCACAGCGACGCCATATTTCCCACGTCCAGCTTTGTCTACGGCAGTGCCGCCCAGGCGGCTGCCCGTTTTGGCGGAGATGAGCCGGGCAACATCTACTCCCGCTTCACCAATCCGACGGTTCAGGCCTTCGAAGCCCGGATTGCGGCCATGGAAGGTGGCGAGCGGGCGGTGGCAACCGCCTCCGGCATGGCCGCCATCCTGAGCACCTGCATGGCGCTGCTGCAAAGTGGCGATCATGTTGTCTGCTCGCGGGGCGTATTCGGCACCACCAATGTGCTGTTCCAGAAGTACATGGCAAGGTTTGGGGTGGAAACCTCGTTTGTCAGCCTGACGGACATGGAAGAATGGAGCGCATCGGTGCGCCCGGAAACCCGCATGCTGTTCATTGAGACTCCGTCCAATCCGTTGTGCGAAGTAGCGGATATGGCCGGGCTGGCTCAGCTGGCCCGTGACAGCGATGCGCTGTTCGTGGTGGATAACTGTTTCTGCACTCCGGTCCTCCAGAGGCCACTGGAGCAGGGGGCGGATATCGTGATCCATTCCGCCACCAAATATCTGGACGGCCAGGGCCGGTGCGTCGGCGGCGTGGTGGTGGGCTCTGAAAAGATGATGGAAGAGGTCTACGGCTTCCTGCGGTCCGCGGGCCCGACCATGAGCCCTTTCAATGCCTGGGTTTTCCAGAAGGGCCTGGAAACCTTACCAATTCGTATGCGCGCCCATTGTGACAATGCGTTAGAGTTGGCCCTGTGGCTGGAACAGCAACCGGCGGTGGAATGTGTGTTCTATGCCGGGCTTGAGAGTCACCCCCAACACGACCTGGCGAAAAAACAGCAGAAGGGTTTCGGGGGGGTGTTGTCGTTCCGGCTCAAAGGCGCCCGTGAAGAGGCGTGGGGATTCATTGACGCTACCCGGATGATTTCCATCACCGCGAACCTGGGTGATGTCAAAACCACCATTACCCACCCGGCTACCACGACTCACGGGCGATTGTCGCCGGAGGACAAGGAACGTGCCGGGATCACGGAAAACCTGATTCGTATTTCCGTTGGGATTGAAGCAGTTGAAGACCTGAAAACCGACCTTGCAAGGGGCTTTCAGGCGCTTCGGAACGCAAGCACCGACAACGTCTGAGCATTCATGGCCGAATCCGCAAAAGCGAAAAGAGCACCACAGGAACTGACAGAGAAGCAGTTGCGCTTTCGCCGACTGGTTGCACAGGGCGCCCGTGAAGGCGCTGTGATTGCGTTAATTTCTCTCTGCATCTACCTGTCCATGGCACTGGTGACCTTCAGCCCTTCAGACCCGGGCTGGGCCAGTATCGGCCACGACACCAGCGTCCAGAACTACGCCGGTCGCACCGGCGCCTGGCTGGCCAGTCTGTTCATGGATTTCTTTGGCCATGTGGCTTACCTGTTCCCCCTGATGATTGCAGGCTACGCCCTGATGCTCATCCGTCGCCGCAATGATTCCCTGGATCTGCACTGGCCGCTCTTTCTGATGCGCTTTGGCGGATTTTTGCTGATTCTGCTCTCGGCAACCAGCCTTTTGTCGCTGTACTCGGTGTTCGGCCTTGGCGTATCGTCCGGTGGAGTGCTTGGAACGACGGTGGCGGATGCCATGGTGCGCTTCTTCAACCTGCCGGCAACCACTCTGCTTCTGATTGCTATTTTTCTGTTTGCCCTGACCGTCACTACGGGATTGTCCTGGTTCTGGCTGATGGATCAGGTGGGTAGCATGACCCTGAAAACCGGGTTGGCGATCAAGGGTTTGTTCAGCGGTGGCCGCAAACCGGCCACGGCCAGGCCGGATTCCCGGGAAGGGCCTGCACCAGGGTCTGCACCGAAGGCGGAACCGCCGGTTATCAAGGACCGAATACCCCCGACCGAAAAACCCGGAACTAGAGACAAGGCGACGGGCCGGCGATGGTGGCAGCACATCCCTGGCTTCGGTCCGAAAAAACCGAAAAAGCCCAAGGCAGCTACGAAGCCCTCCGGGGATCGTGTCGAACCGGGTCTGGACGGATTGTTTGCGACTGTTGATCCGGAGCCGGCGCGGCTCGAGAGCTTCAGCTCGCGGGACGAGGCGCCTGCCAGTGCCATCAAGCCTGAAAAATCGCAAAACGCAGCGGCCCCTCAGCCGGCAGGCCGTTCTCTGAAAATTTCACCGTTCAAGAAGGACGAACAGCCGTCCCGGTCAAACGACAAGAGCAACAAACAGCCATCGTTGCTGGAAGATATTGAAAGCCCGATCCCGCCCATTTCCCTGCTTGATCCCCCCGAGGAGCATCAGGAGAAGGGCTATTCGGAAGCATCCCTCGAGCATATGTCCCGATTGCTGGAAGAGAAGCTGGCGGACTTCGGGGTTTCCGTGGAAGTGGTCGAGGTTAATCCCGGCCCCGTTATCACCCGATTTGAAATCAAGCCTGCGGCCGGGGTAAAGGTCAGCAAAATCTCTAATCTTGCCAAGGATCTGGCCCGGTCACTGGCGGTACTGAGCGTTCGGGTTGTTGAGGTTATTCCCGGCAAATCCGTGGTTGGTATCGAGATTCCCAATGAAGAGCGGGAAATGGTCCGTCTCAGTGAAGTGTTGGGCGCGCGGGTATTCCAGGAGTCCAGCTCACCGCTGACCCTGGCGCTGGGTAACGACATCGGCGGCAATCCCATGGTGGCCAACCTGGCAAAGATGCCGCACCTGCTGGTAGCCGGCACCACCGGTTCCGGTAAATCCGTTGGCGTTAACGCCATGCTGCTGAGTATGCTGCTCAAGGCCGGCCCCGAAGATGTCCGCTTTATCATGGTTGACCCGAAGATGCTCGAGCTGAGCATCTACGATGGCATTCCCCACTTGCTGGCGCCGGTGGTCACCGACATGAAGGAAGCGGCCAATGCCCTGCGCTGGTGCGTTGCCGAAATGGAGCGGCGGTACAGGCTGATGGCCAGCCTCGGGGTTCGTAACCTCGCCGGTTACAACCGCAAGGTAAAGGATGCGGTGGCGGCGGGTGAGCCGCTGCTGGATCCGTTCTGGAAGCCGGACGAATACCTTGCCAATGACGAGCAGGAACGGCCAGAACTCGAAACGCTGCCGTTCATTGTGGTGGTGATCGACGAATTTGCCGACATGATGATGATCGTTGGCAAAAAGGTTGAGGAGCTGATTGCCCGGATTGCGCAAAAGGCAAGGGCGGCCGGTATTCACCTTATTCTGGCGACACAGCGCCCGTCCGTTGACGTGATCACAGGTCTGATCAAGGCCAATATTCCAACCCGGATGTCCTTCCAGGTCTCGTCCAAGATCGATTCCCGGACCGTGCTGGATCAGGGCGGCGCTGAACAGCTGCTGGGCCACGGTGACATGCTTTACCTGCCTCCGGGCTCTGGGTTGCCGGTCAGGGTGCACGGGGCGTTTGTGGATGATGACGAGGTTCATCGTGTGGTCAGTGCCTGGAAGGCCCGGGGCGAACCAGTGTACGTGGACGATGTGCTGAGCGGTGCCGAGGGTGAGAGCCTGCCGGGCGTGCCGAACCTGTCCGAAGGCGGCGACAGCGAGGGAGACGCCCTGTTTGACGAGGCAGTTGCCTTCGTCACCGAAGGTCGCCGTGTCTCGATTTCGTCCGTGCAACGGAAGTTCAAGATCGGGTACAACCGGGCTGCAAACCTGGTTGATGCCATGGAAGCATCGGGCGTGGTGAGCGCCGCGGGCCACAATGGCGCCCGCGAAGTTCTGGCTCCGCCTCCACCAAGAGATTAGGAGTAAGTTGTAATGCGACAGTCATTCCTGAACCGCCTGCTAACGCTGGCGTTTATTGGCTTCTTCACCAGTGTTGCCGTGGCTGGCGAAACCAATTCCAGCGCCGGGGCCGGTGAACTGGCCTCCCTGCTGGAAAGCTACGAATCCTACCAGGCGGATTTTATCCAGATCGTGGTCAACGGAAACGGCAACAAGGTGCAGGAAACCCGCGGTTCCCTGAAAGCCAAGCGTCCGGGCCTGTTCTACTGGGAAACCAGTGCGCCACTTTCCCAGTTTATCGTGAGCAACGGTGACACCGTTGAGGTCTACGATCCGGACCTGGAGCAGGTGACGATTCATAATCTGGACGACCGGGTGCAATCCACACCGGCACTGCTGCTCAGCGGTGAAGTGGATAACCTGGAAGAAACCTACCGGGTGTCCGGCCGCCAGATTGGTGACCATACCCGTGAGTTTACCCTGGAGCCACGAAGCCCGGATTCCCTGTTCATATCCCTGAGGCTGACCTTTTTCAAGGGGGAGTTGCAGGAAATGCGAATGCAGGACTCCCTGTCCCAGATCAGCATTCTGAGCTTTGACCGGATCAGGCTGAACGAGCCGGTTGAAGCCAGCGCCTTTACCCTCGAATACCCGGAGGGCGTCGATATTATCCAGGACGGGGCCTGATGCAGGACAGCCTGTTCACGGAAGCCGGAGGCTTCCGGCCTCTTGCTGCGAGAATGCGGCCGGCAACCCTCGACGACTATGTCGGGCAGGCCCACCTGGTCGGCCCGGGCAAGCCCCTCAGGCGTGCGGTGGAGCAGGGGCAACTCCACTCGATGATCCTCTGGGGGCCTCCCGGTGTTGGTAAAACCACCTTTGCCCAATTGCTGGCCAACGTCGGTGACCTGAGTTTCGAGACGGTTTCAGCCGTTCTGAGCGGCGTGAAAGAGATTCGCGCTGTCGTCGAGCGGGCCCGCAACCGAAAGCAGTCCCAGGGGCGGGACACTCTGTTGTTCGTGGACGAGGTCCACCGGTTCAACAAAAGCCAGCAGGATGCCTTCCTGCCGCACATCGAAGACGGCACTTTCATTTTTGTCGGTGCCACCACCGAAAACCCTTCCTTTGAGCTGAACAGCGCACTGCTGTCGCGCACACGTGTCTACGTACTCAGGAATCTCGGGGAAGAGGACATTCTCCGGCTGTTGCGACGTGCGCTGGTAGTCGGGGAGGGGTTTGGCGGCCGCCTGATGGTCGAAGACGACGTGTTAACCCTGATGGCTTCGGCCTCCGGCGGAGATGCACGTCGTGCGCTGAATATTCTGGAAGTGGCTGCCGATCTTGCCGAGCCGGACGCGGCAGGAAACGACCGGATAACGGCGGATCAGCTTGAGCAGGTCATGCAGACCAGCCTGCGCCGTTTCGATAAAGGCGGTGATGTGTTCTACGATCAGATTTCCGCCCTGCATAAGTCGGTTCGCGGTTCCGACCCGGATGGTTCGCTTTACTGGCTGTGCCGGATGCTGGATGGTGGCTGTGATCCGCTGTATGTGGCCCGGCGACTGGTTCGTATTGCCAGTGAAGACATCGGCAATGCCGACCCCCGCGCCTTGCAATTGAGCATGGAAGCCTGGGATGCCCAGGAGAGGCTCGGCTCACCGGAGGGTGAACTGGCTCTTGCCCAGGCCGTTACCTATCTGGCGCTGGCGCCCAAGAGTAATGCCGTCTACAAGGCCTTTAACCGGTGCATGGCGGATATCCGCCAGGACCCGGACTACGAAGTACCGGTGCACCTTCGAAATGCGCCAACCAAACTGATGAAAAGCATGGGCCACGGGGACACCTACCGGTATGCCCACGACGAACCCGAGGGGTTTGCAGCCGGGGAGTCCTACCTTCCCGAAGCCATCCACCAGCGCCGGTATTATGAGCCCGTCAATCGTGGTCTGGAAATCAAGCTGGCCGAGAAACGCCAGCGGCTTGATTCCCGCAACACTGAAAGTCCCCGTAAACGCTACCGCTGAGCCTTTCACTGCGGTAGCCACCAGCACCAGTGCGGGTATAATGGCCAGTCAATCATTACATCGCTAACCGGAAGACTCAGGATAATCATGCTCGATCCCAAACGTGTCCGTACCCAGACAGAAGAGATCGCCCGTCGGCTGGCCATCAAGAATTTCGAATTCGATACCGCCACCTTCGAGCAGCTTGAGGAGCGCCGTCGTGCCCTGCAGGTGCGCACGGAAACTCTGCAGAGCGAGCAGAACAAACGGTCCAGATCGATCGGCAAGGCCAAGGCCGCCGGTGAGGACATCCAGCCGTTGCTGGACGAAGTGGAAAATCTGAAGACGAAGAAATCCGGGGCGGAAGATGAGCTGCGCGCACTTCAGGAAGAGCTGAACGCTTTCCTGGCCGGCATTCCCAATCTTCCGGATGAAGACGTTCCCGCCGGCGAGAGCGAAGAGGATAACCTTGAGGTCCGTACCTGGGGCACTCCGAAGCACTTCGATTTCGAGCCCAAAGACCACGTCGCCCTGGGTGACAGCCTGAACGGCCTCGACTTCGAGACCGCAACCCGCCTTGCCCATTCCCGGTTTGCAGTGATGCGTGGCCCTGTGGCCCGTCTTCATCGTGCTCTGGCCCAGTTCATGCTGGATCTGCACACCCGTGAGCACGGTTATCTGGAGACCTACGTTCCCTATCTGGTGAATGCCGATACGCTGTATGGAACCGGCCAGCTGCCGAAATTCGAGGAAGACCTTTTCAAGACAGAAGGGGAAAATCCACTTTACCTGATCCCGACCGCCGAAGTGCCGGCCACAAACCTGGTGTCTGACAGCATTCTGGACGCCAAAGAGCTGCCCCTGAAGATGGTCTGCCATACCCCGTGCTTCCGCAGCGAAGCCGGTTCCTACGGCCGTGACACCCGCGGCATGATCCGCCAGCACCAGTTCGATAAGGTAGAGCTCGTCCAGGTGGTGCGCCCCGAAGACTCCGAAGCCGCCCTGGAAACGCTGACCGGCCATGCCGAAAAGGTGCTTCAGTTGCTGGAGCTGCCTTATCGCGTCGTCGCGCTGTGTGGCGGCGATATGGGCTTTTCCGCCGCCAAGACCTATGATCTGGAAGTCTGGCTGCCGGGGCAGGACAAGTTCCGTGAGATCTCCTCCTGTTCCAACACCCGCGATTTTCAGGCACGGCGCATGCATGCACGTTGGCGAAACCCGGAAACCGGGAAGCCTGAACCTGTTCATACCCTGAACGGTTCCGGCCTTGCTGTTGGCCGTGCCCTTATTGCGGTTATGGAGAACTATCAGCAGGCCGATGGCAGCATTCTGGTTCCGGAAGTTCTGAAGCCGTACATGGGAGGCATTGACCAAATCCAATGAGTGATCAACCAGAAAGCGCACCAGGAACGGGCGTTGGTGCACGCCCTGCACCGGTCCGGTACAGGGTTAATCCGGTTACCTCGAATCCGAACACATCCGCAGGTGAGGTGGCCCTTGTCGGGGCCGGCCCTGGTGACCCTGAGCTGCTGACTCTCAAGGCCTGGCGGCTGATCACCTCGGCGGAGGTGGTACTCTACGACCGCCTGGTCTCACCGGAAATACTGGCTTTGATTCCCGAATCGGCAGAGATGATCCACGTCGGGAAGCAACGGGCCAACCACACCTTGCCCCAGGATCAGATTAACCAGCGTCTGGTGGATCTGGCCAGGCAGGGCCGCAAAGTGGTTCGCCTGAAGGGCGGTGATCCGTTCATTTTCGGCCGGGGTGGGGAAGAGATCGAAACCCTGGCGGAGGCGGGGGTGCGCTTCCAGGTAGTGCCGGGTATTACCGCGGCCTCCGGCTGCGCCGCCTATGCCGGCATACCACTGACCCATCGGGATCATGCCCAGTCGGTCCGGTTCGTTACCGGCCACCTCAAGAACGATACCTGCGACCTGCCCTGGAAGGACTTTGTCCAGAACAACCAGACTCTGGTGTTCTACATGGGGCTGGTGGGTCTGCCCATCATCTGCCGGCAGCTGATCGACCATGGTATGTCTGAAGACATGCCTGTGGCGCTGGTATCAAGGGGAACCACGAAAGAGCAGCGTGTGGTGACTGGCAATCTCTGCAACATTGTAGACAGGGTGGAGGCGGACGCGGTTCAGGCGCCGACCCTGGTGATTATCGGCCAGGTTGTGACATTAAGGGACCGGCTGGACTGGGTAGGTGGTGTGACGGGGAGCTGAGGCTCCCCGTTCTGATACTGATGGCGCCTAGCCGATCTTGCGTTTCGGCAGCACATCCTTCAGCTTCTCGCGCATATCCCGGACAGCTTTCTCCGTGGTTGGCCAGTCAATACAGGCGTCGGTCACGGAGACGCCGTATTTCAGGTCGGCCAGATTGCCGGGAAGAGGCTGGTTGCCCCAGTTGATGTTGCTCTCAACCATCAGGCTCTGGATTGAGGAGTTACCCTCAAGAATCTGGTGGGTCACATCCTGCATAACCAGCGGCTGGATAGCCGGGTCCTTGCTGGAATTGGCGTGACTGCAATCGATCATCACGGACTTGCGCAGGCCGGCCTTGTCCAGTGCCTGCTCGCACAGGGCCACACTGACGGAATCGTAGTTGGGCTTGCCGCCACCGCCACGCAGAACAACGTGGCCATAGTTATTACCCCTGGTTCGGATGATGGCCACCTGGCCTTGCTGGTCAATGCCCAGGAAACTGTGGGGGTGTGAGACAGACTTCATGGCGTTGACCGCCACATCGAGGCTGCCATCGGTGCCGTTCTTGAAGCCGATCGCCATGGACAGGCCACTGCTCATTTCCCGGTGCGTCTGGGATTCCGTAGTACGTGCGCCGATGGCGGACCAGGCGATGGTGTCCTGGAGATACTGGGGGGAGATCGGATCGAGTGCCTCGGTGGCCGCCGGCAGTCCAAGCTCATTGATGTCCAGCAGCAAACGGCGGCCGATATGCAGCCCCTGCTCAATATCAAAAGTGTCGTTCAGGTGCGGATCGTTGATCAGGCCTTTCCAGCCAACGGTAGTACGGGGCTTTTCAAAATAGACGCGCATTACGATCAGCAGGGTGTCACTGACTTCGTCGGCCAGTTTCTTCAGTCGCGTGGCATAATCCCGGGCGGCTTCAACGTCGTGAATGGAGCAGGGGCCAACGACCACGAACAGCCGGTGGTCTTTGCCGTCCATAATGTCGTAGATAGCCTGGCGACCCTTGGATACGGTCTCAGCGGCCTTCTCGGAGAGTGGCATCTCCTTTTTCAGCGCTTCAGGAGTGATCAGTGTTTCCTGGCTCGCCACATTCAGATTCTCTAGCTTGTTGCCCGACATGTTGTTCTGTTTCCCCGATTCTGATCCTTGCAACCCTGATGTGCGATCGACGGTGCCGGCAGAGTTACAGATTGACGCGAATAACACCGGTGCAATGTTGCGGTAAACCCCGGCGAGTTGGTTATACTGCGTCATTTACAGGGTCTTTTCAACGCTTCTTAAGTACGGGGAACGGATGTCACGATACAGGCAGAGACCGCAGGATGTGCCTTCCCGACGGGCGGTTTCGGGCAAAATAGACGACGTCCTGGCCGGTATCCGGGTTCCTGATCTTCCGTACCCTGCCGGAAAGCTTGCACCGGATGCCATAAGCGACTGGCGCCCATTGCTGCTCTCCTGCTGGTCTGAACAACGGGATGAACGCGTTACCCAGGTTATCCGCTCCGTACACTTGGAGTGGTCGGCCCGCCAGATCAACGCTGCCTATGTTGCCGATCGCATCATGGATGTTTTCCTCAAAACCAGCGGCTTGCACCCGGGCCTCGCCCGCAGGATTGCACGGCTCAGGTTTTACTTCGCCTGGCGAATGAACCTTGATGGTAAAAAAACATTCAGCGAAACCCTGCTGGCGTGGCTGGACAGTTTGCAGGAGTGGCGTGGCTGGAACGATTCCGGAGGTCGTTCCGGCAAGGTTCTGCTTGATCAGCTTGATGCCCTTGTAATTGCCGTGTCGGCAAGTTTCGAATCCGGCAGCGTGGAATCCCTGGAAGCCTTTTGCCAACAGTGGCAGGAAGATGCGGCCAAACGAAATGCCCAGGCCGGAAAACTCAGGCAGCGGCTGCTGGAGACGGAGCACGGGGCGGCCAGACAACGCAAGGCAGACCAGGTTTCAAGGGCGCTGATCGGGCGCGCATTACAGGGGCGCCGGGTGCCTGTGTCCATCGTCCGGTTTATCCTGGATTACTGGCAGGGTCTGCTGAAACAGTCGGTATGGGATTCCGGCCTGGAGGGTGAAACCTTCCGGCACGCCAGCAAGCTCCTTGAATGGCTGGTCTGGATTGGCGACCCTTCGCTCTCGGATAAAGACCGGAACCGGCTCTATCATGTGGGGGAGCAAATCGGAGACCGGATTCTCGACGTCTGGGGCAGGGTGCACAACAGGCCCTTACCAGCAGATGCGCTGTCCGGCATTGAGGCCGTTATGGTGTCCCGGCTTCGGGGTGAGGTGCCGGACCTGGTTGATGCCCTTCCGGCGGCCGGCAGCTTTCAATGGGATCCGGCCTGGCTGGGGTTCGAAACGCCGCCGAAAGAAGCATTCGAATCCTTTGAGGGCCAGTGGTTTGTCGAAGGTGAAGGTTTGGGCGAGCAACGCCGCTTTTTCTATGCGTTTCTGGGCGAATCGGCAGAAATTCTCTGGACAAACGGTGCCGGCGTAAAATTGGGGCTTCAGCCCTGGGGTGACTTCCAGCAGGCTTTGGGTAAGCAGCAACTCCGGACAATGCCGACACTCACGCCTTTTGGCAAGGTGCTTGCGGAGACCGTGGAGCTGTTGGCCCGCGTGTGTAACAAGCAACGCCGCCTACGGGAACAGGCCGCCGAGGCTGCCAGAGTGCGGGCGGAAGAACTCCGGCGCGAGAAAGAGGTGGCCCAGGAACGCCGCAGGGAGCTGGAGGCGGCAAGGGAAGCGGAACTTGAACGCCAACGGCAGGCAGTGGAAGAGCAGCGTATAGCTGACGAGAAGGCCGGGCAGGAACGAATCCGAATGGAGAAAACGCTTCTGGCCGAGAAGCAGGTCGACGGCATCAAGCTGGGTGGCTGGATTGTCGTGCAGCCAGACGACGCTTCGGAAGAGCCGGCAAGGCTGAAACTGGCAGTACGAATCAACGCCTCCAGAAAACTGGTGTTTGTAGACCGGCTGGGACTCAACCGGCGCGAGTTTATTGAAGACGGGCTGGTAGGGGGTATTGTTGAGGGGCGGATCCGGGTTCTCGGAACCTCCGCAGAATTCGATGACACCCTCAGCAGGGTAGTTGGCCGTATCCGGGTAGGCCGAAATTGATCGCTGATGCAGGAATAACAACAATGACAGATAACGATTACAGCTTCGGAACGCAGCACGAACCCTGTATTGATCAGGATAACCGGGCGGATTACCGGCTGACTGCCCGGGCCCGGGCTATTCTGGCGCTCGAATCCGGTCCTCCGGGAACGTTGGAAGATGCCGGGCCTGCTGGCAAGGAACTGGTATGTGGTATTCGCGATATTTCGGCCGGCGGGCTTTGCCTGTTTTCTGCCGAGCCGGTCTCACTGGATGCACTGCTACCGGCGATGGTGTTTCTGGGCAATCACGACCAGCCCTTCCAGTTGATGGTGGAAGTGGTCTGGTGCCGGCCCCACGAGTCTGCCTTTTTGGTGGGCGTGCGGATTATCGAGTCCGACGAAACCGCATACATTGAGTGGGTGGAGGCGGTGGCCAGGGCCATGTCCGAGGGCTGACGGCGGGGCTGAGGGAGTGCAGCCAGTCAAGGTTACAATCCGTCAGACGAAAAAAGCCGGCATCAAGCCGGCCCTTTCGCTGATTCAGCGGGGAGGGAAAACCTACTCTTCCAGTTCGCCCATACCGGTGATGTTGAAACCGGCGTCGACGTACATGATCTCGCCGGTAACGCCACTGGCCATGTCCGATCCCAGAAACGCGGCGGCGTTACCCACTTCATCAATGGTTACATTGCGACGAAGCGGTGCGCGCCTGGCATTTTCCGCCAGCATTTTCCGGAAGCTCTTGATGCCGGAAGCGGCCAGCGTCTTGATCGGGCCCGCGGAAATGCCGTTCACGCGGATGCCGTCCCGGCCGAGGCTGGCAGCCATGTAGCGAACGTTTGCTTCAAGGGATGCCTTGGCAAGGCCCATGACGTTGTAATTCTGCAGAACCTTTTCAGCCCCCAGGTAGCTCAGGGTGATCAGGGAACTGCCTTCATGCATCATGCCGCGGGCGCCCTTGGCCAGGGCGACAAAGCTGTAGGAGCTGATGTCGTGGGCGATTCGGAAGCCTTCGCGGGTGGTCACGTCAACATAGTTGCCATCAAGCTCGTGGCCCGGAGCATAGCCAACCGCGTGCACGATGATGTCGATGTTGTCCCAGTGTTTGCCGAGCTCCCTGAAGACATTTTCGATTTCGTCGTCGCTGGCGACATCGCAGGGGAAGGTCAGCTTGCTGCCCCATTGTTCCGCGAATTTTTCAACCCGTGGCTGCAGCTTTTCATTCTGGTAGGTAAACGCCAGTTCGGCGCCTTCCCGGGCGAAAGCCTCGGCAATGCCGTAAGCGATGGACAGTTTGCTGGCTACGCCAACGATCAGTGCTTTCTTGCCACTGAGGATTCCCATGGATCGTTCTCCCTGTGTTCCTGATTTTGGTGCATTATCCCTGATGTGGTCTGGCCAGGGTAACGCTCAAATAGTCGTAGTTGTGTTCTGGTAAAAGAACGCGGCATTCAGCAGCTCGCGAGTATAGTCCGCGCGGGGTAAGCGGAAGATGTCGGCCGCGTTTCCGTATTCAACAATCCGGCCATGCTGCAGCACCAGCAGTTTATGGCTGAGGGCACGCACAACGGCCAGATCGTGGCTGATAAAGATATAGCTTAGACCATAACGGGCCTGGATATCCCGCAACAGCTCAATTACCTGCTTCTGGACGGTGCGGTCCAGGGCCGAGGTAGGTTCGTCGAGAATAATCAGATCCGGTTGCAGCACCAGCGCCCGGGCAATGGCAATCCGCTGGCGTTGGCCCCCGGAGAATTCATGGGGGTAGCGGTGCCGTGCCTCCGGATCCAGGCCAACATCGGTGAGCGCCCGGATCACTTTCCGGTCATGTTCACTGGCGTTTTCCCGATCATGAATTTCCAGGCCCTCACGGACAATTTCGGCAATCGACATCCTCGGGCTGAGGCTTCCGAACGGATCCTGGAACACGATCTGAACCCGGCGGCGCCAGGGGCGGAACTCTTTCTGGTTGAGAAACGCCAGTTCTTCTCCCGCCAGGCGGATGCTGCCGGTGCTGGCGGTGAGCTTGAGCAGGGCGTGGCCAATGGTCGTTTTGCCACTGCCGCTTTCACCGACAATGCCGAGGGTTTCACCGCGGTTCAGTTCAAATCCGGCGCTCTGTACGGCATGAAACGACTCTTTTACCTTGCCAAACAGGGTTTTCCGGATAGCAAAGCGAACGTCCAGCTGGTCAACAGTAAGCAGTGCCTCGGCATTCTGCCCCAATGCCAACGGCGCTTCTGGTGGTTCCGCATCCAGAAGCTTTTTGGTGTAGGCATGCCGGGGGGACGAAAACAGGTCTTTTGTATCTGCTTCCTCCACCAGTTTGCCGTGTTCCATCACCGCAACCCGATCCGCGTAGCGGTGCACGATGGAGAGATCGTGGGTAATCAACAGAATTGCCATGCCCAGCTTTTTCTGTAGATCCCGGAGCAGCTCCAGCACCTGTTTTTGCACGGTTACGTCCAGCGCCGTCGTCGGTTCGTCCGCAATCAGAAGATCCGGCTCGTTGGCCAGGGCCATGGCAATCATCACCCGTTGTTTCTGGCCGCCGGAGAGCTGATGCGGGTAGGCGCCCAGTTTGCTTCCCGGGTTCTGTATGCCCACCAGCTCCAGCAGTTCCAGACACCGTCGCCTGGCCCGTGGCCCCCGCATTCCCTTGTGCAGTTCCAGTGTCTCGCTGATTTGCTTTTCCACCGTGTGCAGCGGGTTCAGGGAAGTCATCGGCTCCTGGAAGATCATCCCGATCTCGCGGCCGCGGATCTGGCGCATTCGCTTTTCGGTGGCGGCCAGCAGGTCTTCGCCCCGATAGCGGATCTGCCCGCTCGGGTAACGGGCATGGCGTGCATCCAGAAGGCGCAGGATCGAAAGCGCGGAAATGGATTTCCCGGAGCCGCTTTCACCCACCAACGCCAGTGTCTCGCCCTCGCGAATAGCCAGTGACAGGCCATCAACCGCCGCCGGGCCCTGATCGAACCGGATAGAAAGATCGGAAATCTGAAGCAGGTGGTTCATATCAGCTCTTTCTCGGATCAAAGGCATCACGAACGGCTTCGCCGACAAACACCAGCAGGGTGAGCATCAGTGACAGGGACACGAACGCGGAAATCCCGAGCCAGGGTGCATGGAGATTGGCTTTGCCCTGGGCGATCAGTTCGCCGAGGGATGGCGAACCCGAGGGCAGGCCAAAGCCCAGAAAATCCAGGGAGGTCAGACCGGTAATCGCCCCGGTCAGGATAAACGGTAAAAAGGTGAGGGTGGCCACCATGGCATTGGGCAGGATATGCCGGAACATGATCTTGCCGTTGTCCAGCCCCAGCGCCCGGGCAGCCTTCACATATTCGAAATTACGGGCCCGCAGGAACTCTGCACGTACCACATCCACCAGCCCCATCCAGCTGAAAAGCAGCATGATCCCAAGCAGCCACCAGAAATTTGGCTGAACAATACTGGAAAGAATGATTAACAGATACAGCACTGGCAGGCCGGACCAGATCTCAATAAAGCGCTGACCCAGCAGGTCGATTTTGCCACCGTAAAAGCCCTGAACGGCGCCGACAATGACTCCGACAATGCAACTGGCGATGGTCAGTGTCAGACCAAAGAGCACAGAAATCCGGAAGCCATAGATTACCCTGGCAGCGACGTCCCGCCCCTGGTCATCGGTTCCCAGCCAGTTCTCCGCGCTGGGCGGCGCCGGTGAGGGGACCTCAAGATCGTAATTGATCGTGTTGTAACTGAACCGGATGGGTGGCCAGAGCATCCAGCCATTGGCCTTGATCTCGCCGGCAATAAAAGGGTCCCGGTAATTGGCCTCGGTAGGCAGGAAGCCGCCATACGTTTCCTCCGGCACCGATTCAACAACCGGAAAATAGAACTCTCCCTTGTAGGAAACAATGAGAGGGGAGTCGTTGGCGATCAGCTCAGCCACCAGGGAAAGGCCGAAGAGAGCGAGGAAAAGCCAGAGAGACCAGAACCCCCGTCGGTTGTTCCGGAAGTTTCTCAGTCGTCTTTGCTGAACGGGTGTCAGAGACCGGAAGCTCACGCACCCTCCCGGCTTTCAAAGTCGATTCGCGGGTCCACCAGTACGTAGGTGATGTCGCTGATCAGTTTCAGAATCAGGCCCATCAGTGTGAATATGTACAGGGTACCGAAAATCACCGGATAGTCCCGGTTCAGGGCGGCTTCGAAGCCCAGGAGCCCCAGACCATCCAGGGAAAAAATGACTTCGATAAGTAGCGAGCCCGTGAAGAACAGGGCAACAAGCACACCGGGCAGGCTGGCGATAACGATCAGCATGGCGTTACGGAACACGTGCCCGTATAGCACTTCTTTTTCACCAAGCCCCTTGGCCCGGGCAGTCACCACATACTGTTTTCCGATTTCATCAAGGAAGGAGTTTTTGGTGAGCAAAGTCAGCGTGGCGAAACCACCGATAACGTTAGCCGTAACCGGCAGTGCCAGATGCCAGAAGTAATCACCGACCTTCTGGTACCAGGCCAGCTCCTCGAAATTCGAGGACGTGAGGCCCCGCAGGGGGAACCAGTCGAAATAGCTGCCGCCGGCAAACAGGACAATCAGCAGGATGGCGAACAGGAAACCCGGAATGGCATAGCCGACCACGATGGCCGAGCTGGTCCATACATCGAACCGGGAGCCGTCGCTGACGGCCTTGCGGATGCCCAGGGGAATGGAAATGAAATAGATAATCAGGGTTGACCAGAGGCCGAGGGATATGGACACGGGTATTTTGTCCAGGATCAGATCGATAACACTTCTTTCCCGAAAGAAGGAGTCTCCGAAGTTGAAAGTGGCGTAGTCTCCAAGCATCTTGAAAAAGCGCTCGTGGGCCGGCTTGTCGAAGCCGTACATCACTTCGATTTCTTTCAGAAGCTCATCGGGGATGCCACGGGAGCTGCGGCTGTCGCCGGAGGAGTCCGCTACCTCACCGCCGCTGCCACCGCCGGACGCTCTGGCCAGGGCGCTGCCGCCGTGGCCTTCCATTTCCGCAATGAGCTGCTCAATCGGGCCGCCCGGCGCGGCCTGCACGATGACAAAATTGAGCAGCATGATCCCGATCAGCGTGGGGATAATCAGCGCCAGACGCCTGAGTATGTAGATGCCCATTTATCGGCGGATTCCTCAGGGCTTCGCCCACCAGTTGTTCAGATCAACGCCGTTTTTCGGGGTCTCTGCGGGACGCCGGAGGAAATTCCAGTAGGCCACCCGGTCCCGGGTCAGATGCCAGTGAGGAATCACGTAATGGCCGTTCAGCAGGACCCGGTCAAGGGCCCTTACACGATGTACCAGCTCTTCCCGGTCTGGTGCCTGAATGACTATATTGACCAGCTCGTCGACAACGGGATCACTCACGCCCATGTAATTCCTGGATCCCTTCGCGTCTACCGTTGAGGAATGCCAGTACTCCCGCTGCTCGTTACCCGGTGAGTCAGACTGACCGAAGACCTGGGTGATCATGTCGTAATCGAACTCACGGAGACGCTGAATGTACTGGTTGCTGTCCACCAGGCGAACTGTTACATCAATACCAAGGCGGGCAAGATTGTTCTTGAAGGGCAGGACAACCCGTTCAAAGCTTTTCTGAAACAACAGGATCTCGAAAGCCAGTGGTTCTCCGGTTTTCCCATGTACCATCTTGCCGTCCCGGATTTCATACCCCGCTTTCCTGAGAAGCTCCAGCGCGGTTTTAAGGTTCTGCCGCAAACCAGACTGACCGTCTGTCTCTGGTGGTGTGTATTCTTCGGTAAAGACATCGTCATCGAGCTGATCCTGGAAAGGTTCCAGTATTTCCAGTTCCCGGCCTTGTGGAAGGCCTGTCGATGCCAGTTCACTGTTTTCGAAATAGCTGTCCGTACGGGTGTACTGGCCGAAGAACAGGTTTTTGTTGGTCCACTCAAAGTCGAATCCATAGGCAAGGGCTTCACGGACCAAAGGGTCGGAAAACACGTCTCTGCGGGTGTTGAAGGCAAAACCCTGCATACCGGTCGGGCGATGATGCTCAATGGCCTCTTTTACGATCGTGCCGTTTTCAAATTTTTCACCGGTATAGGCGGTGGCCCAGTTCTTGGCGGAGGACTCGAGGCGGAAGTCAAAGCTGCCGGCCTTGAAGCCTTCCAGGGCGACGGTGTCGTCGGTATAGTAGTCGTAGGTAATCTGGTCGAAGTTGAACCGGCCTTTGCGTACACCCAGGTCCCGGGCCCAGTAGTTATCCATCCTCTGATAGGTGATCGAGCGCCCGGCCTCAAAGCTGCCGATGCGGTAAGGACCACTGCCAACCGGCGGAGTAAGGCCGTTCTCTCCAAACTCCCGGTCTTCCCAGTAATGGGCCGGAAGTATCGGCATCTGCCCCAGAATCAGTGGCAGTTCCCGGTTACTGGTGCCGCTGAAATCAAAGCGGACACGGTGGGAGCCTTCAATGGTGACCTTGCTGACATCCGCGTAATAGTTTCTGAAAAAGGGGTGGCCCTTGGTGGTAAGGGTCTCAAAGGAAAACTTCACATCTTTGGCGGTGATCGGTTCGCCATCCTGAAATCTTGCCTGTTCCCGGAGGTTGAACACCACATAACCGCGGTCTTCCGGTGTTTCCAGGGATTCTGCAATCAGGCCATAGGCTGAAAACGGCTCATCATCGGAGGATTCCAGGAGGGTGTCGTAAAGGTAGGTGCTGATGCCCGCAGCGGCCACGCCCCGGATATCGAAGGGGTTGAAGGAATCAAACCCGTTGGCAACCACGGCCATCTTCAGGGTGCCGCCTTTAGGCGCTTTTGCATTCACATAGTCGAAGTGGCTGAATCCGGCCGGGTATTTCGGCTCGCCGTGCATGGCGATGCCATGCTTCGGTTCAGCCGTTCCAGCGGCAGAAACCGGGGAGAAAACGGGTATGGCGACGAACGCCAGTACGGAAAAGAGTGACGTAAGGGTTGAGGCTTTCCGTGTTCTTGTCATGAGTCTCGCGCGTCAGGGACTGTTTCGGATATCAACGTAGAGTACCAGACTTTGTCCGGGTTGCAGATAACGTGACATCTTCAGGTCGTTCCAGCTTGCGATGTCCTGCACATTTACGGAAAAACGGCTGGCAATACGGGCCAGGGAGTCGCCTTTGCGAACACGGTAACCCACCTTCCGAACCATCGCCTCGCCTCGTGCGCTGTTGGCTGCCAATACCGTCGGTTGGCTGGTCTTCGACCAGATAACCAGCTCCTTGCCGGGCATCAGGGGGTCTCCCGGTGCCATGCCGTTCCAGGCTGCAACCTCGCGAACTGACACCCGGTGCTCCCGGGCAATGTCCCAGAAGGTATCGCCCTTGCGAACAGTGTACCGAACCTTGCTGCCGTCCCGCTCCCGGGACTGTTTGCGGTTAAGGCGCTGGGAAGCACTGAGTACATAGGCGTCACTGCCCTTGGAGGCAGAGGGAATAAGCAGGCGTTGGCCAATCCGGATCAGGTCACTGTTCAGGTTATTGACCTGCTGAAGCACCGACGGTGTGGTCGAAAAGTTGCGGGAGATGGAGTTCAGGCTATCGCCGGATTTCACCACATAATTGCGCCAGGAAACCCGGTTTTTGGCCGGTATCTGCGCCAGTGCCGACCGGAAGGTTTCCGCATTTTCAACCGGCACCAGCAAACGGTGCGGGCCTTCAGGAGTGGTTGCCCAGCGGTTGTAAGAAGGGTTGAGCAGGTAGATTTCATCAATGTCCACGCCGGCCATTTCCGCTGCCTGCGCAAGATCCAGTTGGGATCCGGTTTCGACGATCTCGAAATGGGGTTCGTCCTTCAGCGCGGGCAGTTCAATGCCATAGGCCTCGGGATCGTCAAAGATCTTTGCCAGCGCGATCAGTTTCGGCACATAGTGGCGGGTTTCCCGCGGCAACTGAAGTGACCAGAAATCGGTGGGCCTGTTGCTGTTGCGATTACGGCGCATGGCGCTGGACACAGTGCCACCACCGCTGTTATAAGCGGCCAGCGCCAGCGTATGGTCACCATCGAACCGGTTTGCCAGCCGTTCAAGATAGGTAAGAGCCGCATCGGTGGCAGCCACAACGTCGCGCCGTTCATCGTGCCACCAGTTCTGTCTCAGACCGAAATGTTTCCCGGTTGAGGGAATGAACTGCCAGAGGCCGGCTGCGCGACCATGGGAGTAGGCGAAGGGATCGAAGGCACTCTCAACAACGGGTAAAAGGGCGTATTCCGCTGGAAGCCCGCGCTTTTCCGTCTGGTTCAGAATGTAATACAGGTAACGGCTTCCCCGCTCAACCACTCGGTCGATATAGCCCGGGTGACTCGCATACCAGTTCAGTTGATCACGAACACGCTCATTGTCCACGTCATGATTCAGTACAAACCCGGAACGGAGTTTTGCCCAAAGGTCTTTCTCAACAACCTCCGCCTCAGGGGGTTCCTGGACCGGATTGTCGAGCTTGTCGCGGGCATCCCTCGCCGCAGCCTTGAGCTCGGGCGCTATGGCTTCATCCAGCGGCTCATTACGGGCAGCATCTCGGTTCTCTCCGGATACAACGGACTGTTTAAGGCCGTCGTCTCCCGCTGCTACAGTGACTTTTTCGGAGTTCAGGGGATTATCCTGAGCCTGTCCATCCAGAATACTGCACCCGCTGACGAGGGCTCCGGTGAGAAACAAAAACGACAATTGTCTGACCGACATAAGAGACATCCGGTTCCAGATTGAAGCCGGGTCCCACGTCTGAAAATCCGGCATATTGAATAATTTACGGTCACAAAGTTGCAACGATTCTATGGGACCGCTTTTCAAGGGGTCAAGAAACCTCTCGTTACGTCGATGAGAGGATTTGTTAATCGCGTGTACCCCGGCGTCAGAAGTTGTCCTTGCCATGTCGGATGGCGGCAAATATGGCGTTGTCCGAATCGGCCGGCAGCCCCTGCCTGGTACAGTAGGACCGGGCGGCATCGACCACCGCAGGATCGTCCCAGCGCAGAAACGGGTTGAGGCGCTTTTCATCTGCCAGAACTGAAGGCACTGTCGCTTTGCCGGCGTCCCGCGCCGTCCGGCACTGTTCCTCAAAATCTTTCAATGCGTCGTCCTGGGGTAGCCAGCTACGGGCGAAGCGAAGGTTCGCCAGGGTATATTCATGAGCGCAATAGACGGCGGTCTTTCCGGGCAAAGCCCGAAGGGTCTGCAGCGATTGGCGCATCTGCTCCGGCGAGCCCTCAAACAAACGACCACAACCGCATACAAACAGGGTGTCGCCGCAGAACAGAACCGGCCGGCCTGCAACCTCCACATCGGTAAAGTAGGCAATGTGATCGAGGGTATGGCCAGGAACACCGAGCACCTGGAAGGTAATGTCTTCCCAGATCACCTCATCTCCCGGGTGCACCTTGTTGGTACTGCCCTGGAACGGAGAGTCCGCCGGACCGGTCACCCGGCAGTCAGGGAAGGCGGATCGGAGTTCTTTAACGCCTCCCACATGGTCCGGATGGTGATGGGTGACCAGAATGGTGTCCAGAGTCAGGTGCTGTTCAGCCAGGTGGTCCAGAACCGGTTGCGCCTGCCCGGGGTCCACGATCAGGGCTTTGCCATTGGAGGTGTCAGACAGACACCAGATATAGTTGTCACTGAACGCAGGTATCGCGGAGATGGTCAGCATAGGGCCCCACATGTGCTTATCGAATGTGACTGATATGATAGAGCATTAAATACAAGGCCCCAACCACGGGTTCGGCCTTCACGGAGTGGCGCAACGGTGAGTGATTCCGACGCAGTTGATTTTTCGGCCAGGCATGAAAGTTTCGAGCGCTGGTTCCAGACCCCCCTGGGAAGGGCGCTGCTCGCCGATCAGCGGCGGTTTGTCGATGCGGAGTTGCAGCACCTGACCGGGGCGAGGCAGCTTCAGGTTGGCGTGAGCCACCGGCTTCCTCTGGCCACCGGCACCGATTTTGCCCAGCGAATCATGACAACCCCCCGGTGGAATCCTCAGATACCCGATGGCGTTGCCATTTGTGACGCCGACGAGCTGGCATTTCCCGGTGATTCCATGGATCTGGTGGTGCTGCATCACACCGCGGATTTTTCATCCTATCCTCACCAGGTTATCCGGGAGGCCGCGCGGGTGCTCAGGGGGGAGGGCACCATGGCCCTGATCGGTTTCAATCCCATCAGTCTCTGGGGTGTGCGGAAACTCATATCCCGGAGCAATGAGGGTCCCTGGGGCGGTCGTTTCCTGCTGCGGGGGCGCATGGAAGACTGGCTTCGCCTGCTGGGCTTCAACGTTGAGGCATCTGTTACGCGTTTTTTCAGATCACCGTTACAAAGAAGTGGCCGGAAGGCCGTCAGCCGGATTGACAATCGGCTATCCGGGAACAGGTTCCTGCCAGTGGGTGCCTATTACTGTATCCTTGCCAGGAAGCGCGTGCATGCCCGGCTTCCCAGGCGACCTGCCTGGCGCCAGAACAAGGTGATCAGCCTGTCAGGCACCGGAACGGTCGGTGCCTCAAGGGGGTGCAGGCGAAACGGAACACCGGTGCACCGAGTGGAATGACACATCGATTGACTGATTCAGGAGAGTGAATGGCTGGCAAGGTAATCCTTTACACTGATGGTGCCTGTAAGGGCAATCCGGGCCCGGGAGGCTGGGGCGTTGTATTGCGTTACGGCGACAGCCGAAAAACGCTGCACGGCGGCGAGGCAGGGACCACCAACAACCGAATGGAGCTTATGGCGGCTATCCGGGGGCTGGCAGCTCTCAAGCGCCCCTGTGAGGTGGAGCTGTTCACTGACTCGCAGTATGTCCGCAAAGGCATCACTGAATGGATGGCCGGGTGGAAGCGCAACGGCTGGAAAACGTCTGCCAAAAAGCCGGTAAAGAACGAAGATCTCTGGCGTGAGCTGGACGCCGAAGTGGCAAGACACACAGTCAACTGGCACTGGGTCAAGGGGCATTCCGGCGTTCCTGACAACGAACTGGCGGACGAACTCGCCAACCGCGGGGTTGAAGAGCTCGCCAATGCTTGATTCCCCGATGAACAGACTGCAGATAACCGGGTACAGGTAATGAGACAGATTGTACTGGATACAGAAACCACGGGCATTGATCCGGCAGAAGGCCATCGGATCATCGAGATTGGCTGTGTTGAATTAATGGAGCGCCAGCTCACAGGGCGCAACTACCATGTCTACATTAATCCGGAGCGTGAGGTTGAGGCCGAAGCCATCACCATTCACGGCATTACCAACGAATTCCTTGTCGACAAGCCAAAGTTTGCTGAAATCGCCGACGAGTTCTTCGAGTTTATCAAGGGGGCCGAGCTGGTCATCCATAATGCCGCGTTTGATGTGGGCTTCATGGATGCCGAATTCGCACGCCTGAAACCGGTGCGAAAAACCGCTGATCATTGTGGCGTTGTGGATTCCCTTGCCATTGCCCGGGCACGGCATCCGGGCCAGAAAAACAACCTGGATGCTCTGTGCAAGCGTTACGGTGTTGATAACAGTAACCGGGAGCTTCACGGAGCGTTGCTGGACGCCGAGATCCTGGCCGATGTCTATTTGCTGCTGACGGGCGGCCAGACCGCGCTGTCCCTGGATGCCAGCGCGGAAAACGGCGGCGGTGCCAGCGGTATCCGCAGACTGTCGTCAGACAGGGGACCGCTGCCCGTGGTCCGGGCTTCCGAAGCGGAAAGTGACGCCCACAAGGAATTCATGTCCCTCCTTGAAAAACAGGCCGGCGAAACCGTGTGGGGCAAACTCCGGAGCACGGAATGAGAACTGGGTCAGCCTGTACCAAATGTTACATTCCGCCTTTCTTGAGCTACTTGAGTTTTGTGTTATAAGTAATGATAAGTTCGCTAGTTTTTTGCGAACTTGCTTTGGCCGGAAAAGGGTTCGACCGGCTCACAACAAAAAGGCCTGGTCGGCCATTGCCGGGCCAATGTCCACCAAAGAGGATGCGGTAGTCTCCGCAAAGTTAACGGGAAGCGTTTATGGTTCAGTCGTCTCTCGCGACGAAATCGCAGTCGTTTGATCTGGTCAAGAGTGAAATAGAACAGACCATCAAGCAGGCAGAATCCAGCCTTGAACGCTTTCAGGAAAACCGCGAAAGGGGTGAGGATCTCCAGAATTGTGTTGATTTCGTCAATCAGCTTCGGGGTATTTTTATTCTCGTGGAGCTGCGGGGCGGCACCCTGCTTTGCCAGGAAGCGGTGACCATGGCCAACGACGTACCCGTTGGCGCCAATGACGATAAAAACATCCTCCTGACCACACTGAACAGCGCACTGTTTATCCTTCGCCGTTACGTGGAGTACTACCACCAGCAACGGGAAGATCATCCCGAACTTCTTTTGCCGGTTATTAACGATCTCCGGGAAGCCCGCAGGGAAAAACCCTATCCCGAATCCTGTTTTTTTGATGTTGACGTCAAGGTGCGGCCGGATTTCTGTGCCGGTTTTTCCGTTCAGTCTTTCGAGGGTGACGAGGCCGGGTACGAAATACTGGCCCGGCGCATGCGTCTTACTTTCCAGATTGCACTTCTGGGAATGCTCCGTGAGCGTAACGATGCGGTGAACAAAAAACTGATCGGCCGCGCGGCGCGAGGTTTCGCCCGTCTATGCCGGGGTGCGCCCATGGGCCAGATGTGGTGTCTGGTGGGTATTGTGGCTGAGACCATGCTTGATCGGGCCATGATGATCACCAAAGCCCGCAAGCGCATGTTCATGCGGATTGAAAAGTACGCCCGGGAAGTGGTTTATGTCGGCAAGATAGCAACAACCAAGGACGCACCGGATTCGCTGATCCGTGATCTGGTCTATCTGCTTTACCGGAGCGGTTCCAGCAAACCGGAAGTCATCCAGGTTCTTTCTGCCTACCATCTCGCTCCGGCCGACTACTCGGATGCCATGCTCGAAGCCCATGCCCGTCGCCTGTATGGCCCGGGCACCGACGTGCTCAAATCCCTGTCGGAAGCCCTGCAGGATGAACTGAACCAGCTTAAAGACAAACTGGACATCATCGAGCGCGGAATTGAGCCAGATCTTGCGGAGCTGTCTTCCATTGCGGACGCGCTGGAGCGCCTGGCCAACACCCTGGTTATGCTTGATCTGAACAAGCTGGCGGCTGTTTCAAGAGAGGAGGCCGGCAAACTGCGTGGCTGGGAAGAAGAATCCCGCCTGCCGGGTGACGACGAACTCTATCGCCTTGCCGACTCGGTTCTCGGTATCGAAGACGCAGTCATGCAGATTGTAACCCGTGGTATTACCTCGGAGACCGATGCCCTGGCCAGCGGCGAAAGAAAGCGGGAAGAGTCCGTGTATCTGAGGGAAGCCCTTTACGTGGTTGCCGATGAAGCCCGCGGTGCGCTGACCCTGGCAAAACGGGCGATAACCGCCTTTATTGAATCCGACTACGACAAACTCCACCTCGCCAACCTGCCGGTCACACTCCACAGTATCTGGGGCGGTTTACAAATGGTGAACGACCCCGCCTCTGCCAGTGTTCTTGAGCGGGTTGCAGCGTCAATTCAGGAGCGCCTGCTGGATGCCAAAGAGACCCCGGCCGAACAGGTGCTGGAGGCACTGGCGGATGCCCTGACGTCCCTGGAATACTACATAGAAAGCATCGGCAAGAGCGAAGACCACAACCTTGACCTGCTTAAACTCGCCGAATCGTCGTTGGACGATGTAGGGCTTTGAGCAGGCGAGGGCAGCGGTCCGGTTCTGAGGCCAGTAATTGATTCCGGGCATAAAAAAACCCGCGCAAAACGCAGGTTTTTCTGATTGGTGCGCCAGGCATGGCGCGTAGCGCCTTGACGGGCGCTGTTCCGGTACAGGTGGTGCTGGCCGGATGACTTGGGGGTGCAAGTCCCCTGTGGGCCCGGTAAGGGGAACCACTAGCCGGACGGCAAGGGTGTCCATCG